>DATNGO010000218.1:0-31679 GCA_035605855.1 Acidobacteriaceae bacterium | reverse complement strand
TGGAACACCCTTCGTCGCCTTGCTTGTATCGATTTGCTTACCAAGTGATGGCATAAAGATTCCTCTGCATTGAATTGTCTTCATGGCCCGGCGCAACTCTAAGCCCGGAGGGAATAGGTGTCAAACCATGTGCTCGTAACGCAGGACGATAAATCAGCGATAGCAAACGACGAGTAGGTCCACCACAACCGACTCTGGAGCATCGTCCGCGGCGTACTCTTGCAAGAACATCCCTGGCCTTGCCATCTCGGGGATTAGCGGCATGTAACTCTAAATCTCGGTGACCAAAGAGTTCGACGGTAGCACGACCTTCCTGTGCTACGGTTGGCTCCGTCGAAATTAACACCACCGAGCTTCTCCCAAGCGTTCGTCGGCGTCGGGCCTTTCCCTATCCCGCATGCGTGTTGCGACCCGCTCCCCACCGGGGGCGTGGCGCCTGCTGCTCGTCGCTCTCCTCACGATGAAGGCCCAAAGTTTCACCTACACTTACACCGATTCCGGATTGGCCGGGCTCGCCTCCGCCGGTGCCGCGCGTAACCCCTGCCTCAACAAAACCGAAGCGGTCGCTCGCCGTCAGGGAGGCGGCGGCGGTCCGTCCACAGTCCCGGTGCCCGTTCATGCGCCCTATTTGTGCATGAGCGGGAACAGGTCTCCCGCCCAAAAATATCCGCACCGCGCAACCCGCAGCGCATCTCCTGCCCTCTGAAACTCCTGTCAGAGGAACAAAACATTACAGGAGTCGAACCGTGGAATCGCACCTTCATCACGTCAACGTCAGCCGCTACATCCAGTCCACCCAGGGCACGCACTCGCTCCTCGTCTGGATCGTCATCGGCCTTGTCGCCGGGTACATCACCGGCAAGATCATGCGCGGTGCCGGCTTCGGCCCCCTCGTCGACATCATCGTGGGCATCGTCGGAGCCATCATCGGCGGCCTCATCATGGTCACGCTCGGCTACGCCGGCACCGGCGGCTTCCTTTACACGGTGTTCGTCGCCGTCATCGGTGCCGTCATCCTCACCTTGATCCTGCGCCTGGTCACCGGCGGCCGGGTCCGCAACCTCTGACACTGATTCCTTGACCAAAACCCTCGGTAACTCCCAAAGCGGTGACCGGCCCAGGCCGAACGGACCGTCGCCCCTTGGATACCCTGGTCGCGCTTATCCAGGCCGCAATCCAGTACGCGCTCCCGTGCGTACTTTTCGCAGCCAGGAAGTCCAGGCCCCTTTCCTCACAAATCAAACGCGCTCCAGACGACTTTCCTGAGCCCCTCAGGAGACGAACGTATGAACACGCCCAATGAATTCAAGCCGGGTCCAGCGACGCCACGCCACCCATCCCGCCGCTCCTTCGTCCGGACTGCCGCTCTTGCCGGCGCCGCGGGCTATGCCGCACTCGCTGCTCCCGCACCCGCACAGCAGCACGAAGAAGAGCCTCTAAGCCTCTTCGGCGAGAAGTCCAGGCTGCGGAAGTCCGATCGCGACATCCTCATCGCCGCCGAGATTGCCGAAGCGCTCGCCGTCACCACCTACTCCAACATCATCAGCAGCTCGCCCTTCTTCAAGCAGCTTCCCGACGACGACCAGGGCTACCTCAAAGCCGCGGTTCAGGAGGAGATGTCCCACTACCTCCTCGAGCAGTCCGTCACCGACCAGCCGTCCCCCTTCACCAACTTCTTCTACCCACCCAACATGTTCTCCAACTCCCAAACCACCCTCAACATCCTCGTCACGCTGGAGGACGCGTTCATCGCCGCCTACCTGGTCGGCGTTCGCAACTTCACGACGCAGAACCTGCGCGTTACTTCCGCACGCATCATGGGCATAGAGAGCGACCATCGCACCCTCGCCCGCGTCCTCGGCGGCGACGTAACGCCCGCCACCGGCGGCCCGATCGAGTCCATTACCGGCATTCAGGGCCTCTCCGAGAGCATCGATCCGCCCAACAACAACGGCTACGAGAGAACTCTCTGCTGGACGTCGATCGACCAGGCCGTCAACGCTCTCTTACCCTTCGTCGATTTCAACACGGCAAAGAAGGCAGGCTTCGACACCTCGCAAAGCTTCGCCTTCAAACCATTCACTCCAACCCTGCCGTCGCCCCTCGGAGAGTTCATCTCCTTCGCCGGCTGCTGAGGCAAGGAGCCACAGGTGGTGGGTTATGCGATTCACCACCCAGGCTCCCTAAATCTGACTCAACTCCACTATCTTTTCTCGATCAATAGCACGCCAATCTGGGGTGGAGTCTGCGCCGCCATCGCAGACCCGTGGCTCACGGTCGAGAGGCCCTCGGTCTTCACCGCAGTCGCGGAGATCTTCGAGCCTTTCGTCAGGTTTGCAAATGTCGACGGCTGCCCATCGATCGTAAACGTCGCGTGCATTGGAACTCTGTAAATCTTCGAGGTGCCATCATCCAGCCGCAGTGTGACAAACGGCCCACTCTTGGCCGTCACTGTTCCGTTGATCTGTGTCACGGTTGTTACATCGGATTCGGTGCGGCTGCTCACCCTCGCATGCGAAATCACTGAGCCCGGCTTCAAATCCGATACCTTCGCCGGTTGGCCGTCTACCGTGAACGAAGTTCCTGGGGGAACCTCCAGCAGCCGCAGACTTCCATCTGGAAATTTCAACACAGCATCGTCGCCGGAGACGTACACCACCTGCGCAGTGTCGATGGTTGTCATCACAGCATGTGACTGCGGTTTCGTCGTCGTCGTAGTCGTCTCTTGCGCAAGTCCCGCAAAGGACACGGCAAAGGTGAGCACTGCAGAGTAGTAGAAAACGCGAGCACGAACCATCTCGATATCCTCCCTTTCCTCGCTTTCAACGGAAGCCCGGTTCAAAGTCCGCTTACGAAAGTTACACCCTTGGGTAACTCAATTCAATTCAATGATTCTCTGTTTTTCTCTCACGAAAAGAACGGTTCCAAGTCCGCTCCATCCGTCCACGATATTTCTTTTTGCTGCGGCAGCCTTAGCTGGCCTGCTTCTGATGAGACGGCGCGCACCTGGTTAGATGGAAACGCGAAACTCACGTTTTGGGTGTACCATTCCGCCAAATCACTCTTATTGGTGAGCCCGTGAAAACGACCCGCGCCTGCCTCTTGTTGTTCGCTGTCGTCCTCTGCCTGCCGTTGACCGGCGGCCGTGCCCAATCCAACGCCAGGCCGGACTACTACCACGCGCACAAGAACGCGGAGAAGTATCAGAAGCACCTCATGAAGCAACGCCGCAAGCAGGAGAAGGCACAGGCCAGGGCAACGAAGGCCTACCTCAAGCAGCATCAACGTTAGAGCCCCACTTTATGTAGGAAGGCCCTCGGGAGCAGCGCTCACGAGGGCCCTTTAGCTGTCAGGAGTCCACCTACTTCTTCAGCTCAACCAGGACGGCATCCATCGCATGATCGCTTACGTTCTCCGGCAGATGAACCGTATGCGGCGTATAACGCGCGTCACCGGGTTTCATCTCGAGGATCTCTGTCTTCCCGTCGGGATAGGTGAACTTAGTCTTCCCCGCGGTTAGAAACACGACCACACCGTCCGGATGACTATGCATCACCGACTTCTGATGCGGGCCATAGTGCACCCGCAGTATCCTCACCTGCGCGTTCTCACTGACTACCTTGTAGTGCGTGGGGTCAACCTTGGCAGCGTCCTGAGCGAAGAGAACTGGGACGGAGCAAACAAGCAATGCTGAGCCAAAAAATGCCATACGAATACGCATCGTTTCTTTTTTCTCCTTTATTTTTATTGGGCCGCGGGCAAGACGCCTAACCGTAGGTCCATCAAGGAGATATGTCAAGCGGCAAATTTATTGGCGAAGAGTCAGAATGCGTATCCAACACCAACCGACAAAATAGGGAAGAACTTCGCGTAACTCAGATTGTGATTTTGGCGCGCGATGAACTTCGCCAGAGACGTCTGAAAGTCCTGATCCTGGCTCACGTCCTCGCAGGCCGACGGATCATCTGGTGAACATGCCTGGCCGGTAAAGTTCACCTCCAGTCGCGGCTGCCCCACGTAATAAAACCCGGCCTCAACCGGCACCTTCCAGTGTCCTTTTTTCTTCGAGGCGAGATTCCCAAAGCCGATCGTCATCCCCGGAGCGATCGGCCCAAACGAGATCTTTCCGCTGCCGTGTAAGGGATCGGTTTGACTGCCTACGAAATCCTGGCCGTCAAGCGTCAGAGTCGAACCTGAAGGCACAGTGCTTTCTGCGGCAATGCTGTTGTTGTTCAGAAAGACCATCCGCGGTCCAACATGAAACCGCCCGCCTCGCGGATACCAGTCGAGATCAACGTGCGCACTCTGCAGGTGTACGTTGGCATCAACCGGAACCCCCGACTCCGAAAACTGGCGCGAGTAGCGGAAGAAGTCCAGTCCCGTTCGTAAGCTCAGCCGTGAATTTAGAGCCGACGCGAAATCAAAGCCGACGCCATTCACGCCGGCATGCCAGTCCGTGCCGTACGCTGTGAGGGGTGCTCGATCGGCTGTTCCAGCCGGCGACCGCGAAACGAAGTTCGCGCTCTGGGCTGACCCACCGGGGACCGCCAGAACCGCCAGAGTGGCCACGCAGATCCACCAGTATCTCGTCTTCAAAGCGCCAGCCCTTCTTCGTTCTGCACCTGTATCGGCGCAATCGGCGCCAACGAAACAACTGACCAGATACACGACAGGGAAGAGCAGGCGCTGAGACCCAGCGAGACGCTTGACGCACCTAATACAATAGAAGTAAGGGGAATTGTCAGCCGGGCTGCATCTTCAATGCACCCCAGGGGACATGAAGTCCGGAGCTAACCCATTTGTTGGGAAGACTTTGCGCAAGAAAGTACGGGGGGGAGGGTACCCTGCTGGAAGACTTTCTTGAAGTTGTTCAGGGCTAAATGCTATTCATCTTGGCGACTCTGTGGTCCATGGGTAATCTGAAACGACATGCTCAAGGTCTTGATTACGATCGACACAGAGACGCATCCAATCGCCGGCAACTGGAAGCAGGATCGCCTTGCCGCCGACATGAAGCGCGATGTATACGGTCAGATAGACGGCAACGCCGTTGGTCTTGAGTACCAGCTCAGCACGTTAGCGAAGCAGAACCTCAAGGCCAGCTTCTTTGTGGAAAGCCTCTTCGCCGCGGTTCCCGAGGTTGGCGAGCAGCCTCTGCGCGATATCGTTTGCGCCATTACCCCCGCCGGTCACGACGTTCAGCTGCACCCTCATCCCGAGTGGGTCCAGTATCTGCCCGGCCTGGACGTCCCGCACCGCAGTCACCTGCTTAGCGCCTACTCGCTCGACGAGCAGGCGGCCATCATGCGCTACGCCTCCCTTCGGCTTGAGCAGGCCGGTGCACCGCGTCCCGTTGCTTTTCGCGCCGGCGGATTTGCCGCCAACACAGATACTCTTCTCGCGCTCGAGAACTGTGGTATCCGCTACGACTCCAGCTATAACCGGTCGTACCTTGGCGACAGATGCCGCCTGCCCCAGCCCAGGTTTGTAGGTCACCTTACTGACTACAACGGTGTGCAGGAACTCCCCGTAGCGGTGTTCCAGGATTTCATGGGCCACTTCCGGCCTGCTCAGCTCTGCGCCTGCAGCGCCGATGAGATGATTCACGCCCTGGTTAGCGCGGAGGCCGCGGGATGGGAGTTCTTCGTCATTGTCTCGCATTCGTTCGAGATGCTCGCGCGGCGCCGTCATCCGAGCAAACAGCCCGTCATACGCTGGGACGTTGTGGAGCGCTTCGAACGCCTTTGCCAATTCCTCGGCAGCAACACCGACCGCTTCCCGACCATCCGCTTCACAGACCTCGATACGTTCAGCAGCATGCCTATGCCGGATGCGCCGGAGATCAGCATCAAGGGGAAGTTCCTGAACACAGTGTCGCGGATCGCGGCGCAGGCGTTCAGCCGTATCCAGACTCACTGATTGTCTTGAGCACTGCGTAACTGCTCGCGCTCTTCGCGTGACCGTGTTCAGTCGGCGATGATGAGCTCACCTGCGACGATCGGACGTGTGCGCGGCAGTTTTCCACCGAGCCCTGCGATGCCCATTACAACGAGCGCGCCGGCGAAGAGCACGAGCTTCAACGCCGCAGTCTTGCGGCTTAGTGGCAGAGCTTTCCAGAGCACCAGCAGCAGCGTCTGCGCGGTGGTCACGCTCCACACCGCAGTGTAGAAATACCTGCGCTCGGTGCCCTCACCCTTCGTCGAGAATCCGGCGCGGGGCAGCCAACCAGCGATTCCGGCGATGATGACGAGTACGCACGTTGGAGCATAGGCCCACTGGTAGAGCTGCTTCATGCGCCATGCGCCGGTCGCTGCCGCGATCGTCAGGGCGAGTATGTTGATGGCTGCGAAGCTGAGCAGTGCGTTCCACGCGAAGGTGTAGCAGATGCGCCGGTACAGCGGATTGGGCCGGTGCTCATCGAAACGCAGAATGTATGGGCGCGGCTCGACGCCCGGCAGTTGTCCACGCACACCAGCCGCGCCTGTCCCTGCGAGCACGGCCATCAGCCACGCCAGGTTCGGCCATCCCACGCTGCCGGCGAAGAGGCGGAAGGTTAGCGGCCCGGGCACAAGGAAGAAGACCCAGATCCAGATGGGCCAGTGTGCGAGCCGATAATGAGGCTTGTTCCATTCGCGAATTCTCCGCTCGCTGGCATGTTCCACCGGGCCGCCGTATCGCATAGGGGCGAGTGTCACAAACCGCGTTTGCGGCGTCAACTGCGCGTGACAACCTCGCCAGATTTACGGTCTATAATTCGCCCATCCAAGCTGTAGGAGGCATCTGTGAAACGAATCGCCGCTCTCGCTACCTTAGCCGTCATGTTCACCGCCGCTCCGCTCCTCGCCGAGTCGTTTACTGGATGGGTTTCTGACGCCATGTGCGCCAAGAATCCTGCCAAGGTGTCCAGCGCTGACCACGCGGACTGCGCCAAGAAGTGCATCGAAGGCGGATCACCCGCTGTGCTTGTTGTCAACGGGAAGGTCTATCCGATTTCCAATCCTGACACGTTGAAGAACCATGCAGGTGAGAAGGTTACGGTTGACGCAACTGTCGACAACGGAACCATGACGATCAAGTCCGTCAAGTAATTCCTCACCACGAACCCTGCTTTCCCCATACCACCACACCAGACCGACCGTTGCGGTCGTCTGGCGTGGTGCGTGCGCTCGGGAACTGTGCAGTACTACCCCGTGGGACTGCGTTGTTATGGGACAGTTGCGAGCAGCTGCCGGGCGTGCACACCCAGTACCAATCGCGAGATTCCGCTGAACAGGATGCCGAAGCCCACGAGCGTTCCGATAACCCATGTCGCCGAATAGGGAAGATGCATCCAGATCAGCGCGGCCAGCAAAAGAGAGACGATGGCATCGAACAGCACCCATCCGCCGCCGTGAAAACGTCGCAGCCGGAACCACATGATCAGCTCGAAGATTCCTTTGATGAGCAGATAGCAGCCGATGAACACAGTGAGTGCTACCAGCCCTGCGACTGGATGTGCGAGCAGAAATACGCCCATCACGATGTAGGCGAGGCCGATCAGCAGCTCCCAGATCAGGCCGCCTGCGTGCCGCAGATGCCATGACACGACCAGGTGGGCTATGCCGCCAAGAATGAGCAGCCAGCCGATCAGGACCGTTATCGCAACGCCCGCGATCAGTGGGGCCATCAACGCAAAGAGACCCACAATAATGAGCAACACGCCGAATGCAATCGTCCACCCGGCTGACTCCCGCCTGATTACATGGACGGGATACTGGTTCGCCAAATCCATGCTGTCTTCTCCTGTGAGGACCCTGCAATAGGGACAGCATACGCCTGCCTCAAGAATCCTGAGGCAACCGGATTGCGATGATTTTCGCTTTTTCCGGGGGCAATTCTTGAAACATGTGGGGCAATTTTATGTAGGCCGATTTGCCCTTTAATCCACTCCAGTGGAATGATTGGAGCCGAAGAAGAGGGTCAGCTATGAAACTCCGAATTGCGATCTGGGCTGGTGTTGGAGCGCTTGCAGCGGTCTTTTGGGCGCTTTGGATCTCTGCAACATCTGCAAATCTGCATGGAATCGCCTGGATAATGGCTTGCGTGACCTGTCCGGTTTCGCTGCTGGGCCGGTACCCCTTGAGTTTCTACGTTGTTCTGGTTGTGAACGCCGGCACCTATGCAGTTGTGGGCACTGTCGTGGAAACCATACGGCGACGCTATAGACCTCTGAAGCACGCCTGATTTAAAGCGAGTGGCTCGTGCGCAAAAAGCAGCGGGGAGGTAGGCCTCCCCGCACCGCGTTTACTGGAAACTCAGCAGCCGGTCGAAGAACCCTCTGTAGCGTCGCAGCGCCTGGCGAAGGTCTTCGGTAGATACCTCGCTGCCGCGGTCCCACTGCTTCTCGAGCTTCGCGCGCTCGTCGGCGAAGAGCTCGGCGATGCGCTTTACCGCACTTGCCACCAGCGCATCGGCGTCCTCGACTGCTTTTCTTGGCTCGTCAACGAACATGCCCTGCGCTTTGTCCCAGCGCGAGCGCAGATCGTTCAGCTCGTTTTCCGGGAACACCGGAGCATGCCCTTCGGCACTCGCTGCGGCATTCGTCTCCGCTGGCGGGACAGTGGTCTCCTTGCGCAAGTCAGGGAAGTTCGGGTCACGGCCTGCATCCGTGGTTGCGTTCGAAATTTGTATCGGCCTCGGAGAGTTCGCGATGTCGGCTGTTGTGAGGCGTTCGTCTGTAAGTGTCTGACCCATGGAAGTCTCCCGTGAGGAATTCGTGCGAAGGGCGGCGCAGCTTTACTCCTCACCGTCAATACGCACCTGGAAGTGAGATGCCGTCTTCGGCGTGTCCTCTGTTAGTCGTTTGGGATCTGTACTGTGCAGATTTCATCTGACTCTGATAGCCTTCCGGCGTAGTCAAAGCTTCAGCCGGAGGTTTTCGCTATGGGTCACGGCATCATTGCGTGGATCATCATTGGTCTTATCGCGGGCTGGATCACAGGGAAGCTGATGAAGGGCGGTGGCTACGGCGTGCTGATGGACATCGTGGTCGGTATAGTCGGCGCGCTCATCGGAGGATTCTTCGCCGAGCATCTTGGCTTCGGCGGCGATCACGGATTGATCATGACCATCGTGATTGCCGTGATCGGAGCCGTTGTCCTGACCTTGATCCTTCGACTTATTACAGGAAACAGATCGTCCAACCTGTAGCTGCGGTGTGGCAGGCCGTCCTTTTGCGCCCGCCGCACTGCACTGCCATCTGCTTCCACCTGAAAGCCCTTAGCTGAGGCGTTCGCATTTCTGCGCGTGTGCGTGCCACGCGCCGCGCGGTATTGTGCATCGAACAGTGACTGGAGGGCTAAAGGTCAATGGATCCCAAAGTTCTTGTAGCCATCATCGTTGTGCTTGCCATCATCGTGATAGCGGTTCTTGTGATCACCCGCCGCCGGCAAAGATCCACACATCTCAAACACCAGTTCGGACCCGAGTACGAGCGCACGCTCCAGCAGCAGGGAAACGCCGCGAAGGCGGAGGCCGTGCTCGCCGAACGCGAGGTCCGCGTGCACAAGTTCACAATTCGCGAACTGCCCGCGACGGAACGCGCAGCCTATGCCGACGAGTGGGCTGCGGTGCAGCGTCGCTTTGTCGACGACCCGTCGATGGCTGTCAGCGAGGCCGACCGTCTCGTCAACCGCGTTATGAATGCGCGCGGCTATCCGATGGGTGACTTTGATCAACGCGCCGACGATATTTCGGTGAACTATCCGGGCGTCGTGCAAAACTACCGATCTGCGCGCGAGATTGTTGTTCGCCACAGCAGCGGGCGCGCTTCGACCGAGGATCTCCGCCAGGCGATGGTGTATTACCGTTCGCTGTTTGATGAATTGCTGGGAGCGCCCGCGGTCGCCGATCCGGCTGTGCTTCGGCGCGCCTCTTAGCCACCACCACAACCGCAATCTAAATATTGAGCCGATCCTTGCCGATAAGGGGATCGGCTCACGTTTTCCGGCTGTTGAAATCATTCCCCAAATGGGGAAATCTGCGCCGGACAGGGCCAAAAAACCACCTTCGTGGCGTTGTACCGTCTTATTCTCTAAGGAAACAAGGAGAAGGATTGCGTCTCAGAAATCTCGTATTGAACCTGGCCGCTGCCACTGCGGTTGTCGCGGCGAATGCCCACGCACAGATCTCTCAGCCGACAGCGAGTAAGCTGCTCGACATCTCGGCTTTTGGTGGAATCAACGGAACCTACACCGGACTGAGCGGCGGCAGGAATCTTGGCATCACCGCCGGTGCCGATATCGGTATCCGCTCCTATCATGGCTTCCGCCCCTTCCTCGAAGGGCGTGGGACGTATCCGATCGACGGTGGGCATATTGATGCGCAGAGAAGCGCACTCGGCGGTATCCGTGTTGAACGCCGCGTTCTGCCCGGATTGCGTGTGTACGGCGATTTCCTGCTGGGTCGGGGTCAGATCGACTATCAGAATGGTGGCTATCCTTCGCCGGGTGGCGAGTTTTTGATTCTCAGGAGCACGGGGAATGTCTTCTCACCCGGAGCTGGGGCCGAATACCGCTTGACCGAACATCTCAGCGGACTTGTTGACGTGCAGTTTCAGCGCTGGGACACACCCGCGACACCGTCCGGCAGCCTTTGGGCGAAGCCCATTATGTTTGGCGCGCGCTACCACTTCAACTTCAACCGGCACGGATATGCCGCGGCGCCATGAGTCAATAGCGATCGATGATCTGCGGATGACGGCGCAGCCACCAGCAGGCGCTGTTGCCACCCTGCGGGAACAGTGACCGGCTGCACGCGGCGGTGTCCGTGCCCTCCGGGTAGTACTCCTCCTTGTTGCCTTTGAGCTCCGCGACGGTGAAACGGCTGACCTGCACGGATCCCATCCCGCCGCCGAAGATCGTCTGCGCCTTCCAAACGAGCCAATCTGCAGGGTAGATCAGCAGGGCGATCGCGAAGATCGCAACGGCGCCGCGAACGAACCACTGAATGATGCGCCTCTCGCGGTCCTCACTCATGGCTAAGGGCGTCGATCATGACTAAGGGCTTCGATCATGACTACAGGTTGAAGAGCTCGCGCAGCCGCCGCGTCTGCGAGCGGCTTACGGGGATCTCGGTGTTCTTGCGGTCATCCATGCGCAGCTGGTAGCTGGATTTGAACCATGGCACGACCTCGCGGATGTGCTCGATGTTGACGACGAACGAGCGGTGCGCGCGCCAGAACTGGTCGGGATCGAGCTGATCCATGAGCTCTTCGAGTGTGCGCACATTCGACTCACCTTCGAGCGTCTTGGTAACGACTGTGATGCGGCCCTCGTCGATGGAGGCGAAACAGACGTCACGCTGGTCGACGAGCAACAGACGGCCTTGCGCCTTCAGAACAACCTTGCCGGAGCGGCGCGCCTCGCCTGTCTCGTCCGCCGGCCGTGTCGCATGCGACACGCGATTGCCGATAGCGGTGGCCTGTTCCTCGACCATGCGCAGCAGCGCGTCAAGCTTCGCTTCGGCTGAGTCCCACAGGCGATTCCGAGCGGATGAGGGCTCCTTGCGACGATGAACCACCGTCGCGTGATGCCCGGGCTTTGTACGGGAATGTGAGGGTTCTGCCGGCGGAGCCTCATAGGGCTCGACGATGCCCTCGCGTCCTTCTCCGGCTGCGCGTGCGCGGACCTTTTCAAGCGTCTTTACGACGCGCTTGCTGTCGAACGGTTTCAGCAGGTAGTCAACTGCGTTTACCTCGAATGCCTTCACGGCGTATTGGTCGAATGCCGTAGCGAAGACGACCTGTGGCAAGCGGGCCTTGCGGTCAAGAGCCATCAGCTTCTTCAGTACTGCAAAACCATCCAGCCCAGGCATGCGCACGTCGAGGAAGACGACGTCCGGCTTGTGTGTGCGGATCAGCTCAACGGCCTCGATGCCGTTCGACCCTTGCGCGAGAACTGTCACGTCACCATCGCGGTCAAGAAGGTATTGCAACTCCTGGCGTGCGAGCGGTTCGTCGTCGATGATCAGCGCTGTGAGGGGCATGAGGAAGAGACAGAAGAGATTAGACACCAGCGAAAGCGCAGGGTGCACAATCGTCCACTGCCAGGCTTCTACTTAGTCTACTGGCTTGTTTCGTCGCTGTAGGCGCGCAGCCGCGAAGGAGCCCCGTCTTGCGCCAGATCGTGTCCGCACTGCGTGCAGAAGACGTCGGTGATCTTTACGCCGCGATGGCAGCGCCCGCACACCGGGGCCAGCTGAAACTGGCACTGCGGGCAGAAGTTGTAGCTGGCCGTCAGTGTGGTCGAGCAGTTTGGGCAGCGCGAGAGAATCGGCTGCCGAAGCATGAAGTAGACCACCGCGCCGATTCCGCCCGGAAGGACTACGCATACGAGCATCCACAATCCCGGCGACATGCCGCGGCGCTTCGAGTCACGGCTCACGTAACCCAGCAGCAGTACATAGCTGGCAACCAGCGCGCCCCACGTGTAGCCCATCATCACGCGCATGGGCAACATTTCATGGCGATGGTGAGGAAGCACGCCGTGGAAGAGGTACTGCATCGCGACGAACAGGATCACGGCCAGTACCATCGACCAGCGCGGAATCATCCGCAGCTCGTCGTCACCTGCTGAGGCCGTCTCTGTCTGTGTGGACCAGGGAATCACTGGGTCACCTCACCATTTGCACGAGTGCGGCCGCGGCGAATCCAGACAAAACCAAGGAGGAAGGCCGTCACAGGCAGCGACCACAGCAACAGAATCATCATCTGGTCGCTGGCATCGGGGATTCCGGTCGGCGTCAGGTCATAGCCGTCCATTATGCCCCAGGCGGCGTAACAAATGATGAGCAGCAGGCTGGAGGAGATGATGACCGGAGCCCATAGGCTGCGTTTGCGCGACCGATGCTCACGCATGGTAAGGGCCTGTTCGCGCACGACGCGATGGGTACGGTTGACCACCTGGGCACGTGCGGCACCGTGCAGGCGCGCAGCCCGCAGCAGATCGTGCGAATCGTTAGGCAGCGCGTTCACGAACGCACCTCCGAACGATGAGCAGCATGATGATGATCTTCGCCGTTGCGTTGTTCACGCAGATGCAGAAGCCGCGGTTTGAGCGACGCGAGACCACGATATAGCCGGGACTTCACCGTCGACAGCGGAGCGCGCGTGAGGACAGCAATCTCTTCGAGCGAGAGCTCCTCGTGGAAGCGCAGCGTAAGGACCTCGCGATAGCTCGGCTCAAGCGTCAGCATGACAGCGGCGAGCTCGGCGGCATCCTCGCGGCCCTGGAACCGTTCAAGGGGCGACGGGCCTTCCTGTGCTATTTCGAAGGGGCGCTCGTCCTCCCCGCCCTCACGCATCTCGTCGAGCGAGGCCATAGTGCGTTTGCGCGAGAGGTCGATGACGAGGTTACGCGCGATGGTGAAGATCCAGGTGTCGAACCGCGCCTTGCCGTTGTACTGTGATCCGCACTTAAGCACGCGAATCCAGACCTCCTGGAAGAGATCCTCGGCTACCTCGCGCTTATTTGTCAGAAACATGAGGTAACGCATCAGGCGATGCTGATAGGTCTCGATGAGATGGTCGAGTAGTTCGGGGTCCTGCTGCTTCAGGCCGTGAGCTATCGCAGCGTTCTCACGCTCAATCTGCCTGACGGCTTCGGCGGTTAGGGTGACAGAGTTCTTCACGTTGTACAAAGACGCGAATTCAGCGCAAAAAGTCTCGGTGGCGCGGGGAATTAGCTACTTATCCTTTTAGGATACCCTGCATCGGAAGTTGGGGAAAGCTGTTTTTCGCGGGAATCCGCCCATAGCTTCAGCCCCGTACACTGGGGGGATGGAGGTTCTCTACGGTCTGCACCCGGTGGAGGAGGCGCTGCGCGCCCGGCCGGAGGCTGTTGACCACATCTCGGTCGCCCGCGAGCGCGAAGGCCGCCGGGATCCCCGACTGAGCCGGCTGCTGGAGCTCGCCCGAACTGCCCGTGTCCGGGTGGCCTCCGAGCCCCGCGAGGAGCTGGCCCGGCACGTCCGCACGGAGATGCACCAGGGCGTGGTCGCCTTCCTGCGCGAGCGCAGGCTGTTAGAGCTCGAGGACCTGTTGGAAGCCCCGGCGGACGGTTCCGGACGGCGGTTTTTCCTGGCGCTCGACGGCGTGGAGGACCCGCACAACCTGGGCGCTCTGCTGCGCTCGGCCGACGGCGCGGGCATCACAGGGGTGCTCCTGCCGGAGCGGAGGTCGGCCCCGCTGAGCGCCGTCGTGGCGAAGAGCTCGGCCGGAGCCTCGGAACACGTGCGCATCGCCCGGGTGACGAATCTGACGCGCGCACTGGAGCGGATGAAAAAGGAGCACATCTGGATCGTGGGCCTGGATGAGCGGGGCACGCCGGACTATACCGACTTCGATCTGCGCCGGGATTGCTGCCTGGTGCTCGGGCGTGAGGGCGCCGGGCTTCATGACCTGGTCAAGCGCACCTGCGACTTCCTCCTGCGGATCCCGATGGCCGGCAGCGTCAGCTCGCTGAACGTGTCGGTTGCCGGTGCGGTTGTGATGTATGAGGCAATGCGGCAGCGACGCGCTGGTGCCGTTCCGGCGCCCGCGGAGTCCAAGCCGCAGAGGCCTCGCAAAGGTTTGGGATCGTGAATTTGTTTCATCGTCGTGTGTCCGGCGCAATGCTTCTTGCATGCGTGTGTATCTTTGTTTCGGAGCTGTCCGCGCAGAACTCCGCAGCGGCTCCGCAGACGCAAACGCCGGCACCCGCCGCACAGCAACCCGAGCCCGCAGCACCGCACGGCAAGGTGCTTTACCACAGCCACGGCGATGCGCCGACGACGCCGGAGCAGCAGCAAGCGCAGCCTGCCGAGGCTGAGAAGCAGGCTCCGCTAAGCGCAACGGCGCAGCTCACCGACGCCGACCGCGCGGCACTTCGCATCACGCGTTATGATCTCGACGTCCGCATCGCGCCGACAACCTCGCGACTCACCGGTCGCGCACGAATGACCTTGCGTAATGCGAGCGAGAATCCGCTGCCGCGCATCGCTCTGCAGATTTCATCGACGCTCACATGGGAGAGTGCGTCGGTGCAGGGAAGCGCGCTTCCCCTCGCGCAACATCTGCTCGATACAGACGCCGACCATACGGGCCGCGCGCGAGAACTGATTCTTACCCTTAAGAAGCCGCTTGCGCCGGGCGAAAATCTGACGCTCGATGCCTTCTACTCGGGCACGATCGCGGCTAACGGCGACCGGCTCGAACGCCTCGGAGCGCCCTCTTCGCAGGCGCTCGAAACTGACTGGGATGCAATTAATCAGGATGGGATCGCGCTGCGCGGCTTCGGAAACGTGCTGTGGTTTCCCGTCGCCGCGCCGCAACTCTTCCTGCAGGACGGCTCGCTGCTACCGGCCGTCGGTCGCGAGCGCCTGGATCATGCGGCTACGCCTGTGAGCCTGCGGCTCAGCGTTGAGTTCAGCGGCGAGGCCCCGGCTGCTGCGTACTTCTGCGGTCGTCGCCAGCCGCTCGCCGCGCTGCATGACAACGCCGACGCACCCATCGCCTATGGCAACGGCATCGCCACGGCCACGTTCTCTGCAGAAGCCATTGGCGCGCGTCCGCTCAGCCTCTTCGTCATCGCGCAGCCGGAGAGCATGATCGCCCCGCTACCCGCACCATCGTCGGCGCAAGGCAGGTCGGGCGCGAGTGGGCCGCCGATGCTCGCGGTCGAAAGCACTGACGATCGCGAGCTTCCTCTGCTTGCGCAATCCGCTGAGCGGGTGGCTCCGCTCGTGCAGCAGTGGTTCGGGCCACATCCACTCACAGCTCTTACGGTGATCGATCACGCCGGGCAGCCATTCGAGGATGGCCCTCTGCTGGTCGCTCCGGTCGGTACGCTCGCTGCATCGACCTCCGCTCCGTTGCTCGCGCACAGCCTCACGCACGCGTGGGTACAGACGGGTCAGCCCTGGGTGGATGAGGGTCTCGCCGAGTTCGTGTCGCTGCTCTGGATCGAGCGCGAGAAGGGACGCGATGCCGCGGTTGCGCAGCTCGACGCCATGATGCAGCCCGTTGCGACTGCGGATACGATGGGCGACACTGCGGCCAATGCCAACCCGGCTGATGCGAGTTCTTCCAGCAGCGAGAGCAACGTCGCTGGCCAACCGCTGATCGCGGCCTGCGACGAGTTATTCTTCCGGCGCAAGGCCGCGGCTGTCTGGTGGATGCTGCGCGACATCGCCGGCGAGCAGCCCCTTCAGCTCGCAGTAAGCGCGTGGCGCATCCAGAAGCCGAGCAATGACTCCGCCGAAGCACAGGCGCAGGCCTTTGAAGCGTTGCTCGAGAAGACCAGCGGTAAAGACCTTGCGTGGTTCTTCAACGACTGGGTGCTGCATGACCGCGGCTTGCCCTCGCTCAGCATCGTCGACGTTACCCCGCGCGAGCTGCCCGCCGGCACAGGCCACGGCAAAAGCTGGCTCGTCGCGGTTACGGTGCACAATGCGGGGGCCGCCGCAGCCGAAGTTCCGCTGGTCATTCGCTCCGGCACCTTCAGCACGACGAAGCGGATTCGCATCTCCGGGCTCTCAAACACAACTGAGCGTGTGGTTGTGGAGAGCGCCCCGACCGACGTGATCCTGAACGACGGAAGCACGCCGGAGGCCGGGCCCGGCACGCACACGCGTACCGTCATCATCCATCAGGATTAGGGACTATTTGCGCAATCGCACATTGCGTCGTGTGGGACGCCGTGGCACAGGCACAGGAACGGTGCACGCCTGCCCGCCACTCAGCACTCGCGTGCATGAGAGCGCCACTGGATGGATCGCGTCTGATGTGGTGGAGCCTCTGGCCTCTGCCAGGCCGGTATCGTCAGCAAGCTGCGGCAACGCATGCGTAACGCTGGCAAGCTGCGCCGCGCTCGCCTGCCCCGCGAGCGTGAAGCTGTAACCCGTCGGCGAAGCCTGCCCGCTGAGCGTTAGTTCTGCGCCAGGTCCCAGTCGAACGGGTGTGGGTTTAAGCGTCGCGGCCCAGTTGTCGCCTGTTGAGTTCAGCGTTGCCTCAAACTGCTGCTGCGGCGTGGTCGTAGAGCTTTTCACCGGCACCAGCTCCCCGTTCGGGTGGCGCGCGGGGACTGGCATTGTCAGGGCGACCGTTCCGTCCCAGTCGCTCACAGGCGCTTGCGCAACGTGCACAAGATTGGCGTCCACCGTACCTTGCACATTCGGCTCCTGTGGAATGCGCGCGGAGAAGAGTCGCATCCAGCCGAAGACCCACTCGAGCGGAAGCTTCTGCGCCTGCAAGGTCGCCTGCGCCGCTCGCGGTGCGGTCAAATCCATTTGCGGCACCGCAAACTTGATGGGTTCCGCATCTTCGATCGGCATAGTGCACGCCAGGTTTGTCAGTTGAACTGCGGGCAGATCAGCATCGCTTGCGCAGCTTATCGATTCGTCGAGTGATCGTGCCGGCACAAAGTCCGCGCGGCGCAGGTCGACAAGCGTCGTCTTCGTCTTGAGCGCGGCGGAGCCCAGTGGTCCCTGCAGCCAGACGTCGGCATGCAGTGTGCCGCGCCAGCCGCGGTCATCGCCGGAGACGAGCTTGCTCGCCTCGCCCAACGGCGCGTCGTACCAACTGGCGTGCAGATCGACTGGCACATCCTGCATGCGCGCGGCACGCTGCAGTGAGCCCTCCACCCGCACCGTGCCCGGATCGCCGATGTTCGAGTCGGTACGCGTCGGCTTGCCCTCCAGCCGCACGCGCCACACCTGAGGCGATGGCAACCACAGGGCGAAATCTGCATCGGTAAGCGAGAACGGCGTCTTCTCCTGCCCTAGCTTCAGGTTGATGCGGCCGCCCGTCGCCTCGATGTACGGAAAGCGCGGAGCGGGACCGGGACGCTGTTGCGCGGTGGGCGCGGTGTCCACATGGGAGGCATGCAGCAACACGTTTTCAAGGTTCCAGCGGCCCTCGGGGCTGCGCACGAGATTGACGCTTGGATCTTCGAACTTCACGCGCGAGAACTCCACGCGCCGTTGCCACAGCGAACTGACGCGCAGCGTGGCGATCACCTCATTCGCGCGGATGGTCGGCTCGTTGCCGAAAGCAGGATCTTCACTCACGACAAAGTTCTGCAATGTAAACCCAGGCATCGGCAGCAGGTGCAGCGTCACGTTGTCGAGATGCACAGGCCGTCCCAGGCTCTCGCTCATGCTCGTCACGATGCGGCGCTGATAGCGGCTCACATTCAGCAGCGGCGGTGTGATGGCGAGCAACAGCAGAACCAATATGAGCGCGACCGCCATCATCACGCCCTGGCGGCGTCGACCGCGCACCGCTGTGCTCTGCTCGTCTGAATCCATTCGATCTCTATTCTGCAGCTCGATCATCTGACCGGCTTCGCGCAAGTGACGCAGCTTCGCTTACCGCTATCCACACGGCATGCATGCTCATTCAACCGTTAACGAACGATGTGGAAGGTCCGGCTCCAGCGCGTTCCACCGAAGAAGTGCGTCACGACGTGCACCATGAAGGCCAGCCGGTCGCTCAGGCTGGTCTTGTCCTCCTGGTCCGCCGGCGTCTGGAACGACCAGTAGACAAACATAGGACGGCCCATGATGTTCTCCATCGGCACGAAGCCCCAGTAGCGGCTATCGAGGCTCTCGGTGCGGTTGTCGCCCATGGCAAACACCCTGTCCGGAGGCACCACGAGATCGTCGCCCTGGATGTGCGTCGGCAGGTCCTCGCGCCAGAGCTCCGTCAATTGCGCGTCGGGTCCTGGGGCGATGGCAGGGAAATCGTCGCGGTAAGGCTGATATGCGTCCTCAAAGTTGCCGTCCTCGGCGGGCATGCCAGCGTAGGGCTCGTTCTGCGCCACACCGTTGACGTAGACCACGCCGTGGCGCAGATGAATGCGATCACCCGGAATGCCGATTGCGCGCTTCACGAGGATCAGGTCCGGCGACTCAGGATTCGGCTTCAGGAAGACGATAATGTCGCCGCGCTTCACCGGGTGATAGTGCACAAACGGCGCCCACGAGGTCGGTGGCGCACGCGTAATACGGTCCACCAGAACGTGGTCCCCGATCAGCAGGGTCTTCTCCATTGAGCCCGACGGGATGACAAAGTTCTGGAAGATGAAACCCATGATGAAGAGTCCGACGACCAGGACCGAGCAGATGGATGCGAGCGCCTCGAGCGGAGTCTCTTTGATCTCCGCATCCGCCGGACGTCCGGCAGCCGTATTCGCGCTGACCACCGCGGCCTCGCTGCGGTCGGCCGAGGCGCCGGGCTCAGCTCCACTCTCTGCAAGTCTGGTCAAGTTCGTCGCTCTCCTGCCACGGGGAACGTGGCTCTGCCAGTGTACCTTGCGCTGCCCTCAGGAGCTTCCTTACCGCAGTACGTGGAAGCTGAGTGCGGTCCGCAGCCGGTCCCGCAGCGTCGGCGGAGCGGCATCGTCGACCGTCGGAATGATGGAGAAGTACACCACAAACGGACGGCCCACAAGGTCGCCCTCAGGCACAAAGCCCCAGTAACGGCTGTCCTCGCTGTCGTTGCGGTTGTCACCCAGCACGAACAACTGGCCTCGCGGAACAATAACTTCGCCGTCCACAACGCTGCGTCGCAGCCGCATCCACCAGTTCGGATCGAGGCTGGGGTCTGCCTGTCGCAGCGATGGGAAGTTGTCGCGGAAGTCATCTACCGCCGCTGGCGAGTAAAACGCATACGGTTCCTGCAGCGGCTGCTCGTTGACCCACACACGCCCGTGCTTCAGCCGCACACGATCGCCCGCCACCGCCACCACGCGCTTCACCAGGTGCATCGAAGGATCAACCGGATAGTGAAAGACGACCAGATCGCCACGATGAATGTTCGACGACGGCAGCACCCACGAGAGCGCACCCTCTGGCTCATACGATTGCTTGTCGACCATGAGGAAGTCGCCCACGCGCAGCGTCGGCACCATCGACTCCGACGGGATCCGGAATGGTTGCAGGATGAATGTCAGCGCAAACAGCGCAACCACCAAAAACTCGAGCAGCGAGCGAAACGTCGCCAGTACGCCGTAGTGCGCCTTCGAAGCCGGCCTCACGCGCGTCGCACCAATCTGCTCCGCCTGGGCGATATCGAGAGGCTCCAGGCGCGTCGCATCCGCCGGAATGGAAACATGCGGCATCATGCGGCGTCCTCGCTTCTTCCTGCGGCTGATGCCTGCGGCCGCGGATCTTTCCAGTGCTTCAGCGCAAGTTCGGCGGCCTTTTGCTGGGCCTCTTTCTTGCTGTCGCCTTCAGCCGAGGCCAGCACGGAGACATTGCTGTCCGGTCCTTCAATCCTCGCCTCCACCTTGAAGCGCCGCTGATGCGCCGGCCCGGTCTGGTCGATGTCCACATACCGCAGACGTCCCACGCCGCCCGCCTGCACACGCTCCTGCAGCAGCGTCTTAGCGTCGCGCAGCGCGCCGCGGCCACCATCACTCTTCAGTGCCGCCTTCAGCATCGCGAGCTCAGGCTTCACGAGTTTTTGGTCTACCAGACGCCGCACCTCGCGAAACCCGTCCTTGCCCGCAGCATTGGCGTCAAGATAGATCGCCGCCATCACTGCCTCGGCAGCATTGGCCATCAGCGCAGGCTTGCGCCGCGCTCCATTCTGCTCTGCGCTGCGGCCCACAAGCAGGTGCTCGCCAAGCCCCAGTTCCGCGCCCAGCGCAGCCATGCGCTGGCGGCTCACCAGGCTCGCGCGCATGCGCGTCAGCTCACCCTCGCTGCGATCAGGGAACTGCTGGTAGAGCAACTCGGTCACGGCCAGCCCGAGCACTGCATCCCCAACGAACTCCAACTGCTCGTTGTCCGTCCCAGGAGTGTTCTTGGTCTCATGCGTGGCAATGTCGTCGGGATCAGTTCGCGCTTCGTAAGGGTGGGAGCGATGTGTCAGCGCCAATTCCAGTAAAGACGGCTTTGCGAATTTGTAGCCCAGGGTCTGCTCCAGTGGCGACCGCGATTCACTGATCCGTGCCGCCGTAGACGAACGCCTGCGGCGCTCCGCGCTGGGTAGGACTGCTGCCGATTTGGTCCGCTCGGTCCCCATAGCCTGCTGCTTTAGTCTACGCAGCTGCGGTGGGGGAAGTTGCTCCAACGAAGGTGGGCGAACCCTCCCCCAAACCTCTTCAAATACCCTACTTGGGCGCGTCTGGCTTGTAGGCCTCTTTCTGAGCCTTCCCGGTCGGGTCAAAGTTCGCGTCGTCGCCCGTCTGGGCCGGCTGCTCCCGCTTGGGAAGCGTAAAGGGCTTCTTCAGCCCGGACTCGGCCGCCTGGCGTGTGTCCGGGCGTCCGTCACGCAGCTCCAGCGCTGCCTGGTACTCCGCGACGGCGTGCTGGCGGTCGGGAGTCTCCATCGTGTCGTACAGCCGGCCCAGGTAGATGTGGCTCCATGCCAGCGTCCGCGGGTCCTTGGTCAGGGTCAGGGTCTTCTCGAACCCGTCCTTTGCGTCCTGCGCATGACCCTGCATCAGGTCCAGCCGGGCCAGCAGGTACTGCGCTTCGCCGTGGTCGGCCTTCGGATCCTGCATCGCCTTATCTGCCAGGTCGGTCGCATCAGCGACGTTCCCCTTCGCGAGATCCAGCTCCGCCAATTCCAGCCCATCGAGCTTTCGCGGGCGCACGGTGCCCCGGCTCAGCGGATCTGCCGGCGCTTCCTTCACGAACACAAGCTGCTCTGCGTGCCTGCGCTCACGGTCAACGTCCATGCCGTAGATCATCGGCGCAATCTCATCGCGCAGGCCATCGCCGTTGTGCTCCATCACACCCAGCGTCTCGTAGAAGTACCCGGTCAGCACCCATCCCTGCGACTCATCGACATCCACCACATGCTGCCGGGCGACAGCGTTCGCGCGGTCGTAGACAGCCTTTTGCGCCTGGTACTGCTCCGCCTCGGCGCGTGCCACCGCGCCTGCCTTCGGCTTGTGCGGTGCCGGCGAATCGATCACATACATCCGCGCCTCGATCGCCTTGATCAGGCACTCCGTAATCAGCGCGACCGCGTCGCTCTTATACGTAAACTCGATCGGCGCGTCCTGAACGCCGCGCAGCACTGGCTGAATGCGCTCCATCGCCTGCCCGCGGCTGTACACCATCGGCTCAACCACGTAGTGCAGGTAGATGTGCCGAATCTCGTTCATCCGCACCGGGTCCCCTGCGCTGTTGTCCGGTGACATCACGATGATGTAGTCGGAGCCGTAGATGCGCGCATTCGTCAGTGCCGGCGACAGCATCGGTTCCAGCAGCACCAGGAAGCGCCGCCCGTCATAGCTCGAGACCGGCTGGTGCAGATAGATGTTCGTGCCCAGGATCATCTTCACCATAGGGTCATGGGCGCGCGCCGTCAGCGCTTCGTACTCTGCACGGTGATGAATCCAGATAAAGTGCAGTTGCACCTGCGCGGCAAACGTTCGCAGCAGCGGCAGAATGTTCACCACCTGCGCGGCCTGCGGCGGCATCTCCGTCTCATCGACGTTCGGAGTCAGATTCGGTGCGGGCGACAGATATAACGCCAGCGAAACGTACTGGCCCACGGCCAGCCCTTTGTCCGTCAGTTGATGTTGTGCAATGTAGTCGCACAGCGCGTCGCGGCTCTTGCGCGCGTCCTCCGACTGCTGCAGCGCGGCGTTCATGTCCGCGCGCACCTCGGCCCGCACAGGCGCCGAGCGGTCCAGATCCGCATCGTAGCCACAGGCATTCAGCGCCGCGGCCATCTGGAAGAGCGGCTCGCTCGTCTCCAGCGTCACCGCAGCGCCGCCCGGCTCAATCTGCGCCGCACGCGGACGTGTCGTCGGATTGGTGTCGTCCGTCGCCTGCTGCCCCGGAGGCGCTGACGAGGACGAGCTCTGCGCATGCGCGACCGGGCACACCAGCCCAAGGCTGAGAGCAAACGCACATGCTGGTTGGAGAAGAGACTTCAAGAGGGGTACCGTACCGATTCGACGCACCCGCTTAGTCTATGGAAGCTGCATGACGCCCGGCAAACGGTTCACGTCGCCGCGAAGCGCCAGTGTCTAACCGCGTACCGACACGCCCGTATAGGTCAGCATCACGTGCCCATCCACCGGCACGCCGAACACCGTCGCCGGCTTGAAGACGCTGGTCAACAGGTTCTGCTCCACCTGCAGCCGCACAGTTGCATCGCTCGGCCCATTGAGGATGGTGTAGTCGTACACCCGTCCGCGCGTATCCACTTTCGCATCAATAAGAACCGGAACGTCACGGCCGGTATTCACTGCTACCGGCGGCACCTGCGAATACAGGTAGTGAGGCGCAATCAGGTGCGCCAGCCCATCGTCATTGGCTTGAACCTCAACGCCCGGACCAAACAGCCGGAACAGACCTGCCAGCAGCAGCACCGCCGCCGCCATCCCGCCGGCAGTCTGTACAGCCATGGGTGCAACCGAGGTTCGCCAGATCAGCGCAACCCGCGCGAAGAGAGGCAGATGTGTCCCGTGCTCCCGTTCGACGTCCAGAGCCGCCAGTAGCCGTCCCTGCAGTCGCGCCGGCGGCTTCGCCGGCCCGAGATCACCCAGGGCAGTCTGCATCGCACGCCACGCAACGAACTCAATCGCACAAGGCGCACAGGCAGCCAGATGATCAGCCACTTGCCCCATCTCGACGCCGCTCAGCGCGCCGTCAAGATATGAAGAGAAGGCCGCCTGGGCCACCAGACACTCGCTGCCGGGCTGCTCGATTTGAGACTGTTGCGAACTCATCAGATCACCGTTTCCAGTGTACCGGTTAACCCTGTGGGGCCGGCTTGGGTCGCGTGTTCCAACTCTTTATTTTTCAAGCATTCACGAAGCGCCGCCCGCCCTCGAGTCAGCCGGCTCTTTACTGTGCCGATGTTCACCTTCAAAATCTCGGCTATCTCTTCATAGCCAAAGCCCTCGATCTCCCGCAATACAACTACTTCGCGATAGGCGTCGGGCAGCAGCCGCAGCGCGGCCTCAACTCTGTGGCGGGTCTCGGTCCGCATGGCCTGTTCGAATGGCGACGCATCCTCAGTCGCCAGCGTCTCCGCCAGGCAGGTGCACTCGCCCTCTTCGTTCTCCACCGGTGCGTCGATGGCTAATTCCTGCCTCTTGTGCCGGTTCCACCACCGCCGCTGGTTACTGCTCTCATGCAGGGCGATGCGGTAGATCCAGGTCCGCAGGCTGGCATCACCGTGGAAGCCCGAGATGCTGCGGAAGACCTTGACGAAGACCTCCTGGGTCACGTCCGCGGCCTCCGACGGGTCGCGCAGGCTGCGCGCAATCAGCGAGTAGATCGGCTGACTGTACTGGGCAATCAGTAGAGCGAAGGCCTCTTCAGATCCGCTCCTCAGTTCGCGCACGAGCTCCTGCTCTTCCGCACGGAGTCCGATCGCGCTTGCCAGATCGCTCATTGCCGCCTCAACCCGCATGGGAACCCCCATTCCGAGTGCCCTTTAAACTAGGCCCCCGACAGTGCCGCTGTCCAGAGACCTTTGGTTTAGACGACCGTGCCAACCCTTGCGTTCGGGTTTGCGCCTCATTCTTGAGCGGGAGGGAACTGCGCCGCCGGCGGCCAGAGTGCTCGCCCACTCTGCTGCTATAGACACCGCGCTATCTCCTTTTGTTCCTGCGTGCTCCCACACTCGTTTGACTCGAAGCGAAGGCCGGGCGACAATGCTTAAGTTCACCCCAGGCGGCGAGCCGCCCGGGACCCCGCCTCAAAGAGTGGGCCTGTGGCGCAGCTGGGAGCGCGCTTCCATGGCATGGAAGAGGTCATCGGTTCGATCCCGATCAGGTCCACCAACTTCCCCAAAAAAGACTTAGACTGCTCTCTTCCACAACGTGGAAGAGGTTCTCGTCCCATCTCCCTTATTTTCGACGAAACGGGAGAAGCGATACCAACCATATCGAGCAAATCCGCAGGATCCTGGACTGAGCCCCAGCTGGGGTGATTAGCGCACGATTCCGTCGCGAACATCGTAGGCGACAATACCGAGATCGTTCAGCTCGCGCACCGTAACCTCGAGGTTCCGTCTCACCTGTGGCTCTGCCTTCGCCGGCGTGTTCGTCGGCTCCTCTACAGAGATCACCCGGCCGTAGGGCCACGCGCTCTGCGGAATCGCGCTTACGGCCTCATCCAGCTTGTCCAGGCTGATGTTCAGCTCCTGCTGGCGGGCCGCTACGGGCCGCAGCATGCCCCCGCTACCCAGGGACGGGCTCGGATCGGCGAGCGTCAGCCGCAGCTCGAGCATCCCGGGCTGCACCGTGATCGACGGATTTTCCCATGACTCCGCCGTATGAATCGCCATGAAGCGACTCTTCGACGGCGGAGGAATCATGTCGAGCTGCCGGCGTGCGGTGTCCTGCTCAGCATGCCTCTCTGTACGTGCCTGCTCGGCGTCCTGTGTGAACGTACGGCTGTGGCAGCCGCAAACGATACCGAAAAGCGGAAGGGCAACGAAAGAGGAAAGAAGCAGAGAGCTACGACGGATCACGCCTCAAGGATACCAGCTACGTTCCCGTCCACTTTGCCGCGCGCTTCTCCAGGAATGCCCCCAGTCCTTCGCGTTTGTCCGCCGTCCCACATAGCTCTCCGAAGAGTTCTGCCTCTACTTGCAGAGCATCCTCGATCGGCGACCCTTCACCGCGCGCAACTGCTTGTATCACCGCAGAGATGGCCAGCGGAGACATCGCGGCAATCGACTCCGCGACTGCCCGTGCACGCGTCATCAACTCGCCCGAAGGGACAACTTCATCCACCAGCCCGACCCGCAGCGCCTCGGCCGCGTCGGCCGCAGCACCCGTCAACATCAGCCGCAGCGCCGCGCTTCTACCGATGAGCCGCGGCAGCCGCTGCGTTCCGCCGTAGCCTGGAATCAGCCCGAGCTTCAACTCGGGTAGTCCAAGCTTCGCCCGCTCACTCGCGATGCGGAAGGTGCAGGCCAGCGCAAGCTCACATCCACCACCGAGCGCGACTCCATTCACGCACGCAATCACGGGCTTGCCGCAGCGTTCAATCTGGAGCAAGACCTGCTGCCCGCGCTGTGAGGCTGCACGTCCTGACGCTGAGTCAGTCTCGGCCAGCGCTCGGATGTCCGCTCCTGCCGCGAACGCGCGTTCACCTGAACCCGTGAGCAGAATCACCAGCACACTCGCATCCGCGGCGAGTTCGGCAAAGGCGCGCTCGAGCTCATCGAACATCACCGCGTCGAGCGCGTGGAGTACTTCGGGCCGGTCGAGCGTCACGGTCGCAATCGCGCGCTCGCGCTCGACCCGCAGCCTCGTCCACTGCACGTTTTTGATATCGTCCTGCGTCGGCATCTCTCGCGTTCTCCAAACCTCTCAGCAAGCTGACGATACAATCGAAACCATGATCAAGGGAATCACCAGCATCGCGCACGTCGCGTCTGAGGACGTCTACGCGAAGCTGGGCGGTCTCTTTCGGTCCCTGGGCTTTGAAGAGGGTAAGGGTTGGGTTGTCGACGACGGGCAGGGGGCGCCGTTCCTGGCGCCCATCGGTAACCTCGAGCTGGTGCTCGGCCGCGCTCCCGCTACGCCAAACATCCTGATCGAGACAACGCAGCTCGATGGAGTCTACGCTGTTGTGCGTACGTGGATGGCAGCGAACTTCCGCACCGAGGAGGTCGTCGTTCGGCTGACTGCTCCGGCGGCGACGCACTGGAACTCGCGCCTCTTCACCGCCGATCTTGCTCCCGGACTCAAGATCGGTTTCTGGCAGTCGGAGAACCCGCTTCGCGGACGTCCAATCGCTATCGAGGGCGATCTCTCCGCCCAGGGCATGCGCTTCGGGATCGTGGTTGCGCGCTGGAATGCTGTGATTACCGACCGCCTGCTGCAGGGAGCCCTGGACGCGCTGCTCCGTTCCGGCGCCGACTCGACACTGATCGAGATTGTCCGTGTTCCCGGCGCATGGGAGATTCCCTCGGCGGCGCGCACCCTGGCGGAGTCGAAGCGGTTCGCGGCCATCATCACGCTCGGTGTGCTCCTGCGCGGTGAGACGGCGCACTATGAGGCCATCTACACCGAGGTGGCACGGGGGATTGGGCAGTCGCAGCAGGAGACGGGGGTGCCGCACGCCTTTGGTGTGCTGACCTGCGAGACGCTGGAACAGGCGCTGGATCGCGCGGGCCTCAAGGCGGGAAACAAGGGCTTCGAGGCGGCCATTGCGGCCATCGAGATGGCCTCTATAAGCGTAAAGCTGCAGGGCCGAGCGGCGGAGAGCGTGCGCTGAATGGGAAGTCGCCGCAAGAGCCGCGAACTGGCCATGCAGATGCTCTTCCAGGGCGATCTGGGCAAGCAGAAGCCGGATGAGGTGGAGCGTCTGTTCTGGGAGTCGCGCGATGATGTCGACGTCGAGACGAGAGGCTTCGCCGATGACCTTCACCGGGTGGCGACCGAGCGCGAGGATGAGGTGGACAAGCTCATCCAGAAGCATGCGAAGAACTGGCGGCTGGAGCGGATGCCGGCGGTGGACCGGAACCTGCTGCGGACGGCGGTCGCGGAGATGATCGGGTTCCCGAAGACTCCGGCTCCGATCGTGATCAACGAGACGCTGGAGATTGCCAAGCGGTACGCTGCTCCGGAGAGCCTGCAATTTCTCAACGGGGTGCTCGACGCGATTGGGCGCCAGCTGCTCGACGAGAGATTAAATCGCGGGCCGAAGGGGTAGGCCCCCCCACTTTTTGCGCAAAGTCTTCCAGAAATTGGACTTAGGGGTGGACCTAAGTGTGTTTCGGGGTTAAGTAACTTCGCCCGGCATGCGCCCGGGCGAAGAGTACTCCCCACACCTTAAGTCTAAATGCCGTGTCAAGTGATACAGAGGGCGCGACGGGGATCGCGCCCTCCCGGATAAGTTATGACTGCAGCTTCTTGGGGTGCTGGGCGATGAGGTTGACCGGGGCTGCGTTGGGGTTGCCGGTACTGGTGGCGTTGGGCAGGAGAGGCTTGAGCACACCGGTCTCGGTGGTGGTCGTGCCGTTGATCGAGAGGATGTGCACCACACCGTCCGAGTCGCCCACGTAGAAGCTGAGGTTGTCAGTGGAGAAGACACCCGCGAGGGGAGCCGTTGCCGCGGTAGCTCCGTTGCCGAGCTGCAGGTTGACGATCTTGCCGGTCGCCGGGACGTACTCGGGCAGCAGACCGCTGGAGCCGGTGTAGGTGACGAAGGCGAGCGTTGAGTTCGTGGCCGGGACGACGTCGTCGATCCGGGTCGCGGTGATACCGGAGAGTGGGACCGGATTATTGGTGTTTTGGAAGGCCAGCGGCGGGGCTGATGGCAGCGGACAAGTCTTGGTGACCGGCAGCACGATGCTGATGTCCTGGAGCATGGGTGTGCCGCTTACCACGGCAGCGCCAAGGATGTGATTTCCATCGGTGGTCGCGGCGATGCGATCGGTCTTCGCGGCGACCGAGCCGGCGAGAGGATAGTACTCGTTAGCCGTGGTTGGCGGGTTGCCGTTGGAGCCCGGGGTGACGATGGTTGTTGTCGGGCAGTAGCTGCGTCCGTCGGTTTCGGTGCCGGCGAAGTAGGCGCCGATGTGAGGAACAGTTACGGCAACGCCGGTATAGATCGTGTTGGTGGGAGTGACCTGCCAGTTGTTGAAGGCCGAGTGCGTGAGCAGGGTGTTGCTGGTGGTGGTGATGTAGACGGTCTGGCTGTCCGGGGACCACGCGGCGCTGGTGCCGATGACATTACCGTAGCTGGTCTGGACGGCGCCGTTGCCGACGAGCGAGACGGTCTGCCGTGTGGGATCCGTGATGACGACGGTTGTGCCATCGGGCGAGACCGCGAGCACGACTCCGGGGATGGTCTGATTCGCGGGAGAGGCCGTGTTGCCGGTGGTGTTCATGGTCATCAGGCCCTGGGGGCTGCCAAAGTAGAGCGTCGTTCCGTCCTGGGTCATGATCATGGAGTTGGGAACGTACTGCAGCTTGATGGGTGCGCCCTGCTGCTTCAGCGTGAAGTCATAGGGCACTACATACTGCGAGCTGGTCGAGGCCATGTAAATGACCTCGCCGCTGTTGCCCGCGGTATTGGCCGTGATGCCGTTGGAGGTGAGCGGTTTGCCGTTACCGAGGTAGCCGACCTGGCTGAGAGGCGAGGGATTGCAAGTGCCCGGCTGGCAGACGGCGGTAATGGTGGCCGAGCCGGGGAAGCTGGGAAGGATGGACCCTGACGAGGCCGAGATGGTCTGCGGAGTCGTGGAGTTGTACTCGAGGCTGATGCCGGTGATCTGGTGCCCGTTCGGGTGAGTGGCGTCGATGTTGTTGTCGTAGACCGTGGCCGAGAGTGGCTGGGGGTTGTTGAGCCCAACGTTAATAGGATTGCCGGTCTGGCCGACGGCGGTGAGGACGATACTGGCGGGTGGGCAGGTGGAGAAAAAGCCTGCATTCGAAGCCGTGTTCGAGTTGGAGATCGTAGCCGTGACGGTCGAGGATCCGGGCTGGTTGGCGGTCGCGAATCCGTCGGAGTCGATGGTGACGACGTTGGCGGCGCCCTGAGCGGTGAAGGTGAGGTGACCGACCTGGCAGGTGATGTTGTGCGCCGCATCGGTGAAGCCGCCGAAGTAAACCTTGCCGGCGAGCTGCACGCGATCGTTCTGCGAGACACAGGATGTGCCGTCGTATCCGGGCGCGGGCGGTTCCGGCGTGGTGGTGGCGTTGGGGCAGCAGTCGCTGGTGGGATCCTTGGCGTTGCAGGAGTTGGTGGCAGATTGAGGCGTGGCAAGCTGCACGCCGGTGACCGTGGGATGAATGTAAACCGCGATGGCGTTCGAGGTTACGCCGTCAGCGTTGGCGGTGATGAAGGCCGTAGCGTTCGCCGGAGGGTTGACGGGCGGGTTGCAGATGGTGAAGTCGGGGATGTTGCTGCCGGAGTTGCGATTCCACGTGCCACCGCAGACCGAGCCGGTGTTGGGGTTGATGTCGGCGATGTTCAGGTTCGTGCTGGAGTAAGTGTATTTGCTGACGCTGACGGTGTTGCCTTTGCAGTCGGTGGTGGTCGCGGAAAGGGATTGCCCTATCTGGCCGTAGTTGAGCGATTCGCCGATGGTGGCCAGGTTGGGAGCAAGTGTGATGGTGAACGCCTGACCGACGACCGGACCTGAGTTGCCGGTTGTATTACAGAAGACGGGCGGCGCGGATTTGTGGCCGCAGCCGATGACCGACAGACTGAAGGGAACCGTAAAGAAAAGCAGAATAGCCAGACCGACACACCGCCGGACTGATCTCTCGACAAACAACCGCACTCAGAACCTCCCCGCTCAACCGGAACTCATGCTGAACGGTCATTGGGGCAACCGCAGGATCGCTGAATCTCCGAGCCTCCAGTGTAGGTGTTGGACGGGTACTGGGCAAATAGGGAGACGGGGAAAAAGTGGTTGCCAGAGAGGCGAGACAGAGGCGAGACAGTAGAGTCCAGACAGTAGACAGTAGAAAAGTCGAGAAGGCTAACAGAGGCGAGACAGTAGAGTCCAGAGGCGAGACAGTAGAGTTCAGACAGTAGAAAAGGCGAGAAGGCGAGAAGGCTTTGGCGCTCTCTACTGTCTCCTCTGTCTACTGTCTACTGTCTGTCTCCTTCTTCTACTTCTGTGCGGTCTGGGTTGTGCTGGTTGGGGGCATGTTGTCGGCGAACCACTCGATCATGCGCTTGTTGCGGTCGGCGATGTGGGCGGGGTTGCGAAAGCCGTGTCCTTCGTCGGGGTAGACGACGAGCTGCGTCTTGACGCCGAGGTCCTTGAGGGCGTGCCACATCTCGAAGCTCTGCGGAGCGGGGCACTCGCCGTCGCGGTCGCCGACGAGGATGAGCATCGGAGTCTTCGCCTTCTTGATGAAGGTGATGGCGGAGGACCTGGCGTAGACGGCAGGGTCGTCATAGACGCTGGCGCCGAAGAACGGGATCATCCACTGGTCGATGGAGTTTTCGCCGTAGTAGCTGAGCCAGTCGGAGAGGCCGGCGCCGGCGACGGCAGCGCGGAAGCGGTTGGTCTGGGTGACGGCGAACATGGTCATGAAGCCGCCGTAGCTCCAGCCGGTGATGCCTTCGCGATTCTTGTCGATGGGGTACTTCGCCTCGATGGTGTCCATGCCCTTGAGGATGTCGTGGAGGTCGCCGTAGCCGAAGTCCTTGATGTTGGCCCTGGTGAAGGCTTCACCCTGACCGAAGCTGCCGCGGGGGTTGGGATTGAGGACGAAGTAGCCCTGATCGGACCACAGGGTTTCGGGCCGCGGGCCGGCGGAGGCGGAGGGGCCGCCGTGGACGTCAACGATGAGGGGGTACTTTTTGGAGGCATCGTAGTCCTTGGGGAAGGTGAGCCAGCCCTGGACGTGGAAGCCTTCGTTGGCCCACTCGATGGATTCGAAGCGGGGAGTGGCTGCGGTTTTGGTGGCGTCGTTGAGGTGGGTGAGCTGCTGGGGGGCAGCGGTGCCGGTCTGAGTGTAGATCTCAGTTGGCTTGTTGAAGCTGGAGAGGACGAAGGCTGCTACGCGGTCTTTGGAGGCGCCGACACGGTCGGAGACGGAGATGGCGTTCTTGATGGGGCCGCCGGAGAGGGAGACCTCACCGAGGTCGGCGGGGGCGCCGGGGACAGGGGCTTTGGTGTTGATGTTGAAGGCGTTGAGGAGGGTGTGGCCGCGGCGGTCTTCGACGAAGGCGACGGTGTGGTCGCTGAGCCAGGCGATGAAGGT
>DATNGO010000217.1:0-6685 GCA_035605855.1 Acidobacteriaceae bacterium | reverse complement strand
GCGCGAACTGGCCGCCGCGGCTTGACTGGCGTTACCGTGAGTTTCTCCAGCCTGGATGACCACTCGTTCCGGTAATCGTTGACCGAGGCACCGGTGTGGACCGGTTGCGCTGGTTGCGCGGTTGAGAGTGCTTTCGACCCAAAGCAGCCGGTATCGATTCCATTCGTGTTGCGCTATAGCGGTCGTTGGCTCGGACCACGATGAATGATTGAAGAACATGGCCGTTCGCCGCGGATTCGTGCCAGCCGCGGCAACGGCAGGTGTGGGGCGACGACGTGTGGCCGCCTCGCGGTTTCGGCACGGATCACACGCTTGGTAGTGGACCTTGACCAGCACGCCACACGTTGCTAGTAAGGTTAACCGATATGGCAGCAAACAGGGGTTGCAGGGAGGTGGACAGTAGATCGTCTGGACGATGGCCATGGGTGATCGCCGGAGGAGTCATCTTCCTTCTCGCGCTGCTGTCCAGCGACTTCTGGTCGACCCTTGTGATCCTGGGTGGCGCCGAACTCGTGGTGCATGCGTTGATCCGGGGGTCTCGTGACAAGCAAGCACAAGAGAACCAACCACCGTCGCGGCCGGTACACGAGCCACCCCGCCCCGAACAAACTTTGGCGGAGCTTACCGGCAGTACATCTGATATCCAGTCCCGCTCAAGCCTCAATTCGGCGCGCACCGAGGCGCCTGCAGTAGCCGCCGCTGCCTCTCACGCGAGTCGTTCGCGATCTGGCGGCGCCGACGAATTCTACTCGACGGGTCCACCATCCAATCCGACCACGCCCAGCTATGTGCTTCCAAAGGCGCCGAAGGGAGTTGGTCCTGGACGGTGGGTGTCACCCGGCGAGCCGGTGTGCGTTGCCGATGCGACCTTGTCAGAGGGCATGGTCTACGTCGGGGCAAGACTGGATACTCCAAACGGCGGAACCGCCCCCTGCCTGATAAACGACTTGCTGCCGGTTGCCCGTGCCGGGGATTATCGCACTCGACAGATGGGCTACTGGCCGAGCTACGCCGAGGCCTCGCCCAGTGAACGGCGCGCCTACCTCACTTGGTTATCCGAAGGCCGCTCGGATTCGGATTGTGACATCGGCTATGTCTTTCTGTTCTTTTACGGGCTCGAGCGACGGATCATTGTGGACTCGAGTGGAAGCGATGCTGCCAAGGCGGACTGGCCGGCCATTGTGCGGGAACTCCGTCGCCTGCTCGAAATTTATGGCGAGAAATCGGGATCATTCCGACACTACGCCGGAGAGTTGTTGAGCTGGATCGAACTCGATGGGACACCGAGCGGGCTCTACGAAAAGCCGGTCCCGGAATTCCCGAGGTCATACGAACTCCCTCCGTATGTTCGCCTGGCTCTTGGACAGGCTTCGGTCGACCGTGCCCCAGTTCCGGCACCGCTGGCCCTGGCCTGGTTGCGGCTGGCTCCGGATTACCGACTTCGCACGGCGGCAACGCGTTGCCCGGACGAATTTGGACGGCTCTTCACAGCGAGCTATCACGATAATTTCGGTCCGGGGCTCGTCCTACCAAAAAACCGCACAAAATTGCGGTTCGTGTATCGCGCCGCGTCCGCGGGTCTAATGCACACGACCGTAAGCATGGAGTTCGGTGACGTTCCGGACGTAACCACCCTGACGCGACCGATCAAGGCGCTCATGGAAATTGCAGATCGATCCACGGATCAGCTTGCTTCTTACAGCCGCTTGTGCGGCAGAGACCCGTCGCTCGTGGATTCGCTGGAAAGCCGGGTGCTGCTGCCGGCGCCCGCATGGCCGGCGGGGGACAAGACCCGATTGGATGCTCTCATTGCGCGCGTCCAGGAGGGCTCCGTCACGCTCACCTTGCGGGAGCTGGAGGCTTTGTTGGGAAGTACCGGGCAGCCGCTCACCCGGAAAGGGGTATGCAATCTGGCGCAGCTTCTCGAAGCCGGGAACGTTGGCATCGAACCCAACGTGCTGGGTGGCGCCCGAACCCCGCAGTCCAGAAACAACGTAGTGCTGTTCGGACAGCCCGCCCGGGATGCAACCGTTGTCGCCGACGCCGGGTATCAGACAGCTGCACTGACGCTGCAGATGGGGGCTGCCCTGGCAAAGTCCGATGGCGAATTCGGTGAGCAGGAGATCGAGTTTCTGCGCGGAAAAATCGACGAGTGGGAACGGCTGACACCCGCCGAGCGATGCCGCCTACATGCTCATTTGCAGTTGCTCGTTACCGACCCGCCGACACTGACCGGGCTGAAGAAAAAGCTGGAATCTCTGTCCATGGCAGCGCGCGAAACGATCGCTGCGTTCATGGTTACGCTCGCGCAATCGGACGGTTTTGTCTCACCGGACGAAGTCAAGCTTCTGGAAAAGATTTACAAGGCACTTGGCATCGAGCCCGATCGTGTGTTCCGCGATGTTCACGCGGCAGGTGCCGGTGGTGGGCGTGCCTCGGCTGCCAGAGGGCATGAGTCAGGTATCCATCTGGACGCAGATCGAATTGCGGTACTGCAGCAAGACACCGCGCGCGTGTCCGCAATGCTCTCCGAAATCTTTACGGAAGAAGTGCCGGATCAGGACCTGCAAGAACCCGCGGAACCTGCACCAGAGGATCAGCCGACACTGCTGCTAGGGCTCGACGAACCGCATTGCGCCTTCGCGAGACTGCTGCTTACGCGACCGCAATGGGCGCGAACAGAGTTGGAAGATGCTGCGGCCGATCTTGGATTGATGTTGGACGGCGCGCTGGAGCAGATCAATGAAGCGGCATTCGATGCGTTGGACGCGCCGCTTTGTGAAGGCGATGATCCCATCGACGTTGATACCGAACTACTGGAGAAGATCGAAGCATGAATGCGCCCATTCGCCCGAAAGATCGTGACGCCATCATCCAATCGCTGCGCGCGGGTGTCGTTCCGCGCAGAGGCCAGCACCTGATCCAAGTCGGCCGGAGTCACGAGGTCGAAGCGCTGGTTGCCGATATTGACCGGGTGGCTGATGGCGGTTCCTCGTTCCGGTTCGTGATCGGTGAGTATGGTGCCGGTAAGACGTTCTTCCTGAACCTCGTCCGCACCATTGCCATGGAACGGAAGCTCGTGGTCGCCAATGCCGATCTGAATCCGGACCGGCGCCTGCATGCATCCGGTGGCCAGGCAAGATCTCTGTACGCCGAGTTGATGCGCAACTTGGCGACCCGGACGAAGCCCGACGGTGGCGCATTGCCGGGGGCGGTCGAGAAATTCATCGCCACGGCAAAATCCGAAGCCGAGAAACAAGGCGTTGCGACCGAGCAGATCATCCACTCGAGATTGGAAGAGCTAACAGAACTCGTACATGGCTACGACTTTGCCGATGTGATCTCGGCCTACTGCCGCGGTGCAGAGGAAGGGAACGAGCAATTGAAGTCTGACGCGATTCGTTGGTTGCGCGGCGAGTTTGCGACGCGCACTGACGCGCGAGCGGCCTTGGGAGTCCGCACGATTGTGGATGATGCATCGGTCTACGACCAATTGAAGCTTATGGCACGGTTCGTTCGGCTGGCCGGGTATGCAGGCCTGTTCGTATGCTTGGATGAATTGGTGAATATCTACAAGCTGGCCAACTCGCAGGCGCGCAGCGGAAATTACGAACAGATCCTCCGTATGCTCAACGACTCCCTGCAGGGCACATCAGTTGGACTTGGATTCGTGTTGGGAGGAACGCCGGAGTTCCTGATGGATACCCGGCGCGGCGTGTACAGCTATGCGGCACTCCAGAGCCGGCTTGCCGAAAATACCTTTGCAGCGGGTGGGCTCGTCGACTACAGCGGCCCGGTACTCAGGCTTTCCAGCCTTGCGTTGGAGGATTTCTATCTATTGCTGCGCAAGATTCGACATGTCTATGCTGGCGGGGCTCCAGACCGCTACCTGCTGCCCGACTCAGCCATAACCTGCTTCATGGAACATTGCGCGAAGCGGCTCGGCGATCATTTTTTTCGAACGCCACGCACAACCATCACCTCCTTCATCAATCTGCTTGCAATCCTGGCGCAAAATCCGGGCACGGATTGGGCAATGCTGATTGGCGGGCTCGAAGTTCAATCCGATGACGGCGGTAAAAGCGATTTGGCGGTTGAGCCTGAAGACGAGCTGGCCTCCTTCAGGCTCTGACGCCCCGTGTCAGACTCACAAGCCTTCCTGCAGCTTGATCACCGGATCCAGCGTTACCTGTGGTCTGAGAATTGGGAGGCGCTGCGCGAGGTACAGGAGCTGGCGATCCCGCTGATCCTTCCTGGAGACCGGGACGTGATCATTGCCGCCAGCACGGCCTCGGGCAAGACCGAAGCGGCGTTCCTGCCCGCACTGACGCACATGCTCAGTCAGCGCGAGGAAAGTTTGATTGTTTACGTCAGCCCGCTGAAGGCCCTAATCAATGACCAGTTCGCCCGTTTGCAAAGGCTGTGCGAAAACCTCGAAATCCCGGTTTGGCCGTGGCATGGCGACATCGGGGCGGCGAGCAAGCACAAATTTGCCCAAAATCCGCAAGGGGTTTTGCTGATCACGCCGGAATCACTGGAAGCGACGCTGTGCAACCGCGGCACGAGCATTGCCGCGATGTTCAAACGAACGACGTTCATCATCATTGATGAACTTCATTCCTTCATTGGTAGCGAGCGTGGCAAGCAACTGCAGTCGTTGCTGCATCGCATTGAGACAGTGCTTGGTCGAGACGTGCCGCGGATCGGGCTATCGGCCACGCTCGGCGACATTGCCTTGGCAACCAAGTTTTTGCGACCCGACCGGCCCGTCGCAATCGTTGATGTTCCGTCCGCGGGTGGAGAACTACACGTCCTGGTCAAGGGATTCGAAGAGCCGATTGTTGATCGGGCAATGCATACCGAAGATGGCCCAAGAGCGGAGCAGGTACCGCTGGCTATCTCGAGGCACCTCTTCAAGGCATTGCGTGGCTCCAACAACCTGGTATTTCCAAACAGCCGCCGGGAGGTCGAGCGCTACACCCATCTGTTAAATATCTTGTGTGATGAGGACCGGCGTCCGAAGGAGTTTTGGCCCCATCACGGGAATCTGTCGAAGGAAATCCGCAATGAAACGGAAACCGCGCTCAAGCAGCACGAGCATCCTGCGACGGCAGTCTGCACCAGCACGCTGGAGCTGGGCATCGACATCGGTGCGGTCAGGAGCGTAGTGCAGATCGGTACACCGCCCTCCGTCGCAAGCCTCCGCCAACGCCTGGGGCGCTCTGGACGGAGGGAAGGCGAACCCTCCATCTTGCGCGGTTACGTCATCGAGGACGCCTTGGACGAAAAATCCGGGCTCGCGAGCCAATTACGGCTGGACACGGTGCAGATGGCCGCGGTGGTCTCGCTCCTGCTCGAGCATTGGTGTGAGCCTCCTGCCGTACATGGAGCGCACTACTCCACCCTCATCCAGCAGCTGCTTTCTGCCATCGCTCAGTACAGCGGCCTGAAGGCCGCGCAAGCATTCCAGTTGCTCTGTGCGACCTACGCTCCGTTTGAAGGGGTACCGAAGCACGACTTCGCCGAGTTGCTCCGAACCCTCGGGAAAGAAGAAGTCCTGACTCAAGACCACTCGGGCTTGCTGCTGCACGGCCCCATCGGCGACAAGATCGTCAACCACTATTCGTTCTATGCCGCATTCGTCAGCGACGAAGAGTTCAGGATCGTCACTAGCGGCAAGACACTGGGTACACTTCCCGTATCGCAGATGCTGACGCCAAAGCAGCGCATCCTGTTCGGTGGACGGACGTGGATCGTTGAAGAAATCGACGAGGCACACAAGGCCATCCATGTCGCACCGGCCCAAGGCGGTGCCCCGCCATTGTTCAATGGAGGTGCCGGACGTGTGCACACCTGCGTACGCCAGCGCATGCGCGAGCTGTACATGGCGCGCGGCGTCGTGCCATTTCTGGACACAACAGCGCAACGGTTCCTGGAAGAGGGGCGCGAGGCATTCAAATACTTGGGGCTGCAGGACCAAGTGGTGCTCGATCAAGGTAGTCAGATGATCCTCGTGACGTGGCGGGGCGACTCCGCCAACGAGGCCATCGCCTGTCTTTTGATGGCGCGAGGTCTGCACGCTTCCGCCGGCCGTCTCGGGGTCGAGGTCCAGCAATCCGGGAGGAGCCATGAGGAAATCGAGTCGATATTGGCCGATGTCGCCTCGAGTCCAGTACCGCCGCTCGACGAACTGCTGGCCAGAGCTAGCAATCTCGTGCGGCAAAAATGGGACCCGTTGCTTTCACCCCATTTGCTGCATGAAACTTACGCCAGCTCGAACCTCGATCTGGATGAGGGGAAAAATTGGCTGGCGTCTATGCCGATGCTCGCCATATCTGGGCAGGGGGATGGCCCTGCCAAGGATCTGCTTTAAATCCCTTCCGCAATGCGGCTGCGGTGGACCCAGTTACGCACCAAGCGTTCTTCCTGCTGAAACCTGTGCACGGGAGCGATGCTCCGGATTACACGACCGAACACTGAGAGTGAGGGGCGATTGCGTATGACCGCTTTGGGGGTGGCAAGCGCGGCCGTTAACCGGCCGCTTTTGGCCGATTTCAGCAGTTGCCTGCTCTGCGCTTAAGCCATTGAGGCGTTATCGTGCAGTAGACGCCGTTCTCCCGATGCACTCAGTTGTGAGCGACCACGAACCACGCGATCGCCGCGATGAAATTATTGGTGGCATGCA
>DATNGO010000216.1:0-11815 GCA_035605855.1 Acidobacteriaceae bacterium | reverse complement strand
TCCTTCGGCGTCGTCATCATGGCTGCCGGCAAAGGCACTCGCCTCAAGTCGCGCCGTCCCAAGGTCCTCCACGAGATCGGCGGCCGCGCTCTGCTACAGCACGTCATCGACGCCGCCAGGACCGTCGTTCCTGCAGACCAGATCTACTGCGTCATCGGCCACGAAGCCGACAGCGTTCGCGCCGCCGTCGAGCACATGGGCGTCAAGTTCGTCCTCCAGGCCGATCAGCGCGGCACCGGCCACGCGCTCCAGATGGTCAAGGCCGAGTTCGAGCTTAGCGGCACAAAACCGCCCGCAGACCTCCTCGTCCTCTCCGGCGACGTCCCGCTCATCAAGCCGGAGACCATCCGCGCGCTGATGGAGTTCCACTCCAGCGAGCGCGCCGCGATGACCATCCTCACCGCGATCCCCTCCGACCCCACCGGCTACGGCCGCGTCCTTCGCAAACGCGCGGAGTCCACTGAGGTCCGCGCCATCGTCGAGCAAAAAGACCTCACGCCCAGCGACGACACTGCTGAGATCAACTCCGGCATCTATTGCTTCGACACCGCCGCACTCTTCTCGAACCTGGAGCGTCTCACCGACCAGAACGCCAGCGGTGAGTTCTACCTCACCGACATGGCCTCAGTGCTCGTCTCCCAAGGCAAGCGCGTCGTGGCCACCGTCGCGCCCGCAGTCGATGAGGTACTGGGCGCCAACACTATCGCCGAGATGATGCACCTCGACGCCGCCATGCGCTCCGCCACCGCGCGCCGCCTCATGGCCTCGGGCGTCACCATCTTCCGTCCCGAAACCTGTGTCATCGACGCCGCGGTCGAGGTCGCCCCGGACACCGTCATTGAGCCCTTCGTTCAGCTCCTCGGCGCCACGCGCATCGGCTCCGACTGCCGCATCCGCTCCTACTCCGTCATCCAGAACTCCACCCTCGGCGCCGGCGTGCTGGTCCGCAACGGCTGCATCCTCGACGAGGCCAACGTCAGCGACGGCGCGCTCCTGGGCCCCTATGCGCACCTCCGCCCCGGCAGCGACATTGGCTCCCAGGCGCACATCGGCAACTTCGTCGAGACCAAGAAAGTCCGCCTGGGACGCGGCTCCAAGGCCAACCACCTCTCCTACCTCGGCGACGCTATCATCGGAGCGGGCACGAACATCGGCGCCGGCGCTATCACCTGCAACTACGACGGCGTCCACAAACACACCACCACCATCGGCGACAACGTCTTCGTCGGTTCTGACTCAACCCTCGTCGCCCCGCTTACTCTTGGCGACGGAGCCTATGTCGCCGCCGGCTCCTGCATCACAGAAGACGTACCGCCCGATTCCCTCGCGCTCGGCCGCAGCCGTCAGACGACCAAGGAAAATTGGGTCGCAGCGCGAAAGGCTCGCAAATCCTCATCCTGAAGTTCACGGCAAAGGAGAACCCATGCAGAAGCTGACCGATGACCAACTTCAGAAGGCTCTCAGCACCCTCCCCGGCTGGACCCTCAAAGACGGCGAACTCGTCCAGGAGCGCACCTTCAAGGACTTCGTCGCCGCCATGGCTTTCGTCAATGACGTCGCCCAACTCGCCGAGGCCGCCAGCCACCACCCGGACATTGACATCCGATACAACCGGGTGCGCCTGGCGCTCGTCACACATGATGCAGGGGGAATTACCCAGAACGACGCCACCCTTGCACAGAAGATCAACAACTTGCGCGCTTGATCTTAATTCTTCGGCGCTCACAGAAATCCCTGCTTGAGTCGGGAGCCACCGCTGTGCTACGCTGAAGCCCTGCCTGCGGGAAAGTCCCCGGGCAAACGTTTTCCTGAGCAGCCCATCGCTCAGTACAAGTTGCGTCACTGGCCTCCCGGCACGAATCAAAACACCGTTCGTGCCGCCTTTTTTGTCTTAAATCGGCCGTTATCTCGAGCAAAGCCCAAGTTCAGCCGCTCATCCTGAGTGAGCCCTCGGGCGGAAGTCGAAGGATCACCCCAGGGCGTCTATAATCAAGACAGTTCTTTTCGAGCGCCACAATGCAATGTTGGGCCAGCTCCAAATGGGGGCGTCACGGCTTCGACGGGATTGCTTGCGGCAGAGAGGCATGCCGGGGTGTGTGCACCCGTAATCGCTCACAAAACCATAAGTGCCAACAACAATCTGGCTCTTGCTGCTTAATTAACTAAGTAGCCGATCGCTCCCGCTTCGCCTATGGGCGGGTACCGATCGTCGCACAGTAGGCTGGTCCGCGGGGTTCCGCCTGTACGCCAAGGACGAGATCAATCAGGCTGGTGGCTGGCGCATCTTCGCCCGTTCTAAGTGCCGGCTACGAGACAAATCAGAACTGGGAAAAGCATGAACGCTCTCTGTTGTCAGCTTTTTCGGACGCGGGTTCGACTCCCGCCGCCTCCACCAATTTATAACTCGCACTTGTCGCCGATCAACAACGAGTCGCACTGCGTTTAGTTTCGCGCGCTCGCTGCAGCCTTCAAGATCTTCACCTGGCCGCAGTATGTGTTCTGTCCGTGACCGGCGGAGATGCCTTTGGAAATAATCGTGCTCGTCTTACCTATGTGGATCATCTTGGCGCCAGTGTCCGCCTGCTGGTAGTTGTTGGTCAACGCGACCGAATAGAACTCACCCACTGAGTTATCGCCCATGAGAATACAGCTGCCGGTTTGGCCCGTTCCTCGGTCAGCGGCAATAGCCGATAGCGGCTCGGTTTGTGAAGCCCTTCGTGAAATCGAACAAGGACGATTGGTCGGTACCGACCCGATTCGCGAGCCTTCACTTCACCGTGAGCGTCCCATGCATATTCGGGTGCGGCGTACACAAATATGCAAACGTCCCCGCCTTCTTTGCCACAAGCTTCCAGCTCTTGCCCGGCTTGATCTCACCCGAGTCAAAGCTGCCATCCGCCGCCGTGGCCGTGTGCGAGACGATATCGGTGTTCTTCCATACGATGGTGTCGCCGACGTTCACCGTCAGCTCCGCCGGCTGAAATGCAAAGTTATGAATCACCACCCTATGCGTCTGCGGGGCCTGCTTCTGCGCTTTCGCAACACAACTGAAAAACGTGCTGGCGCATACTCCTAGCGCCAGCACGCAAATCCACCCGAGAACCCGTATCCGGAAGTTCATTGTCTTCACTGACCCATCGCCGACTGCAAATGCTCCGCATGCTCCAGGTGTCCCTGGAACATCGGCGCCGCGCCCTCCAGCGCTGATTTCAGCTCCGCATTCTGCGCATTTGGGATCAGCGTGGTCTTCATCGCGTCGATCACCTGCTTGTGATACGCCACCTCATGATCGATGTACGCGCGATCAAACTCCGCTCCGCTCAGCGTCTTCAGATGAGCCTCATTCTCCGCCGCACCCTTCTTCAGCGCCTCCTCCGTCGGGCTGTCCGCAGGCGTCACATGCAGCTTCGCTCCCAGCGCAAAAACAGACTTCTGCACCGCTGTGTGATCGTCGATCATCTGCTGCGCAAACTTCCGCACCTCCTCATTGTGCGACTTCTCCAGCGCAATCTTGCTTGCGCTGATATCAATCTGGTTCGCCGCAACCACGATCCCGACGATCTGCGGATCCGTCGGAGCCTGCGCCTTCGCGCCCATCGCGAACGCTCCGAGCGCCAGTGCCAGAACAGTCTTGGTATATCTCATACACATCCTCCGTTTCGCACCTAAAGGGCCGTGGACCAAATCCCTGGTAAAGGTAGAAGCCAAATCCCTGGTAAGGTCCCAAAGTAAACCCCTTATAATAGGCGCCACTCAAAAGGAGTCGCAACTGCGCTATTTGTTACATGAAAAATCTTCTCTGCAACGGATGTAACATCTTTCCGGTTCGACACTCATATAGTCAGGACTTCAGCATGACGAATCCGAATCTTATCGAGATGCCCCTCGCGCGCACTGTCGGCATGCTGAGCGACGAGGAAGTCGTGCGGCGCGTACTCGAGGGCGAAACGGCGCTCTTTGAGGTCATCATGCGCCGCTACAACGAGCGCCTCTATCGCGCCGCCCGCGCCATCACCCGCGACGATTCCCTCGCCGAAGAGATCATGCAGTCCGCGTACGTGCGCGCCTACGAGCACCTGGATCAATTCGCCGGCCGCGCCCCCTTCGGCGCATGGCTCACCCGCATTGCCGTCAATGAAGCGCTCGCCCGCGTGCGCGACTCCCACCGCTTCTCTGAAACCGAAGGTGAAGGTGACCCGATGGACCGCTTTGCCTCACCCTCTCGCGATCCCGAACAGACCGCGGCCAACACTGAGCTGGCCAGCCTGCTCGAACGCCTCATCGAGGCACTGCCCGACGGCATCCGCTCTGTCTTCGTCCTCCGCGAGGTCGAAGGCATGAACACCACCGAGACCGCCGAATCGCTCGACATCAGCGAAGAGAGCGTCCGCGTCCGGCTCCATCGCGCCCGCGCCTCACTCCGCGACTCGCTCGCCGCACACGCCATCCGCGGCCAGCGCCGTCTCTTCGCCTTCCACGCCCCGCGCTGCGATCGCGTCGTCCGCAACGTGCTCGACCAGATCACTGCGAACCCGATCTCACGCTAAGATTCAGTTCCGCTTCGCACTCCAGAGCGCGCACCCGCTACACTTCCACCCATGGACCTCGCCGCGCTCGGCCTGACACTCCGGCTCGCCTCTGTCACGACGCTGTGTCTGCTTATCCTCGGCACCCCGCTCGCGCTCTGGATCAGCTCGCGACGCACCTTCTCCCGCCGCATCGCGCAAGCCGCCGTCGCTCTGCCGCTCGTCCTTCCACCCACGGTGCTCGGCTTCTATCTCCTCGTCTGGCTGGGCCCCGCACGGACCCCCGGCCGCGCACTCATTCACCTCATCGGCCACCCCCTTGCTTTCACCTTCAGCGGACTCGTCGTGGGCTCCGTCATCTACAGCCTTCCCTTCGCCGTGCAGCCACTCGTGCTCGCCTTCTCGCACGTCGACCACAACCTCACCGACGTCGCCGCCACTCTCGGCGCCTCGCCGTTCACCATCTTCCGCCGCGTCGTCCTCCCGCTCTCGCGCACCGGATTCCTTACCGCCGCCGTCCTCACCTTCGCGCATACTGTCGGCGAGTTCGGCGTCGTCCTCATGCTGGGCGGCGACATCCCCGGCGTCACTCGCACGCTCTCCATCTCCATCTACGACCAGGTGCAGGAGCTCAACTACTCCGCCGCCGACCGCACAGCACTCGTGCTCGTCGCCATCTCCTTCCTCGCTCTGCTGCTCGTCTACTGGCGCAGCCTCCCACGGGAGAGCGGCCTTGTCTAATCCCTCCTCTGCAACCGCGCCGGCGCTCTGGCATCATCATCGTCTCCAACTCCGCACCACACTTGGCGCGCTCGCGCTCGAAATTGATCTCGACCTTACCAGCAACTGGACGGTCATCTTCGGCCCCTCCGGCAGCGGCAAGAGCTCCATCCTCCGCGCTCTCGCCGGCTTGCTTCCCAACACACCCGCCGGCCTCACGCGTCAGGACAAGGGTTGCAACAAGCAGGACCTCACCCATCTCCCGCCGCGCGACCGCCGCATCGCCTATGCTCCGCAGCAGCCCTCGCTCTTCCCTCACCTCAACGTCGCTGACAACGTCGCTTTCGCACAGAAGTCCTCACGCTCTTCAACACCCTCCGCCGAAAGCATCAACGACGCCATCAAGCTTTTCCGCCTTGAAGACCTCGTCCATCGTTACCCCAGAAATCTTTCCGGCGGCGAGCGTCAACGCGTCAACCTCGCCCGCGCCTTCGCGGTTCCCCATCCTCAGCTCATGCTCCTCGACGAGCCCTTCAACGGCATCGACCGCCCTCTCCGCGACGCCATTCTCCCCGAGCTCCGCGAAACCCTCCGTCTCAGCGGCATCCCCGTCGTCTCCGTCACCCACGACGTCGAAGAGGCCTTCCGCCTGCAGGCCGAAGTCGTCATCCTCGGCGACGGCCGCATCCTCGACCAGGGTTACGTCTCTAAGGTTCTCGCCGAGGAGCGCCTCAACCTCCTCATCGCCCTCAAATAGCGCTCGCATAAATCCTAGAACGTAAACGCAACCCCCAGCGTGTAACGATCCTTGATGAACTTCTTCTCCGGCCCCACCCTGAAGACCTCCGTGTCATAACTGTTATCCAGATCCGGATCCTCATAATCCTCATAACTGTTGGCGATGATGTCCGGATTCTTCGCCCAGGTCTCCCTCCAATCCGCCCGCAGCATCATGCGCGGCGTAACCCTGTACTTCACGCCCGCGCCATACTGCAGCCCGAGATGGAAGACGCCTCCACCATCCAGCGGAGGTGTGTTGCCGAAATCAAACGCTGCCTTGATCAACCCGATATTCTTCAACCCAAGATGGAAGACACCCGCAGGCTTCTTCAGCGGTGCGCCGTTCAGCGCCACAAGCTGAAGCGCCGGCCCCACCGCCAGGTATGGCCTTATCCGCGAGGCAGGCCGCGTGGGATGAATCAGCAGGTTGTACTCAAACTGCCGCGTAACCAGGCCAATGCGATCTGCTTCCAGGTCACTATCTTCAATTGTCACGTTTCCGTTCACGGGCAGCACCGCATTAATCGAATCAAGCTCATACTTCACCTGCTGACGGAAGTAGGAGAACTCGTTCGAGAAATGCCTCCAGCTGTTCACCGTTACCGAACCACCTGCCGCCCAGCCGTCGCCCACATCGTCGGCCAGAAAGATAAAGTAGGCATCCTTGTTCGGATCCGGCGACACCTCGAGAACGCCGACCGCGGATAAATATGTCGAGTGCATGTGCTCATACCCGCCCTGCAGCGCAAACTCATACCTTGGTGGATCCCACTTATGGCTTTCCCTGATCCTCTCGAGCGCGGCCAGATCTTCCGGGCTCCGCTCCGGCAATTCCTCCCCGGGCTGCCGTCTATGCAACTCGCCGCTCCTCCGCTCCTCCTCTTCACTTCCCACACCCGAGCTCCTGCCCTTGTAATCCGCCACTCCTGACGCATCCGTTTTACGCCACGCGCCGTTATCTACCGGCAGCTCGCTTGAGTGCTTGAAGTAGTTACGCGCGGAGATCCCGGCTGCAATCCCCATATAGATGAAGTTGCCGCGATAGAGGCCATTCCGGATCGTCAACGAGGTGTCGCGCACGATCCTCTGTCCTCGCGCCGGTGGCTCCGCAATCGTGTGCGGAGTCGTCCGCGGATTCTGGCAGTCGTTAATCACCAGCACCGCTGCCTCGCTGTCCGTTAGCAGCCTGTCGCCCGTGGAGTTATAGGCATCGTGCGGAACCCACGGCCGATCCACCATGTCCAGACTCTTCACACACCCCGTAAACGCCAGGTCATTGACAACCTTCGCGCGTTCGTTATCGATGTGCTCATCAATCACATGAATAAATGTCTTCTGCTTCTTTGAGAACGCGATTCCGATATCCTGCGTCGACGAGGCCGTCAGCACCGTTTGCCCCTCCCACGTCTTCGTCGTCGGAAACACCCGTATATGGTGGCGTGAAGCAAACGTATTCGTCGTTTTGCTCAGTGCAAGCAGCGGCTGTCGCTCATCCAGCAGCAATACGGACATGGGCGCCTGCGTATAGGTCGAGTTGCCGCTCACCGTCTTGATCGTCTTGAACGTCGAGTTCGCCGTCAGATCATCTGCAGGCAGCCACCCCGCTGCCGCGAACGCCCGCTCCAGCGCCTCAGGCGATCCCACAAACACCACATTTGTCAGATCCGATGGCTTATTGCTCCCCTTCGTCGCCGTTCGGAACGGCAGTGTCTTCACAAACGCCTGCAGTTGCGTCTTCTGCACTTCGCTCACCGCTGCAGGCAACACCGATGGCGCGTAAGCCTGCGATGTCGGCAGCGGCCTCATAGTCTCCACCACCAGATCTGTCCCTGCGTTATAGAGAATCTCCGACTCCGCAAACCCCAGCACCCCGTTCCCCGAGGACATCGCGAACACATAGGCCACGGGATCGATCCCCGCGAACGTCAGCACTCCATTTTCGGCCGTATATCCCGGAGTTCCCGTCGGCCGTATCCCCTGAATCTTTCCATCCTCCTTCACGGCCTCTTGCGAGTTCTCCACTTGGAACACCCGCGCCGTCAGCGAAAGCTCGCGTCCATCCGACAGCGTCACCTTCGTCCAATCCACCGTCAGCGACGCGGTCTCATGCTTGAACCCCCATCCCACACTGTCCGCCTGGACCACCCTTCCTTCCAGCTGTGATCCCGATGGAATCAGGATCTCGCCATCCACCACCACCGGCGTAATCGACAGTGCCCTCACAATCGCGCCTTCGTGCGTCTTTCTCGACGACAGCTCATCGACCAGCCTTGCAGTAAACATCTTTCCCGCCGGCACGCCCTTCACCACATGCAGATCCTCCACCTTCACCGAATAAGCCGGTTTGGTGCAGCTCAGCGTCAATGTCTCGCCATCCGTCTGCCAGGTTCCTTTGACAGCCTTTCCATCTGCCATGACCTCAAGTGCCGACTCATCCGGAAACACCTGCAGCAACTGCGGTGCATTCTCCTGTCCATTCGGAGGCGCATAAATCTCTGGCAGGCTGGTCCCCAGCAGAACACCCACCGTTGCTTCCCGCTTCTCTCCGCTCGCTGTCTGATAATGCAGTGAGCCCTCCTCGAAATCCGGCTGAATAGCACCCTCGATCACCCCCGGAACCGCCTGGTCATCTCCCACCACCACCACCGGCCGGCTCGTCTTCAGATCCGTTCCGCTCAACGCGAACGCCCACAGTTCTTCCTTATCTTTCGTCTCCTTCACCGACGCCTTCGCCAACGGCACCGCGCCCAGATCCCGCCGCCGCCCGCTGCCCAGGTCGTAGTAGCGGAGCATATATCGCTTCTCCGCCACGCCCTTTGGAGGCTCTACCACCAGCACCAATGCGCCTGCCCCTCCTCGGACCTTCCATGCCTCCACGGCATGCGGGGCAATCTTGCGCACCTTGCCGTTCACGGTCATCTCCGCCTCGCCGTCCTCTTGCCCCGGCTTGCGCACGATCGTGATGTCGGATGTCGCCGCGGGGCCTGCCGGCTTTGCAGCACTCCTCTTTTTTCCAGTGCCCTTCGTCTGTGCGCCGGCCAACTGAGCCCCTGCGAGCAACACGACCAGCACATACCTTCTACGCATGGAGAAATCCCCTCTTCCCACCTCGACGCTTTCTCACTCGCATCAGGTCTGGGATTTAGCTTGCCAGGAGTTCGTTGCAAAGGGGCCGCCCACTGAGTTTACCCACGATCCTGAAAGAAAAAACCTGTCATTCCGTCCAGACGGCTCATATCCTTGACGATCGGACCATCCGTGGCGTCGCGCCCAATCGGTCCACAACCTTCCCACGGCAGACGAAGCTTTCAATGCGACCCTGTATCGTGGTCTGCATCCTCCTGAACCGGGCTCCGTAACTCATCAAATTTCACTCCTTAGGCGAAGCATGATCGACGTTCACGCCCCGCACCAATCGACGCGATCAACGATTTCCAGCACGCCGCCTTCACGCTCGAAAGCTTCGAGGAGCGTTTCATCGACTCCCCCGGCGCCTTCGACATGGGCTACCCCGCGCCTCCGCCCAATCTCGACAGGATGTCCGACGCCGATCTCCTCGAGTACGAAACGCTACTCGCCGCATACATCAAGTCCGTCGACCGCATCGTTATCCGCATCCACTTCTTCGATAGCGTCGCTCGCGGCATTCTGGACGGCGCCCCCGACTACGACCAACTGATGCAGCGCGTCTTCCCCGATGGAAAACCTCCCGCCCTCGACGTTCCGCCGCCAACCGAACAGAGTGCCCAACGATGATTGACGTCCCAAGCCTCGCAGACTGACGCCCCATGCCCCCACAAGTCCGAACGCACGCGAGCCGGTTTCTTCATTCACATCGCAACCACCGGCAGCAGGTCCGTGCGCTCCAGATACTTTTACGACGACGTCGCCTCACTGGCGCGTACGCCCGCGACCGTGCTCTCCACTGCTGCCATCGCGCCCACCGGCTCATCGCCTTCTTCCATGCATTCGATCAGCACACTGAACAACACGATCGCCCAGAGCGGCAGCAGCAGATCAAACGGCTCAGCCTCCGCCAGTCCGCGCACCAGCACAAACAGCAGCAGGCTCATCAGCGCGACCCTCACCGGCCCTTGTGCCAGTCTCCGGATTTTTCTGTAGAAGCTTCCATACAAACCGCACAGCATCACCACACCCAACACGCCGTACGCATAAAGCTGCTGGAGCACCTCATTCTCTGCGTGCCTCGCCTCAAACCGGTCCGGTCCGAACGGTGGAACCACCTTCCACAGCGAATCAAAGCCGTGCCCGAACCACGGCTTCTCCGTCACTGCATCCACGATCCACGCCCAGATTCCGAGTCGTCCCGTCAGCGTCTCCGCCTGGTTTCCCGCGCTCGAATAAATGTCGAAGTACGCCTCAAACAATCCCCAGAAGGCCAGCACCGCAACGATCACCCCCGTCGTCAGCAGCGCCTTCGTCCTTCGGCTCACCGATCTGTCCTGAATCAGCAGAAAGCACTCGCACACCAGAAACGCGGCAATTGTCGTCTTACTCAGGCTGCGCAGCAGCGTCACCGACAAGAACGTCACCACCCAAGTCCAGCGCCCGTCCCTGCGCCGCATCAGGTACTGCGCCAGCAGAATCGAAACCGCGCAAAGATTCCCAATCTGATTCGTATTGAAGTAGTCATAGTCGCCCAGCCGCAAGTCCTCCTGCAGCGGCATCAACCACGCCACCACCGCCAGCAGGCACGAGCTCCAGATAAATCCCTTCATCAGCGAGTGCGCCGCAGTCATCACGGGCCTGCCCTGCAGCAGCATCAGCACCGTCGCCACATCCGCAGCCATGCCCAGCCAATACGCAAACGACGCCGTCAGGTCTACAGATTCCGTCCACGCAAAACTGCATGCCGAAACCACCAGGAACAGCAACACCCATCGCAGCGGCGCAATTCGCTTCCACTCCCATGTGCGTGGTTCGCCAAGAGACGCAAAGCTCGCGACGGCCAGCAGCAGTAACCCCACCACAAGGTTCGCCGCCGGTCCCATTCGCGGCTCCGTCCCCAGCACGCGCACAAAGAACAGCGTGAATACCCACCGAAACGAGAGATAGAATCCCACCGCAAAGGCTAGCGACGAGCCGCCCAGGGGCTCCTCCACTCCCGCGAACTCAACCTCCGAATCCATGCGCGCCCCGCCCGGCCCTCCTTTACCTGGCCCGAAGTCTAACGCCGCGCCCACCGTCGAGATGTCATTCTCCTGTCACTCCTTGCAGCGCAACTCGCCGCAGACCCTGCACGCTCTACTCCAATCCAGCAACGACCGTTTCCATCGCACCGAGGAACTTCTGCCAGCCATAATTTGCGCCCTTGTAGGCAGCTTCCTGGTCCGCACCGAAGCCGGAGTGCTCCATGTGAACATGGGTGCCGTCCTCCGCTGCAGTCAGCGTGAAGAGCACCACGCTTTCAAGTCCCAAAGTGCCCCAGCTATACGACAGCCGCTTCAGCGGCTCCACAACCAGCACCTCGCAATGGATCACACCATCCCACTGCGGCACGGGTTCGGACCGGAACTGGAACCTTCGCCCCACCACCGGCTCGAAGTCATTCTTCATCAGCCATTGCGTGACCAGCGGGCTCTCCGTCAGCGCTCGCCACACCTTCTCCGGTGAGTGCGGAAAGACCCGCTCGATCACAAGTGTGCGTGTACCCTCTGCTGCATTGCTCATGATTCCATCCTTTCCAAAAGATCTCCGAGACGATCAAACCGTTCGCGCCAGAACGCGCCGTAAACACCGAGCCAGTTCACCATCGGCGCCAGCGCCTC
>DATNGO010000215.1:0-27130 GCA_035605855.1 Acidobacteriaceae bacterium | reverse complement strand
CCCCTACAGCGCCAAACTTTCAAAACAGCGTAACGATCGCATGCGATCGCGGAGCACTAAGCTCCTGAAAATCAATAAGTTGCAGTGGCTTGGGTTTGTGCGGGTGGCTCCTGGCCGTCTCTATCCGCTAACAAACGCTTGGACTGCGCTTCGACCGGCCGTCATCGCCCCGGAGGGGCTCAGGCGCGAAGCTGATGTCTATCTAGCATAGCCCAGACTGCGTCCGGATGCAAATTCTGTGCAGACACCAACCGTTGGCCTGTTGCTCGGCGCCAACGACAAGATTGACTTTAGCAAGGGACGGAGGAACAAGCAACCCTCGGGCTGTGGGGAACTGTGGAGGATTTGCGGAAAACAATCTCTGCCGGGATGGCGGACGCCGTATCCCGTTAGAATCTGAGAGTTTCAAAGGGTTGGAGCGAGACATGGAAGCGTCGGAGATTCACGAGTTTTCGGAGCAGCTCAAAGAAGGGGCGGAGAAGCGTCTGACATATGTTTCGCTGATCATCGCAATCGTGGCCGTCCTGGTAGCGATGGTAACGGTACTGGGGCATCGAGCCCACACGCATGCGGTGCTGGAGCAGACGCGCGCGGCGGACCAATGGAACGAATACCAGGCACGCAAGATGCGCGTGCAACAGACGCAGGTCGCCGATGACCTGCTCTCGCTGCAGACCACAAATAACCCGGCGGCCACGCAGGCGAAGCTGCTCACCTACAAATCGGAGATCACGAAGTGGCGGGGGGAACTCGATCAGGATGCGGAGAAGGCGCGTGATCTGGAGACGGAGGTTGACCACGCGGAGCGCGAGGCCGCGCGCTTTGACCTTGGCGAGGCGCTGCTGCAGATCGCGGTGGTATTGGCCTCGATTACGCTGCTGACGCGACAGCAAAGGTATGTGGTGGCAGCACTGGTACTGGCCGTTGCCGGCGTGGTGATCGCAGGCTCAGCTTTTTTGGTGAAATAAAGGCTCGTTCACGACGACGAGGGAATCGCCGTCATGGACGGTCACGCAAAAGGGCGATCGGCTATTTGAAACCGATGACCATGGACTCAGGGCCGACCAGGTGCTCGACGCGAGCGTCGCGGAAACCGGCCTCGTTCATCCAGCCGGTGCAGTCCGCGCCGGTGTAATCGAAGCCGCCCGGGGTTTCGATGAGCATGTTGAGGCTCATGAGAAGGCCGAACGCGTTCTGGGAGCGGTCGTCATCGATGATGCTCTCGTAGACGAGCAGCGCGCCGCCTGCGGGGATGGCGTCGTATGCCTTGCGGATGAGCATCTTTTTGACGTCGAGATCCCAGTCGTGCAGGATGTGGCCCATCATGACAACGTCAGCCTTCGGGATGGCGTCGTCAAAGAAGCTGCCAGGCTCGAAGCGGACCCGCGCTGAGAGATCGTTGGCGGCGACGTAGTCCTCGAAGATCGGGCCTACCTGGGGCAGATCGAAGCCAATCCCCTGAAGATGAGGATTCGCGAGCGCGACCTGCGCGACGAGGTCGCCCTGTGCTGTACCGACATCGACGACGGTTTTGTAGTTCTTCCAGGGAAACTGGCGCGCGATGGCGAGATTGGCTCTGCGGCTCAGACCAGACATGGCTTTGAGGAAGCCGCGGAGGCGATCGGGGTCCGCGTAAAGCGTCTTGAAAATATCGTCGCCACCTTTGCTCGCCTCATTCTGGGGTTTGCCGGTGCGGAGCGCGGTTGTGAGATCGGCCCAGAAGCCGTAAAGGCGAGCGTTGGCCATCTCCAGAATGCCGCCGACATAGGATGGCTTGTTTTTGTCGAGAAAGTGATCGGTGGCCGGCGTGTTGGCGTAGTGTCCGTCGTTGCGCTCAAGACAGTTGAGTGAGACCAGGGCATCGAGGAAGTCGCGGGCAGAGCGTGGATGCAGGCCAATGCGGCTGCTGATGCCGGCGAGGGTGTCGGGTCCTTCCGCGAGCACGGTAAAAAGCTCGAGTTCAACGGCGCTGAGCAGGACCTTCGAGCCAAAGAAGCCCGTGCCCAGCTTGAGGAGATGGTCGGGAACAGGGTGTTCCATTCGTGCTGGATCCTTTGTTTTTCGAGATGTTTAGCCCCGGTGATGAGAGGAGTGTGGCGATGATACGCGCACGCGATGGCTAGCGGCCAGTAATTCTCAAGATGGCCAGTAATTCTGAAGATTTTGCTACGAAACGGTCAGGGCTTGGCAATCACGCCGAGGTCGACGAAGCCGTTGACGAAGTACTGCACGGCAAGGGCCACGAGCAGAAGTCCCATAACGCGAACGAGGATGCGTATGCCGGTCTGGCCAAGGACGCGCGCGACGCGGTCCGCACTGCCGAGGACGAGAAAGCACGAAAGGGCGGTAATGGTGATGGCGCCGAGGATGGCTACCAGCTCCCAGGTGGACTGCACCTGGCCAACGAGGACCATGACGGTAGCGATGCTGCCAGGGCCGGCGAGCATGGGTATGCCCATGGGCACGATGCCGGCGTCGTCCTTGGTGGCGGCGGCCTGGGCCTCTTTGCGGGTTTCCTGTGTGGGCGAGCGTTTGGCCTCGAGCATGTCGAGCCCGATCAGAAGGAGGATGACGCCGCCGGCGATCTCGAAGGCTGGCAGAGAGATGCCGAAGAGGCGAAAGATGTATTGACCGACAAAGGCAAAGATCGAGAGCACGATCCAGGCGGTGAGCGAGGCTCTGCGGGCGGTGCGGAGCCGGCGTTTTGAGTCCTGCCCCTCGGTGATGGCAAGGAAGGTGGGGAGGGCCGCGAAGGGGTCAACCAGAAAGAAGATGGAGCTGAGCGCCAGGAGGGAGAAGCGCGCGAGCTCGGAGCTCTCGATGCGGGTGAGCGCGAGTGGGTGCGGGACGAGCATCAGGGACGACTCAAATTGTTGCACGGCTGAGCCAAGAGGACGGCACGAGAGACAGTATTTCGAAGCTGCGCAGAACGAACCGTATAATCATTATTCATACAAGGAGACTCGGATGCCGCTCGAGACTACCGCCAACATTTGGCATAACGGCCAACTGATTCCGTGGGAGAAGGCTCAGATCCACGTGATGAGCCATGTGATCCACTATGGCTCTTCGGTGTTCGAAGGAATTCGCTGCTACACGCAAAATGGTGGCGCCGGCGTATTCCGGCTGCCGGAGCACATGCAGCGGCTGATTCATTCGGCGAAGATCTACCGGATGCCGCTTCCCTACTCGCTCGATCAGCTGAACGACGCGGTGGTGGAGCTGATTGAAGCCAACGGCGTGACGCCGTGCTACATCCGGCCGATCGCGTTTCGCGGTTACGGAGAGATTGGAGTAAACCCGCTGAAGTCGCCGGTGGAGGTGTACATGGCGAACTTCCCGTGGGGCAAATACGTTGCCGGGCAAGGCGGCGCGGATGTGTGCATCTCGAGCTGGAACCGGCTGGCGCCGAACACGATGCCGTCGCTGGCGAAGGCGGGCGCGAATTATATGAACTCGCAGCTTATCCGCATGGAGGCCGATGTTAACGGCTATGTGGAGGGTATCGCGCTGGATGTGAACGGCTACCTGAGCGAGGGCTCGGGCGAGAACCTGTTCCTGGTGCGGAATGGCGTGCTGTACACGACGCCACTGGCGAACTCGGTGCTGAATGGGATCACTCGCGATTCCATTCTGGTGTTAGCCAGGCAGCTCGGAATTCCCGTGGTGGAGCAGTCACTGCCGAGAGAGCTGCTTTACATCTGCGACGAGGCGTTCTTCACCGGCACGGCCGCAGAGGTGACCCACCTGCGCAGCGTGGACCGTATCCTTGTCAACGACGGAAACATGGGGCCGATCACCAAGGCGCTCCACAAGTCATTCTTCGATATTGTGAGCGGAGCTGCTCCTGACAGGTACAACTGGCTTACCCCGGTCAGGGTGCGCGACGTCGACCCTCAAGCCTTTCGAGACGGCAGGGCTACAGTTGTAGCGTAGACTTTGCGGCGATGCGAAGCTCAACCCAGGATTAAGGATTGTTCTTGATGAGATTGCGGTATGTTCTTGCAGCTGTGGTGCTGGCTGCTGTGGCGGCGAGTGCCAGTGCGCAGGTTGGCGTGTATGTCAATCCGGTTTTCACGCGGATCAGTAACTCAACCCCGGACACTGGGCCATTTGCGTTTCTTGGTGAGGGCGCGACTTCGCGGATCCTTGGTGGCGTGGATCTGGGCGGATACTACAACATCACGCACGGGCCGGGAATGAAGTTCGGCGTGGACGTGCGCGATACGACGGTGCACAGCAACAACGCGTCGCTGAACGTCTTTTCGCTGGGCGGAAGGCTGGAGGGAGCGCCACTGGCGGGTGGGATCCGGCCGTATGCTCAGATCGCGGCTGGCCTTGCGACGAGTAAGGCCCAGCAAACTCAGGTCCACACCAACCGCGGGATGTTCGGCATCTTTGCGGGTATCGACTACCCGCTGAACAGGCATGTGGACTTCCGCATCGTGGAGCTGGGATACGGGAGCGTCACGACGCAGAACAGTTTCATCAAGGGCGGCCCGACGCCGATTGGAGCGTCCAGGATGATTCATGTGAGCAGTGGTCTGGTCTTCCGCTTTGGCGTGCCGGGAGGACCTCCGAAGGAGAAGAAGCGCTCCTACTGAGGTCCACACAAGAATTCTGCCGAAACGAAGACGGCGTCCTCTCGGAGGACGCCGTTTGTCTTTGCGCGCGGGCGCTGCACTGAAGCTATAAACAAACAGCTATAAACAAACCGCTATAAACAAACCGCTATAAACAAACTGCAGAGGGCGACGAAACGATACGAAGAGGCCGCGCACAGTACGCACGACGCGGCAACAAGCCATAGACCGGAGCTGCTGCACGCGGTGGCATTCGTCCAGCAGCATCCGGGTGGCAACCGAAAGCAAGCAGAGTAGCGTTCAACGGTAGCTAGCGGCCGCCAGAGGTTAAGACTCCGTGTAAATCCTCAGCGGTAGCAGACGTTCTTCGATTAGCGCCCCGAGCCTGAGGGAATCGGAGGCGATGCAGTGAATGGCGGCTTCAGGACCGCGTGGCCAGTGTGGGCTCATCCTCACGTGGCACTGGCGGCGCGGCTATTGCATCCCAGCCCGGCAGCTCCTGTGAGCCGACGATGAGGCGCACGCCGTCCTGCAGACGAATGTATGTATATGCCCACTGGCGAAACACCGCGAAGCGGTTACGGAAGCCGATGAGAAAGAAGATGTGCACGACGAGCCATGTGACCCATGCCATGAAGCCTGACCAGTGCGCGTGGAACGGCCAGGTGATTCGAGCCACCGCAGCCTTGCGGCCGATTGTCGCCATGTCGCCCTTGTCGAAGTAGTGGAAGGGCTTCTGCTTCGCGGCAGCTGCGGGGTTCGTCGTGAGCAGGCCGATGCGCTCCGCGGCGTATTCGCCCATCTGCATAGCGGGCTGCGCGACGCCAGGCACTTGACGTCCATTCTCTTCGACGTGCGCGAGATCGCCGATAACGAAGATCTCTGGATGATTTGGCGGGTTGAGGTGTTCATCCACCTGCACACAACCACGGCGATCCAGGCAGTGCGTCATCCCGGCGGCCTCTGCAAGCATCTTGCCCAGCGGTGAAGCCTGAACGCCCGCGGCCCACAGTGTGCAGACGCTCTCGACGCGCTCGTCGCCGATCATCACGTAGCCGGGCTGTACGTCGGTGACGTGAGATCCGGTGCGGACGCGCACACCGAGCGTTGCGAGTTGTTCCACGGCCTTCTGCTGCAGGTCCCTGGGGTAGGCGGTAAGAATATTCGGCGATCCTTCCAGGATGAGGACGTTCGCGGTGGAGGGATCGATGTGACGGAAGTCACGCGTCATGTAAAGCCGTGCGATGTCAGAGATGGCGCCTGCGAGTTCAACGCCAGTGGGGCCGCCACCGATAATGACGAAGTTCAGCGGAGGGTGGGTCCCGGTCTCAAGCGTCTGGCGCTCAGCAAGCTCGAATGCAAGCAGCACGCGGCGACGAATCTCGGTTGCATCTTCAATCGACTTGAGACCTGGCGCGAGCTTCGCCCACTCCTCCTTGCCGAAGTAGCTGTGCGTAGATCCGGTGCCGAGGATGAGGTAGTCATAGAGCAACTCGGCGCCGCTCTTGAGGTGCACACGCCGTTCGGGGACGTCCAGGCCGACAACCTCGTCCATGAGAACTTCGGTGTTCCTGTTGTCGCGGAGAATCGTGCGGATGGGCTGAGCGATCTCCCCCGGCGAAAGAACGGCAAGCGCCACCTGGTAGAGCAGCGGCTGAAAGGTGTGGTGGTTCTTGCGGTCAACGACAGTGACATCAACGGGCAGCTTGCCGAGATCCTTGGCTGCATAAATGCCGCCAAAACCCGCGCCGATGACAACGACGCGGGGACGGACGCTCACCGAAGTGCTTGTGGGCATGAACCCTCCTATACAACTGATGCCTTGAGAGCCCAGTGCGTCGCGAACGGAGCCATTCCGCCGGAAATGTCCTACCGCAACAGGATACGCAATGATGCGGTAATCGAGCAGATGACGACAGGGATAGACAGAATGCGGTAGCTTGCTCGTGCCCTCCGGAGCGACACTGGAGGAGGAGGCAGAACAGCATGGCCGCGGCAGCATCCACGAAGAGCGCGCAGGTTTCTACACGAGTGTTGACCACTAACAAGCACCTGATCCGCTGGGTTGAGAAGATGGCCGAGCTCTGTCAACCCGAGGCGATCCACTGGGTGGATGGATCAGATGCCGAGAACGAGTATCTGTGCAATCGGCTCGTCGAGGCTGGGACCTTCACCAGACTGAACGAAAAGCTTTGGCCAGGTTGCTACCTCGCGCGGAGCTCGTCAAATGACGTCGCGCGCGTGGAGAACCGCACCTTTATCTGCTCGCTGAGTAAGGACGGGGCCGGACCGACCAACAACTGGGAAGATCCGTTCAAGATGCGGCGCAAGCTGAAGGAGCTCTTCCGCGGCTCGATGCGCGGACGCACGATGTACGTGCTGGCGTTCTCGATGGGCCCGATCGGAGCCAAGGCGTCACAAATTGGCGTGCAACTCACGGATTCCGCCTACGCGGTGGTGAACATGCGCATCATGGCGCGCGTGGGCGCACCGGTGTTCGCGGAGATCGACAAGGACCTTAAGCGTGTTGTGCCGTGTATGCACTCGGTGGGTGCGCCGCTGGCGCCTGGTGAGCAGGATGTCGCATGGCCGCAGAACGACACGAAGTACATCGTTCACTTTCCCGAGACGCGCGAGATCTGGAGCTATGGCTCGGGGTATGGTGGCAACGCGCTGCTAGGCAAAAAGTGCTTCGCGTTGCGCATCGCGAGCAACATTGCACGCGACGAAGGATGGATGGCGGAACACATGCTGATCCTCGGCGCGGAGTCGCCGGAGGGCGAGAAGACGTACATTGCAGCGGCATTCCCGAGCGCGTGCGGCAAGACCAACTTCGCGATGATGATTCCGCCAAAAGAATTCGAGGGGTGGAAGGTGTGGTGCGTCGGCGATGACATCGCCTGGATTCGTCCAGATGCGAACGGCCACTTGCGCGCGATAAATCCTGAGGCCGGTTTCTTCGGCGTGGCGCCGGGCACGAGCGCGAAGACAAATCCAAATGCGATGGCCACACTGAGTCGCAATACCATCTTCACCAACGTCGCACTGACACCGGACGGCGGTGTGTGGTGGGAGGGAATGACCTCGAAGCCACCGGCCGAATGCATTGATTGGCGCGGCGAGCGCTGGACGCCGGAGATCGGCAAGACGACAGGGCGAACAGCGGCGCACCCGAACGGCCGCTTCACCGCACCGGCGGTTCAATGCCCGGTCTTCGATCGCGAGGCGTGGGAATCATCCGAGGGGGTGCCGATCGCGGCAATTCTTTTCGGCGGCCGCCGCTCAGATACTGTTCCGTTGATCTTCCAGTCGTTCAACTGGTCGAGCGGAGTTTACGTCGGCGCGACGATGGGATCGGAGACAACGGCTGCGGCCGCAGGAAAGACTGGTCTCGTGCGGCGCGACCCGATGGCAATGCTTCCCTTCTGCGGCTATCACATGGGCGACTACTTCCGTCACTGGCTGAAGATGCAGCGCGAGCTCTCCTCGACACCACGCGTCTTCCATGTGAACTGGTTCCGCAAGGATGAGGACGGCAAGTTTCTGTGGCCCGGATTCAGTGAGAATATGCGCGTGCTGAAGTGGATCATTGACCGCGTACACGGACGTGCACAAAGCATGGAGACGCCCATCGGCTGGACTCCGTACTACAAGGACATGAACTGGGACGGTCTTGAATTCTCGCCGGAACAATTTGCGAAACTGCAGCTTGTCGACCCTGCGGCGTGGCGGCGCGAAGTGATGAGTCACGAGGAGCTGTTCCTGCTGCTGCACGACCATCTGCCGCCGGAGATGATCTACGAACGCGAATTGTTGATCTGCCGGCTCTAGTTCAGCGCCATCAGCCTGCCGCGCGATGTGAGGCTATCTCATCGCGCAGGTTCGCGATGCCGCGCTCAAGCGTGAGGTTGAGCTGATCGAGGGTGGTGGCCGAGACGCCGGCCCAGATTTTCTCTTCGATCCCGGCCGCAGTGGCCAGGCCACTGGCGAGAGCGGCTTCACCCTTTCTCGTGAGCGAGGCCGTCAGTATGCGGTGATTCACTTCGGAGATGTCGCGGGTGATCCAACCCTCGCGTTCCGCGCGAGTGAGCATCGCCTGCAAGGTCTGCGGAGTCACCTGGCAGGTGCGTGCGATGGTTGCCCCGCTGACGCCGCCCTGTCCCTTGATCGCATTGAGCAGCCGAAGTTGAGGCAGCGTCAGACCCTCGCCTCGCAACGCATCCTCGAGCCGAGAGCGGTAGCCCATCAAAAGCTCGCGCAGGCTCTGAGTGCATCGCCTTGCGAGCTTTGCTTTTTTCATCCGGTACAAAGGCATATATCAGTGCCCTGATACACTCTATCAGCACCCTGATATGGTCGGCCAGCTACAGGCAGCATGGAAACCCAAGCATAACCCGTGGCTGATCGCGCTGACGGTAACGATTGCGACGTTTATGGAGGTGCTGGACACCTCGATTGCGAACGTCGCTCTACCGCATATCGCCGGATCGGTGGGTGCCTCGCAGGAAGAGGCGACGTGGGTGCTGACGAGCTATCTCGTTTCGTCGGCCGTGATTCTGCCCATCTCCGGCTGGCTTTCGGACCGCTTCGGCCGCAAGCGCTTCTATATGGTCTGCGTAGTGATGTTCACGGCCTGCTCGCTGTTGTGCGGCCTGGCACCCACGCTCCCGGCATTGATCCTGGCGCGTATTCTGCAGGGTCTTGGCGGCGGCGGTCTGGCCCCCAGCGAACAGGCGATCCTCGCCGACACCTTCTCTGTGGAAAAACGCGGGCAGGCCTTCGCACTCTACGGTATGGCCGTGGTCGTGGCTCCGGCTATCGGCCCCACGCTCGGTGGCTGGCTTACCGACAACTACAACTGGCACTGGATCTTCTTCATCAATCTTCCGTTCGGTTTGTTGTCGCTCTTTCTCTCCAATCGCATGGTGGAAGATCCGCCGGAGATGAAGGCGCGCATGCAACGGCGAATGCCCGTGGACTTTATCGGACTCGGCGCGGTCGCGCTTGGCGTCGGCCTGCTTGAGTTCACGCTCGACAAGGGCCAGGAGAAGGACTGGTTTGGCTCCGGGCAGATTCAACTAACGGCGTTTCTCGCGGTCATCACGCTCATTTTCTTCGCCTTCTGGGAGTGGCGACATCCCGACCCCATCGTCGATCTGAAGATGCTGAAGAACAGAAATTTTGGCACTGCTGTTTTCTTGCAACTGGTGCTCGGCATGGTGCTGTTCGGATCAACGGTGCTGATCCCGCAGTATCTGCAAGTGCTGCTCGGATATACGGCGGAGCGGGCCGGGCTGGTGCTGTCGCCCGCGGGGTTCGTGATGATGGTGATGATGGCCGTCGCGGGGCGAACGCTGGGCAAGGGCGATCCACGCCTCATGGTGATGCTCGGTTATCTTGCCGTCGCCGCAGGTCTCTTCAATCTGACGCGGCTCGACCTGTACACGAGCTACGGGGACGCAACGCTGTGGCGCATGCTGCAGGTCATCGGGCTGCCGTTCATCTTCATCCCCATCAGCACACTGAACTACGTGGGTGTGCCGCGAAGCAAGATGAATCAGATCTCATCGCTCTCGAACTTTGCGCGAAATATCGGGGGATCGGCGGGCACAGCTCTGCTGACGACGTATCTCGCACGCTCGGCACAGGTGCATCAGATGAATCTGGCTTCGAATCTTTCGGCGGGTTCCACCGCCGTCGTGACACAGATCGAACGGTTCGCCAACCTGACGCACAGCACCTTTGCCGCGGCACAGTTCCCTGCTCTCGCGCAGATCTATGGGCAGATGCAGCGCCAGGCGATGATGCTGGCCTACAAGAATGCATTCGCAATTCTGTCTGGCGTAGTCGTCCTGCTTTCGCCATTGGTGTGGATCATGCGCTTGCCGCCGAAGAACGCCAAAGTCGATGCCGAGCAGATGGCCGCACACTAACGATGCAGCGCCGATGGTTGCGACAACGCGCGCCGCACGGGCATCCTAGTTGCATGAGCACAACGGCGAAAACTCTCGGCACGACGCGGCGTCTTGGCAATTCCGATATGAACCTCACGGCGATCGGGTTCGGGGCGTGGGCGATTGGTGGGGGCAACTGGCAGTATGCCTGGGGCGCCCAGGATGACAACGAGTCGGTGGAAGCAATCCTCCGGGCACTGGACAGCGGTGTGAACTGGATCGATACCGCAGCTGTATACGGCCTGGGACACTCCGAGGAGGTCGTGGGACGAGCACTGAAGCAGACGAGCGGGAAGCCTTATGTGTTCACGAAATGCGCGATGACCTGGGGCGAGGACCGCAAGATTGTGCAGTCACTAAAGAAGATTCGCCAGGAGTGTGAGGCGAGCCTGAAACGGCTGGGCGTGGATGCAATCGACCTCTACCAGATTCACTGGCCGGTTCCCGATGAAGACATCGAAGAGGGCTGGCGCACGATGGCCGACCTGCAGCGCGAAGGCAAGGTGCGATGGATCGGCGTGTCAAACTTCAGCGTGTCCCAGATGGAGCGCGCAAACAGAATCGCGCCGATCACAAGTCTGCAACCACCGTACTCGATGATCAACAGGGCGAGCGAGACAGCGACACTGCCCTGGTGCAGGGAACACGGGATCGGCGTGATCAACTACTCGCCGATGATGAGTGGGCTGCTGACGGGCGCGATGACGAAGGAACGCGTCGACGCAATGCCTGACGATGACTTCCGCAAGCGCACAAAGAACTTCCAGGAGCCGAACCTGTCGCGCAATCTCGCACTGGCGGATTTGCTGAGGCAGATCGGCGCGCCTCACGGCGTCAGTGCAGGTGTCGTCGCAATTGCGTGGACGCTGCACAATCCGGCAATAACCGCCGCCATCGTCGGGGGGCGCAGCGCCAGGCAGGTTGAGGGAGTTCTACCGGCGGCAACTTTCCGGCTGAGCGAAGATGAGTTCGCAGAGATTGAACGCTTCATCAAAGATCGGCAAATCGCTTGAGGATCAGCAAATCGCTTGAGGCGAGCACTAACGCGTAAGGATGAGCGGGCCGTCTTTGGTGATGGCGACGGTGTGCTCGAAGTGCGCGCTATAGCTGCCGTCGATCGTAACGGCCGTCCAGCCGTCGTCGAGCACCTTCACTTCGGGGCCGCCGAGGTTGATCATGGGTTCAATCGCGAGCACCATGCCGGGCTTCAGCCGAGGTCCCTTGCCGGGACTGCCAACGTTCGGCAGCTGCGGATCCTCATGCATATTGCGGCCGATGCCGTGGCCGACGAACTCGCGGACAACGCTCAGGCCCTCTCCCTCGCACATCGACTGCACAGCGTGTGAAATATCGAAGAGACGGCCTCCGGGCACGGCTTTTTCGATAGCCGCGTACAGCGATGCCTCGGTGACGCGCAGAAGCTTTTGTACCTCAGGCTTCGGCGTGCCGATGGGATAAGTGACGGCGCAGTCGGAATAAAAGCCGTCAATAACCACTCCACAATCGATCGAGACCACGTCGCCATCTTTGAGTGTCCGGCGTTCGTTCGGAATGCCGTGAATCACCTCGCTGTTGACGGAGGTGCAAAGCACAGCGGGGTAGCCGTGGTAGCCCTTGAAGGCTGATTTGACGCCAAGCTCCTGCACCTTGGCGGCGGCGGCGCGCTCAAGATCCATCGTCGCCGCCCCGGCAACGATAACCTGGCGCACGGCCTCGTGCACCTTGCGCAGCGCTTCTCCGGAGCGACGCATCGCTTCAATCTCGGCAGCCGATTTGATCATGATGGCCATAACGGTTAGATACCGGTTGCGAGGTTCGAGATGCGGTCTATCGAGTTTTGACCGGCGCCTCGTATCTCGCCTCTTGCAACTTTACTTCTCCGGATGATGACGCAGACGCAGGAGCGTCTCGCGAATACTCTGTGTAACCTCATCGATGGGGCGGTCGCCATCGACCTCGGCAAAGCGGTTGCCATGCTCGCGATAGTACTCGATTACCGCAGAGGTCTTCTGCTCGAACGCTCGCATGCGCTCATGGAAGACCTGAACGGTGTCGTCTGCACGCTGGACAAGCGCTGCTCCGTCGAAGTCGCAGACGCGGTCGTTCTTCGGCGGCTTCGAATAAATGTTGTAGATCGTCCCGCAGATAGGGCACGTGAGGCGGCCCGTGATGCGCTCGAGCAGCACTGCCTCGTCGACGATAATGTTGATTGCAACCACCGGCAGCAGATAGGCCACGAGCTGGCGATCAAGCCACTCAGCCTGGTTGAGCGTACGCGGAAAGCCGTCGAGGATGTAACCGTGCTCGGTGTCGGGCTCCTGGAGACGCACGGCGACCATCTGGTTCACCAGGTCGTCTGGTACCAGCTTGCCCTGCGACATCAGGTCGTCGGCGAGGATACCCAGTGGCGTGTGATCGCGACGATGCTGACGAAGCAGATCGCCGGTCGATATCTGTGGAATGCCGAACTCAGCCACCAGGCGCTGGGCCTGCGTGCCTTTGCCGACGCCCGGCGCGCCCAGCAAAAGGACCGGTCCGGGAAGAAAGTCGCTCGCGTTAGGGAGTGGTTTCGACATTATTGAGAGACAACAAGAAGTCTTCTAACCGAACCAGCTACAGTGAAAACCCACGCCCGAGATTCGGACGTGGGCACCGATAAATGTTGCGAATTACCAGCTCCGGCGACCGCGAATACGTCCCGACTTCGGCGTAAAGCCATCGTAGTGACGCATGATGAGCTGCGCTTCCACCTGCTGCACCGTGTCCATCGCCACGCCAACCACGATCAGCAGTGAAGTGCCGCCAAAGTAGAAGTTCAGTCCGAGGCCGTTCGTGGTCCATGCGGGCAGGGAGTCGAAGAAATGACCGATCAGCCACAAGTGATTGAAGTGAATGCCCGAGATAAGCAACATCGGGATGATCGAGATAAAGCAGAGGTAGATGCCGCCCACGAGCGTAAGGCGCGTGAGTACGTCATTGATGAAGTCCGAGGTGCGCTTGCCGGGGCGGATGCCGGGGATAAAGCTTCCGTACTTGCGCATATTGTCCGCGATATCGTCCGGCCGGAAGATGATCGAGATGTAGAAGTAGGCGAAGAAGATGATGGAGACAACGTAGAGGAGGACGTACGCCGGTTCGGCCGGGCCAAGCCAGCGGAAGAGCGGGCCGAAGTACCTGGTATCGCGCAGCGGACCGGAGCCGAAGAGGCTCACGTTCTGCAACAGCATCGGAGCTGACAGGATCGATGCGGCGAAGATGACCGGCATCACACCGCCCGCGTTTACCTTCAATGGAAGGAACGAGCTCGACGCTTGTGTCATGCTGCGGCCCACCATCCGCTTGGCCGACTGAATCGGGATACGACGCTCGGAGCGCTCAACGAAGACGATGAACGCAACGACCACGATCATCATGACGATGATCAGAGCGATCGCGATGGGGGTGAAGCCGCCCCATGTGTCAGTCGTCGCCTTGGTGTACAGGTCCTGAATGCCGCGCGGAATGCCAACGACGATGCCGGCGAAGATGAGCAGCGACATACCGTTGCCGATACCGCGCTCGGTAATCTGCTCACCCAGCCACATGATGAAGGTTGTGCCTCCGGTCAGAGTGAGGACGCAGAGCGGAACGAAGGCCGTCTTGGAGATCGTCACCATCGACTCACCGGTCGAGGTGTTCGTGAGCGTCAGCGCGATGAAGAAGCTCTGCACCACGCCCAGCAGGACCGTGACGTAACGGGTCCACTGCGTGATCTTGCGCCGGCCCAACTCGCCTTCCTTCTGCAGCTTCGCCAGGGGCTCATACACAACGGTCAGCAGCTGGAAGATGATCGACGCGGTGATGTACGGCATAATGCCGAGCGCAAACACCGTCAACTTACGCAGATTGCCGCCGTTGAACAGGTCGAGCAGGCCGAGCGCGCCACCGGAGTTCTGATTAAAGAACTGCGCGAGCTTGGCCGCGTCGATACCCGGAGTTGGGATGTGCGCGCCCAGCCGGTAGACCGCTAGCATCGCCAAGGTGAAGAGGATCCGCTTGCGCAGATCAGGGATGCGGAAGATGTTGAGAAACTTGTCGAGCATCGGTATGGAAAGCCTTGGGGCGGAGCGTGTAAAGACGGCTGAAGTGCCTGACGCCCGGCCTGTGTTCGTGTTCGCTATTCTACGCGGAAGGATGCACCGCCGAACAGAGCAAAGAAAAACAGCAGAAACGAAGAAATGAAAACAAGGCCGGAGCGCCCGGCTCGCACCTGATTCCTACGCTGCGGGAGCGGCCTCTGAGCCGATCACGACGGCCTTTCCGCCGGCGGCCTCGATGGCCTTCTGCGCGCCCTTCGAGAACTTGTGCGCATGTACCGTAACAGCGGATTTGAGTTCCCCGTTGGCGAGCACCTTCACCAGACCGTCGCGCTTCTTGAGGATGCCATGCGCCGAAAGCACCTCGAGCGTCAGCTCCTTCTCGTCCCCCGTCGAAACCAGCTCGGCAATGCGATCCAGTCCGAGCACCGTGTATTCAGTGCGGAAGATGTTCGTGAAGCCGCGCTTCGGCAGACGGCGGTGCAGCGGCATCTGGCCGCCTTCGAAGCCGCGCATCAGCGACGATCCCGAGCGTGAGCCCTGGCCCTTGTGACCACGGGTCGAGGTCTTGCCCATACCCGAGCCCATACCGCGGCCCACGCGCTTCTTGTTGGAGTTTGCACCCTTGGGTGCGCGAAGGTTCGAAAGATTCTTTGCCATGTTTTCCTCGCTCAACGCCGGCCTACTCTCAGACCGACTCGCATTGGCCTCAACTGAGGCGTGGTGGACTCGCCTACGCGACGATGCGGACCAGGTGAGGAATCTTGTTCACCATGCCGCGGATCGACGGAGTGTCCTCGCGCTCGACGATCTGGTTCAGCCGCGTGAAACCCAGGCCCTTGACGACGAGCTTGTGCTTGACGGGTGTGCAGATCTGCGAACGGTAGTACTGGATCTTGATCTTGGCCTTCTCAGCCATAACGAAACTCCTAAGAAAAAATCTTGCAAACTGCTTAGAGCTCTTCCACCGACTTGCCGCGCAGCGCGGCGACTTCCTGCTTGTCACGGAGCTGCGAGAGCGCATCGAAGGTCGCCTTGACGACGTTGTGCGGATTGGCCGAACCGATGTTCTTGGTCAGCACGTTCTGCACGCCGACCGCCGTCATCACTGCGCGGACAGTCTTGCCGGCGATAACACCCGTGCCTTCAGGCGCGGGCTTCAGCAGAACCTCACCCGAACCGAAGTGCCCAAGCACCTGGTGAGGGATCGAGGTCTGCGTCAGGTTGACCTTGATGAGGTTCTTCTTCGCGGCCTCAATACCTTTGCGGATAGCCTGCGGAACCTCCTTGGCCTTGCCCGAGCCGTAGCCCACAACGCCCTCGCCGGGGTCGCCCACGATCACCAGCGCTGCAAAGCTCATGTTCTTACCACCCTTGACCACCTTCGTCACGCGGTTGATGCTGACAACCTCATCCTTGAGGTTCATCCGGTTGCCGTCGAGTCTCTTACGTGTCGCCATTTGCGCTCTGCTTTCTTTGTCTTTATTTGTCCCCGGCACACCGGTCCGGGGCCGCGGCCTCGTGGGCCGCTTGTGAATGGCCGGAACTAGAACTCCAGCCCAGCCTCGCGTGCCGCATCGGCCAGAGCCTTGATGCGGCCGTGGTACAGATAGCCACCACGATCGAAGACCACCTTCCTGATGCCCTTCTCCTTCGCGCGTTCTGCGATGAGCTTGCCCACTTCCTTCGCGGCCGCCACGTTGCCGCCCGCCTGCTTGCCCTCACCCTTCTTCGAGACCGTCGAAGCCGAAGCGATAGTGGTGCCGGTCGCGTCGTCGATGATCTGCGTGTAGATGTGATTGAGCGAGCGGTAGACGTTCAGGCGCGGACGTTCGGCGCTGCCGGTCATCTTGGCGCGGATGCGCTCGTGAACACGCTTGCGGATTGCATTGCGCTGCGGAATGTTGATCATCTTTGTTCTTCCTTCCTAGTGGCGTCGCTGACCTTCAGCGACGTTCGGAGTTGTCCGAGTGGTTAATGTGAAGTGGTTAGTAGTTAGTGAAATCGTTTTGTTTTTACTAACCACTAATTACTGGCGATTAACCACTGCCGTTCTTACTTGGCGCCGGTCTTGCCGACCTTCTTCTTCAGCTTCTCGTCGGAGTAACGGACACCCTTGTTCTTGTACGGATCGGGCTTGCGAAGCGAACGCATATCCGCGGCAACCTGACCGACCTTCTGACGGTCGATGCCCGAGACCGTGACGTGCGTCTGCTTGGGATCGATCGCAACCTCAATGCCAGTCGGCAGCGGAAACTCAATCTGGTGCGAGTAGCCGAGCGTGAACACCACCGTGTTCTTGCCCTTCAGCTCTACGCGGTAACCGATGCCGACCACGTCGAGTTCCTTCTTCCAGCCGTTGGTCACACCCTCAACCGCGTTGAACACCAGCGCGCGAGCTAGACCGTGCAGCGCCGCTTGCGAGTCGGTCTGCCGCTCGACATGCAGCACCCCATCCTTCTCCGAGAGCGTGATGCCCTGCGGAATCAGCGCGGAGACCTTACCCTTCGGTCCCTCGACCACAACCGTGTTCGTCTGGACCGTGTACTTGACGCCCTTGGGTAGCGTGATGGGCTTCTTACCGATACGTGACATCGTAAAAATCCTTTTTGGCTTGCGAGTCCCGAGGAGTCAGAAGCCCCTCGTTCCACTGCAGCGGTGCGAACTCAAAGTTCGCGGTGGTGAACTACCAGACTTCGCAGAGAATCTCGCCGCCAACACCCTCACGGCGCGCCTGACGTCCGGTCATGACACCCTTCGGAGTCGTCATAATCGAGATGCCCAACCCGCCCTGAACGCGGCGAATCTCATCCTTGCCGACGTACACACGGCAGCCGGGGCGCGAAATGCGCTGCAGGTCGCGGATGACAGCCTCATTGTTCGGGCCGTACTTCAGGTAAACGCGCAGCTGCTGCTGGCCGTTCTCCTCGACCGGCTTGTAGTTGGCAATGTAGCCCTCCTCCTTGAGGATGCGGGCAATCTCTGCCTTCAGCCGCGAGGCCGGAACGTCGAGCTTCTGGTGACGCGCACGATGCGCGTTGCGGATGCGGGTCAAAAAATCTGCTACTGGATCGGTCAGATTCATCGTCTTCCTTTCACCCCCCGTTCGCTCCTGCACTCAGGAGAACCTGCGGGAATGTTTGCGGGCCGCCTCAAGCCATCGAGTCAACCATTAATGTTTCTCCCGGTACGCTTCGGGAGCGAGCCGCAACACTGAAGGTTGCGGAGCCAGACAGCGCTCGTGCGCTAGAACACCCCAGCGAGCAAAGAACGCTCGCCCGGGGGCCCGTTTACCAGCTCGACTTCACAACGCCCGGGATCTCGCCCTTGAGCGCCAGACCACGGAAGCACAGACGGCAGATGCCGAACTTGCGCAGGAACGCGCGCGGACGGCCACACAGCTGGCACCGGTTGTGCTGACGGGACTTGAACTTCGGCTTCCTTGCATCTTTAACGCGCTTTGCTGTTGTCGCCATATCGTCTTTCCTGTTCCCTAATCCCTGTTCCTTAATCCCTGCCTTCAGGCTCCCTGACGGAACGGCATGCCAAAGAATTTCAGCAGCGTGCGGGCACCGTTATCGTCCTTGGCCGAAGTGACGATCGTCACGTTCATGCCCTTCGTCTTGTCCACCTTCGCGTAGTCGATCTCCGGGAAGATGAGCTGGTCACGCAGACCCAGCGTGTAATTGCCACGCCCATCGAAGCTCTTCGAGCTGACGCCGCGGAAGTCACGCACACGGGGCAGCGCCACCGAGATCAGGCGGTCCAGGAACTCGTACATCGCATCGCCGCGCAGCGTCACCATCGCACCGATGGGCATTCCCTCGCGCAGCTTGAACGCCGCGATAGACTTCTTCGCCTTGGTGATGACCGGCTTCTGTCCGGCGATAGAGCCCAGGTCCGCAACCAGCGGATCCATCATCTTGACGTTCTGCGTCGCCTCGCCGAGACCCATATTGATGACGATCTTCTCGAGCCGCGGCACCGCCATCAGGTTCTCAATGCCGAGCTCCTTCTGGAGCTGGCTCTTGATCTCTTTCGAATACTTCTCTCTCAGTCGTGCTGCCATCGCTCTTGCTCTTTTCTCCACGGTTTCGGAGTGGTTACCGGTTCGTGGGGTGCTCCTTGAAATTCAAAACTTCAAACCGCCTACTGCTTCTTCTCCGCCAACGTACCGCCGTTGGAGCGCGCGACCCGAACCTTCTTGTCGCCGTCAAAGCGGAAACCGGCGCGCGTCGCCTTGCCATCCGAGTCAATCAGCGCCACGTTCGAGATATGAATCGGCGCCTCCTGCTCGAGAATGCCGCCCGCGCTGTTGCGCTGCGGGTTCGGCTTCAGGTGCTTCTTCATCATGCTGACGCCCTCGACAAGAACGCGGTTCTTGTCGGAGATGACGCGCAGCACGCGGCCCTTCTTGCCCTTGTCCTTGCCGGCGAGGACGATCACCTGGTCGTTGCGCTTGATCTTTGCCATGACTTCAAAAATCCTTTTCTGTAGCCTCGGCGATCTGTCGGAGCCGGAATCCGCGTAAAGAAAATCAATAAAAAGCCCTTCGCCAATGACCTAAATAACCTCAGGCGCGAGCGATACGATCTTCAGGAATTTCTTCTCGCGCAGCTCGCGGGCAACCGGACCGAACACGCGAGTGCCAACCGGCTCCATCGCATCGTTGATCACCACAGCCGCATTCTGGTCGAAACGGATGTAGGTGCCGTCGCGACGGCGATACTCCTTGCGCGTGCGCACAATCACCGCCTTGACGACCTTGCCCTTCTTTACCGTTCCGTCAGGCGAAGCTTCCTTGACCGCCGCCGTAACCACATCGCCGAGGCCGGCCTTCTTGCCGAGTCCGCCGCCCAGCGGCAGGATCATCTGCAGCTTGCGCGCGCCGGAGTTATCGGCCACGTCCAACATAGTGCGCATTTGAACTGCCATTGCGAATCTCCTTACCAGGCGCGAGCCTCAGGCCCCCGCGAAAACCTTCCATCCAGGCCGAAGCTTTGCCCCGGCCACAACCCTTACTTCGTCGCCGACTCTTCGGCCAGCGGCTTCTCTTCCGGCAACGTCCCCAGCGACGACCGGCGGATGATCTCCTCGAGCGTCCAGCGCTTCAGCTTCGACAAGGGACGCGTCTCGCGGATGCGAACCACGTCGCCGATACGGGCCGAGTTCTGCTCATCGTGCGCGTAGAACTTCTTGTTGAACTTCATCACGCGGCGGTACTTCGGATGCGCCTTGCGCATCTCGATCTCAACCACGATCGTCTTCTGCATCTTGGTCGAAACGACCTGGCCAACCTTCTCGTTGCGGCGCGCCTGCGGTTCGCTCGCAGCCTGCTGCTCGGTGCTGTTCGCTGTGGTATCAGCCATTACTTACCTGCCTTTGCTGTCGCACTCTCACGAGCTTTTTCAATTTGGCGTTCGCGCGCAACGGTTTTGAAACGAGCGATGTCGAGCTTCAGGATGCGCAGGTTCTTCAGGCCCTCCTGCTTGCCGAGGCTCTTCGCAAAGCGGATGCGGAAGAGCTGTTCAGCCGCCTTGGCCTCTTCGGCCTTCAGCTCGTCGTCGCTCAGATCGCGGATCTTGTCGAGTTCCATAATCGGTTCCTTCGAAATTCGTGCGAGCGCTTGAGCGCCCGGCGGGACAACAGACTTACTTAGCTGCCTTACTTAACTGCAACCTCGGTCTTCACATTCGGCCGAACGACAAACGTCGTCTTCAACGGTAGCTTGTGCGAGGCGAGGCGCATGGCCTCCTTCGCGATATCGACCGGCACGCCCTCCATCTCGAAGAGGATCTTGCCCGGGCGAACCACCGCGACCCAGTGGTCCGGCGCGCCCTTGCCCTTACCCATACGGGTTTCGGCAGGCTTCTTCGTGATCGGCTTGTCCGGGAACAGACGCAGCCAGACCTTTCCGCCGCGCTTGATGAAGCGCGTCATCGCAATACGCGAGGCCTCGATCTGGCGGTCGGTGATATAGCCGCACTCCAGAACCTTGAGACCGTAGTCGCCAAACGAGAGATCGGAGCCGCGCCACGCCTTGCCGCACATGCGGCCGCGCTGCTGCTTGCGATACTTGACCTTCTTGGGCAAAAGCATGGGAAAACTCGCCTTTCAAACTTGAGGACGGAGAACTTCTTCAGAGTGAACCGCCGCAAAGCGGGAATCAGAGAAGCTCAGCCGGGGTCTCTGCACCACTTATTGCAAGGCGCAGACTCGGGGCCAAACCAGTTAAGTATACAGCAAGGACGCGGCGAGGGGAAGCTTTTACCTTCTCCGCGGCCCTGCCCGCAAGACTAAAACGCGCCGGTGGTAATCCCCGGAGCCTGCTCGCGACGCTTCTTCTGCTCGTAAATATCGCCGCGGTAGATCCAGGTCTTGACGCCGATGACGCCATAGGTGGTCTTGGCCTCGGCGAAGCCGTAGTCGATGTCCGCGCGCAGCGTGTGCAGCGGCAGACGACCCTGCAGGTACCACTCCGAGCGAGCGATCTCATTGCCGTTCAACCGGCCCGACACGCGAACCTTGATGCCCTTGCAGCCGAAGCGCAGCGCCGAATCCACCGACTTGCGCATCGCGCGGCGGAACGAGACGCGCTTCTCCAGCTGCAGCGCGATGTTCTCAGCGACCAGCTGAGCGTCGAGCTCCGGCTTGTTCACTTCCAGAATGTCAATGAAAACTTCGCGATTTGTCCGCTTCTGGATGTCGGCCTTCAGCTTGTCGATCTCCGCGCCCTTGCGGCCGATGATGATGCCCGGACGCGCAGTGCGGATGATCAAGCGCAGCTTGTTGCCCGGACGCTCGACCTCAACGGACGAGACACCGGCAGCCTTCAGCTTCTCGCGGAGCTCAGCCTTCAGCTTCACATCCTCGACCAGCAGCTTGTCATAGCCGCGCTCCACAAACCAGCGCGACTTCCACGGCTTGTTGATGCCGAGGCGGAATCCATACGGATGGACTTTCTGTCCCATAAGCTTCCTTCTTCTCTTGTCAGCCCGCACTGGTTGAGCCAGCCGGACTCTAGTTACTTCGTAAAATGGTTCTAAGTTGTACGTTGCAAGTTGTAAGCCTCTTAATTCTTAGAACTTACAACTTAGAACTTACATCCCCGGAACCTTACATCCCCAAAGATCCTACTTCGCCGCCGCCTTCTTCTTCGGAGCCGACTTCTTGGCGGCAGTCTTCTTTGCCGCTGCCTTTTTGCCCGGAGCCTTCTTGGCAGCCGTCTTCTTCGCTGCAGGCTTGAGGGTGGTCTCTCCCGTTGGTGTCGAAGCTGCTGCCTCGACTGCCGCTGCCTTCTTCTCCGCAATCGTGATCACGATGTGCGCGATGCGGCGCTGGTAGCGGAAGGCGCGGCCCATCGGAGCCGGACGAATGCGCTTCATGCGCGGACCGTCGTTCGCCACAGCCGTCTTCACATACAGCTTATCAACGTCGACGTCCAGACCGCGCTCATCCGCCAGGTACTGCGCGTTCTGCACCGCCGAGCGCAGCGTCTTCTCGATCACCGGCGCGATCCGCTTGTTCGTAAAGGCGACGATATTGATCGCCTGCCCAACCGGCTTGCCCTTGATCAGGTCCAGCACCAGCTTGGCCTTTTGCGGGCTGACGCGCTGGAACTTGGCCTCCGCACGAAACTCCGGAGCAGTTGTAGTTGTCTTTGCCATCTCAATCTTCCTCGAGGCGAAAAGCAGCCTCTGCTCAATCTTTCTTTACTTGGCCTTCGCTGTGTCCGCAGACTTCGCGGAGTGTCCCTTGAAGGTGCGCGTCGCCGAAAACTCGCCGAGCTTGTGCCCGACCATGTTCTCCGTGCAATATACCGGCACAAACTTCTTGCCGTTGTGCACTGCGATGGTGTGACCCACCATATCCGGGTGAATTGTCGAGCGGCGCGACCAGGTGCGAATCACCTTCTTGTCGTTGGCCGCATTCATCGCATCGATCTTCACCATCAGGTGCGTGTCGATGAACGGGCCCTTCTTCGTAGAGCGTGCCATTTTCTTCTCCAGTAGATCTTCTGCTCGATACAACGAATCCCGCGAGGAGCCCTCGAGACTTGGTTTTGCCCTATTGCACTCGGCCAATCAAACCCGCCGAGTGCTCCTCCGGGCGCTGCTCTTGAACCTCAGGTTCTAGGTACTAGGTACTAGGTACTAGGTGCTAGGTATCTAGGTGCTAGCAAAAACGCCTTTCCTGGAACCTGGAACCTAGTACCTCGAAGCTACTTGCCCTTGTTCCGCCGCTGCACGATGAACACGTCCGTGCGCTTGTTATTGCGCGTCTTGTATCCACGCGTTGGCTGACCCCACGGCGTCACCGGGTGACGTCCGCCCGAGGTCTTACCCTCACCGCCGCCGTGCGGATGGTCGACCGGGTTCATCGAGACACCGCGGTTGGTCGGGCGAATGCCCTTCCAGCGGTTGCGTCCGGCCTTACCGATCGACACATTCTCATGATCGGTATTGCCAACCTGACCCACCGTCGCCATGCACTCCACGAGCACGCGGCGCGTCTCGCCCGAAGGCAGCTTCAGCAGCGCATACTCGCCTTCCTTCGCGACCAGCTGCACCTGCGCTCCGGCCGAGCGAGCCATCTGCCCGCCCTTGCCAGGACGAAGCTCGATGTTGTGCACCGTCGTACCGGCAGGAATGTTTTTGAGCGGAAGCGCGTTGCCGACAAGGATGTCAGCCTCCGGCCCGCTCATCACCTTCTGCCCAACCTTCAGCCCAACCGGCTGCAGGATGTAGCGCTTTTCGCCGTCCGCATACGCAATCAGCGCGATGCGCGAGCTGCGGTTCGGATCGTACTCGATCGTCGCCACGGTGCCCGGAATTCCGTACTTATCGCGCTTGAAGTCGACGATGCGCAATTTTTGTTTATGCCCGCCGCCATGGTGTCGCACGCTAAGCTTGCCGGTATTGTTGCGGCCGCCGGTGCGCTGCTTCACTTCAAGCAGAGGCTTGTATGGCTTGTCGGTCGTGATGTCGTCATTGACCAGCTTCGTCTGGAAACGAAGTGTCGGTGTAACCGGTCGAAAACTTTTAATCGGCATTGCTTCTTCCTTTGCCTTAGCCGCGCTCTGTATATTCCGCGCGATACTTGGATCTCAACTGCCGGCTAGCAACCAGTCTCACTAACGACTAACTACCAACCACTAACTACTGCCTTACTAAATCTCCGAAGCGAAGTCAGGAACCTTCTCGCCTGCCTTCAGTCGTACATAGGCCTTCTTCCAGTCCGGAAGGTAGCCCGAGTACTTGCCGCGGCGGCGCTCCTTGCCCTCAACGTTCGCGGTGCGGACAGCCGCAACCTTCACGTCGAATAGCTGCTCGACAGCCTGCTTCACCTCGGTCTTCGAGGCGTTCGCCGCAACCTCGAACACCAGCGATCCCTCGACCTCGCGGGTCGTGAGAGCCTTCTCGGTGATCAACGGACGGCGGATGACGTTATAAATGGTCGGCATTATGCAACCTCCTTCTTGGCGCCCGCAGCACCAGCAGCCCGCTTGGAGACCGACTTCTTCAGCGTCTCCTGCAGGGCCTCGAGCGCGGCCTTCGAAAAGATCGCGTGCTCGTAGCGGAGCAGATCGTACGGATGAACCTCGGACGAGAGCACAAGCTCCACACCCGCGAGGTTGCGCGAACCGAGATACAGCTTCTCATTCAGCTCACGCGACGTCTCAATCAGCAGCGCCGTCTTTTTCGCGTCGAGCTTGTCGAGCGCGGTACGATAGTGCTTCGTCTTAGCCTCTTCGACGTTGAAATTCTCAACGACGGTCAGCTTGCCGTCCGCCAGCTTCGACGCCAGCGCCGAGCGCAGCGCACCCAACAGTTTCTTCTTGGGGAACTGGTAGTCGTAGCTGCGCGGCTGCGGTCCGTGAACCGTACCACCGCCACGCCACAGCGGGGAGCGGATTGAACCCACGCGAGCGCGGCCCGTACCCTTCTGCTTCCACAGCTTTTTCCCAGCTCCGGATACGAGCTTTCTGTTTTTAGTAGCGTGCGTTCCCTGGCGCAGGCTGGCGCGGTAGTGCTTCACCGCTTCCCAGAGCAGCGCCTCGTTCACTTCACCAGCGAACACCTCATCGAGCAACTCGAAGTCACCGACTTCCTTGCCCGCGAGGCTCTTGATCTTAATCTTCGCCATGGTTCTACTTCGCTTTCTGTGCCCGCGATCGATGCCGCGGACCCTGACATTGTTGCTCTGCGTTACCCGGTCTGTTCCCCGCACAGAGGCTAATACTCGGCTGCCAGCCTCTAGCTTTTAGCTTCTAGTTTTTTGGCTAGTAGCTAGAGGCTAGAAGCTACTTCTTTTTAGGTGCAGCCTTCTTCGAGGCCTTCAGCGGATCGACCGTGCCGGCACCGGCAAAGCCGCGACGCTCTCTCGGAGGCGCCTTCGCCTTCGAGACCAGAACATATCCATCACGAGGACCCGGAACCGCGCCCTCAACCATCAGCAGATTGTCCTCCGCATCGATGCCGCGAATGCGGAGGTTGCGAACCGTCACCTGGTCCGTTCCGTAGTGGCCCGGCATACGCTGGCCGGGGAACACACGCGACGGGAACGACGACGCGCCGATCGAGCCCTGAACCTGGAACATGTGACCGTGCGACTTCGGTCCGCCGCCGAAGCCATGGCGCCGAACGACGCCCGCAAAACCGCGGCCCTTCGATGTGCCGATCACGTCAACGAACTTCGTCTCGTTGAAGATCTCGACCGTGATGCGATCGCCGGCCTTCGCCGCCTGATCTTCCTCGCCGCCGGTCGTCGACTCCAGCTGCACTTCCTTAACCAGCTTGACGGGCGGCACGTTCGACTTGGCGAAGTGGCCGGTCATCGCCTTGTTCACCTTGCTCGCCTTCACGAACTCCACGAGGCCGATCTGCGCGGCGTCATAGCCGTCCTTGGCCTGCGACTTCAGCTGCGTGATCACGCACGGTCCGACCTTCAGCACAGTGATGGGATGAACCTCACCGCGGTCGTCGAACACCTGCGTCATGCCAATCTTCTTACCGAGAATTCCTGTAACTGCCATCTTTCTCTCTCCTCATCATGCTCGGCTTTCCGCGAAGCACTGTAGGTAAAACAAACTTTCAGCAAAACCTGATTACTTGGAAACCGTCTTGATCTCGACGTCCACGCCCGCGGGCAGGTCGAGCTTCATCAGCGCGTCCACCGTCTGCTGCGTCGGCTCGAGGATGTCGATCAGCCGCTTGTGCGTGCGGATCTCAAACGCCTCGCGCGACTTCTTGTCGACGTGGGGGCTGCGCAGAACGCAGTACTTGTTCTTCATCGTCGGCAGGGGAATCGGCCCCGCAACCTGTGCTCCGGTGCGCTTGGCCGTTTCAACAATCTCACCTGTCGATGTGTCCAGAACCCGGTAGTCGTACGCCTTCAGGCGGATGCGAATGCGCTGCTGTGCCATCTCAGTTCTCTTTCTTGCTGCTCAAAGATCGGTTGGGAGTGACTGCCGGCCGTCGTGAATCTTGGCGAACCGGCAGGCCTCGTGAAATTGAACTACTTGAGGATCTCGGAGATCGTTCCCGCCCCGACGGTTCTGCCGCCCTCGCGGATGGCGAAGCGCAGGCCCTTCTCCATGGCCACCGGAGTGTGCAGCGTAACCTCCAGCGCGATGTTGTCGCCCGGCATCACCATCTCCGTGCCCGCCGGCAGCTTGGCCGAGCCGGTCACGTCCGTGGTGCGGAAGTAGAACTGCGGACGGTAGCCGTTGAAGAACGGCGTGTGGCGTCCACCCTCTTCCTTGCTCAGTACGTAGACCTCGCCCTTGAACTCCGTGTGCGGCGTGATCGAGCCGGGCTTGGCCAGCACCTGGCCACGCTCCACAGCTTCCTTGGCGATGCCGCGCAGCAGCAGGCCAGCGTTGTCGCCCGCCAGACCTTCGTCCAGCTGCTTCTTGAACATCTCGACGCCGGTCACAACCGTCTTCTGCGTCGGCGTGAAGCCCACGATCTCGGCCTCCTCGCCCACCTTCACCTTGCCACGTTCAATTCTTCCCGTCACGACGGTTCCACGGCCCGAGATCGAGAAGATGTCTTCGATCGGCATCAGGAACGGAAGGTCGACCAGGCGGTCCGGCTGCGGCACGTTCTTGTCCACCGCCTCCATCAGCTCGTCGATCTTGGCCTCCCACTGCGCCTCGCCATTCAGCGCGCCGAGAGCCGAACCGCGAACCACCGGAACGTCATCGCCCGGGAAGTCGTACTTCGACAGCAGCTCGCGCACTTCCATCTCGACCAGGTCGATCAGCTCCGGATCTTCCACCGCATCGCACTTGTTCAGGAACACCACGATGTACGGCACGCCGACCTGGCGCGCCAGCAGCACGTGCTCCTTGGTCTGCGGCATCGGGCCGTCCGTGGCCGCAACAACCAGGATCGCGCCGTCCATCTGCGCCGCGCCCGTGATCATGTTCTTGATGTAGTCGGCGTGGCCCGGGCAGTCCACGTGCGCATAGTGCCGGTTCTTGGTCTCGTACTCCACGTGCGAGGTCGAGATC
>DATNGO010000214.1:0-3647 GCA_035605855.1 Acidobacteriaceae bacterium | reverse complement strand
TGACCCTTCGCGTGGCGAGCGTCTCGTCTGCGGCTGTATCTCCGGTGCTGACAGCTCTCGCACTCCCACGGATACAGCCCTAGCATCACCATCAAGCTATCCACCAGTCCCTCGCGCCTCACGCGCCGGAACTTATGGTGTCCGCAATTCGAACACGGCCGCACGATCACCTCGGTAACCTCATCATCATATGCCCGCCTACCGAAGCCCCGCAAAATCTCCATAACACGTTCGTCATCTCCGTCTCCCGAGGCCAGCGTTCATCGCCGCTCTTGGCTACACTGGGGAACGTTGACTGCTCAATCCCAGCCTCATCGTCGAAGACGCGCCTCCTTCCGTGAGTGGCTGGAGTACCTCGGCCTTCGCCTGATCGTTGCCGTCCTCAAGTGGCTTCCCCGCTCCGCCTCCCGCGCCACCGGCGCCTCCATCGGCTTCCTCGCCTGGCACCTCGTCGGCCGCCTCCGCCGCATCGGCCTGCGCAACCTCTCGCTCGCCTTTCCTGACATGCCCGAGGCCGAGCGCGAGCGCATCCTCCGCACCCTGTACCGCTATCTCGGTTGGCAGATGGCCGAGTTCTGCCGTATGCCCCGCGCCAAACCCGTGGTCCCCGGCGAACTTGGTCGCCGGGATGGCACCCGCGCGGACGCCCAGCAGTTCTTCCGCTACGAAGGCCTCGAGCACTATCTCGCCGCCCGCAGCCGCGGCAACGGCGTGCTGGTCCTCACCGGCCACCTCGGCGCCTGGGAGTTGTCGAGTTTCTACCACTCCCTCATGGGCTACCCCATGAGCATGGTCATCCGCCGCCTCGACAACCCGCTGGTCGACGCCTTCGTCAACCGCATCCGCTGCCTCCACGGCAACCGCGTCCTGCACAAGGACGACTTCGCCCGCGGCCTCCTCCAGGCCATGCACCGCGGCGACACCGTCGGCATCCTCATGGACACCAACATGACGCCGCCGCAAGGCGTTTTCGTACCCTTCTTCGGCACACTCGCCTGCACCGCCTCCGGCCTCGCCCGCGTGGCCGCGCACTCCCAGGCCGCCGTCCTCCCCGGCTTCATGCTCTGGGAGCCGAAGGAAAATCGCTACGTCCTCCACTTCGGCCCCGAGCTCACGCTTTCCCGCAGCGGCGACGCCACCGCAGACGCCCTCGCCAACACCGCCCTCTTTACAGCTACCATCGAATCCTGGATCCGGCGTTACCCTGAACAATGGCTCTGGGTCCACCGCCGCTGGAAGACCCGGCCCGAAGGCGAGGAGAGTCTCTACTGATGAGCCCGGCGAACGATTTTGCTTCCAGGTACCCCGAGGCTGGTAGCCCTAGGCTTTAGCCTAGGGTCTGGTCGGGTCTCTCAGGCTGGATAGAGAGAAAGGGGCTTTAGCGCCTGGGGTAGGCCTTCCTGAACTAACATCCCCGAGGAATATCACTTGGAACCACGTCACCTGAATCACCTCACCTTCCCTGAACTTGTAGACCTCGTCGGAGCGTCCTCCGCCGGGCACCCCGCCTATGACCTCCACCGCGTCTCCGCCCTCGGCGACGCCACGCCCGACTCCATCATCTTCGTCCAGGACGACACAGCACTCGAGCGCGCTCTTCAGTCCCGCGCCGGCGCCATCCTCGCCCGCCGCGGCAATCTCGAAACCACCGACCCCCGCGTCCTGTGGGTCGCCGATCCCCGCTTCGCCATGGCGCTCGCCGGAAAGACCCTCGCCGCGCAGAACGACTCCCCCTCCATCGATCCCGACGCCCTGATTCACCCCGCCGCCAGTCTCGGCCTTCGCACGCGCGTTGCCGCAGGCGCCGTCATCGAAGCCGGCGCAATTCTCGGCGAAGACTGCTCCATCGGCGCCAACGTCACCATCTGCCACAGCGTCCACCTCGGCGACCGCGTCATCATCCAGCCCGGAGCCGTCCTCGGTTCGCTCGGCTTCGGCTACGCCCGCGATCCGCAAACCGGCGAACACGTGCTCTTCCCCCAGCAAGGCACCCTCATCATCGAAGACGACGTCGAGATCGGCGCCAACACGACCATCGACCGCGGGGCTTTAGGCGAGACTCGCATCGGTCGCGGCACAAAGATCGACAACCTCGTCCACATCGGCCACAACTGCATCGTCGGCAAGAACGTCATCATCGCGGCGCAGGTCGGCCTCTCCGGCTCCTGCACCATCGACGACGACGTCATCATCGCCGGCCAGGTCGGCCTCGGCGACCACGTCCACATCGGTCCCGGCGTCATCCTCGGCGGCCAGTCCGGCGTCTACCCCGGCAAACACGTCGAAGGCCCCGGCCAGATCTTCGCCGGAACCCCCGCCGAGCCCCGCACCGAGTACCTTCGCTCCCTCGCCCGCCTCCGCAGACTCAAGTAGACTGTCTTCCCGTGTTCGCTTTTCGAATGTCAAATCCGACCACGGCGCAGGTTGTCTCAGAAAACCGGGGCATCGAGGTCGACTCTCCATAGATCTTTTTTTGAGGAGCTACGATGCGACGCTCGAGCATACTTGCACTTCTCACGCTTGCGGTGCCCGGATATGCTCAGGCACCGCAGCCAGCCGAAGCTGGCGGGCACCTTGTGAACGTCGGTGATCACCGTATCTACATGAAGTGCTCCGGGCCCGCTACCCACCCGACCGTGGTCCTTGAAACCGGTGCAGGTGCCACCACGACCAGCTATGAGCAAGTCCAGGAACGGGTACAGCGTTTCGCTCGCGTTTGCAGTTATGACCGGGCTGGACTCGGCTCCAGTGACCCGAGTCCAAGTAAGCAGACCGAAAATGATGTTCTTCAAGATCTCCACCGGGCCCTCCTTGCCTCCAAAGAGCCTGGGCCTTACGTGCTTGTCGGTGAATCGCTTGGAGGTGTCTACGTACGGGCCTTTCAGACACGCTATCCCGCCCTCGTTAAAGGTTTGGTTCTTGTAGATTCATCACATGAGGAACAGCTGAATCGCTTTTCGGCCGTCTCTCCTGAACTTGGAAAGGCGTATGCCGCCCAAGGCGGCCGAACCACGTTCGAAGACATGTATGGACTTTGGGGCCAATTGCGTCCGGGCCAGACATACACGTGGAAGGTCACCCTTCCGCTGATCGTTATCGAGCACAAACGGTCCTCACCCGTCGCTGATCCCAACGCATCCAGACCAAATGCGGCTCAGCCGAACATCGACCCAGTCTGGCATGAGATGCAGGTTGATCTTGCTCGTCGTTCGACGTGTGGCCAGATTTGGGAAGCTACCAAAGAGGGACACGCGATTTCAGAAGTCCAGCCTGATCTCGTTGTCCAAGCCATAAGTACGGTGCTCCAGGAGATCGCAAGCGGATGTGAGCGGCCAGCTCCGAGGTGAGATCGGCGCCAACACCACCATCGACCGCCGGGCACTCGGCGCCGGAACCCCCGCCGAGCCCCGCACTGAATACCTCCGCTCCCTCGCCCGCATCCGCAGACTGAAGTAACAACCGACAATTCAGAACGCTCCACCCGCGTGCTGCGTCTTTCTCAAAGTTCGCCGGGCCGGGTGAAATAGACGGTTGCCCTTGCTGTGGCGGATGATGGAAGCAAGCACGCAGCGAGGCACCCAGGCGCACATGTCCGAAGAAAACGATCGCAACAGTGCATGGAACGTTCCGGACTTTCGGCCGGAACT
>DATNGO010000213.1:0-4549 GCA_035605855.1 Acidobacteriaceae bacterium | reverse complement strand
CACGTGGAGCGAACCGCATGGCGACGCGAAAGAAGCCCTGTATCCAAAACACTCCTGCGCAGCGAGGCCTGCCTCCGGCGTACTACCAGGCCTATGCCCTGTTACAGACTCTGCGGGCGCTGCAATCGCACGAAGACGAATTGTGCACGCTTCTAACCGAGATGCGCCGAAATGGGCGGGTGGGTGTACGCATGCGGCGAGAGCTTACCGAGCTGCTGCATGTCTTGCCGGCGATGAGTCTGCACGCCGAGATCGAAGCGCTGTTTTCTACGCTGGAGGAGGAAGCAGCCTGATCGCGGCTCCGTTTGCGCCTGCGACAATAGGCTCATGCTGATTCCTTCGATTGACCTTATGGGCGGAAAGATCGTCCAGCTTGTCCAGGGCGAGAAGCTCAAGCTTTCGTTCAATGACTTTGATTATTGGATTGAGCGGTTTTCGAAGTATCCGATGGTGCAGTTAATCGACCTCGATGCTGCGATGCGGCAGGGCAATAATCGCGAACTCGTCACGATGATCTCTAAGCGGCTGCCGTGCCAGGTTGGCGGCGGCATACGCTCTGCAGCCGATGGCAAGCGCCTGCTGGATGCCGGGGCGAAGCGCGTCATTTATGGGTCGTCGCTCTTTGGTGAGGAGCCGGCGGTTAACCCGAACGCACTCGAGTTCGCGGATGGCGCGCTGGAGTTTGCTCCGATTACGCAGAGGAAGCACAAGCTGATTCGGCTCGAGTTTGCCGCGCATCTGACGCAGCAACTCGGCGAGGATGCGCTGTGCTTCTCGGTGGATACGAAGGACGGGCGTGTTGCGGTGCGCGGATGGAAGGACTCGGTCGACCTGACGCCAGAGGAGGCAATTACCTGGCTCGAGGACTATTGCGCGGCGTTCCTCTACACGCACGTGGATACGGAAGGGACCATGCAGGGATTTCCGGTGCACGTCGCAGCGACGTTGCGCTCGACGACGGCGAAGCAGCTGATCGTTGCGGGCGGCATTAAGGAACGCAAGGAGATCGACGAGCTCGACGCGATGGGTGTGGATGCGGTTGCGGGGATGGCGGTTTATTCAGGCGCGATCGACGCGTAGCCGCGGCCGCGGCGCTTCCCTTCAGGGCTGAAGGCAGTCCCTGTTCGAGGGTCGTGCTCGAGACGATTTACTCGATGCTGCTGCCGCCTTCGCTGTCCCCGGGAACTGCGTAATAGCCCTTGCGGGCCTGCACTTTGAAGCCTTTGCCGCAGTCAAGCTCGATCTTGCGGAAGGTGCCGTCGGCGTTCTTGTTGGTAGGCGTGTAGCTGAGCAGGTATTGTGTGCGCAACTCGTCCTGGATCTGGTCGAAGGCGTCCTCGAGTTTGCGGCCGCTGTTGCCGACATTGATCACACGTCCGCCCGTTTGCGAGGCGAGCTGGTCCATGGCGCTCGAGCCCATATAGATCTCACCCATGGCGAAATACTGCTCGCGGTCGGCGATGAGGATGGGGTAGACGATGACGTTGGCCTTCTGCGCGGCCTCGATGGCGCCCTTGATGGTTTCCTGCGAGCCCTGGTCCTGGCCGTCGGTGAGGATGACCATGATCTTGCGGCCGGTCTGCGACTGCAGCTTGTCATGCGCGGCGAGGTAGACGGCGTCATAGAGCAGCGTGCCGCGTGGATTGCTCGTGGGGAAGGGACCGCCGCCGATCCCGGGAACGCCTGCCGAAGAACTGGCGCTGTTGATGCTGGCCTTGTTGATGGCGCGGGCGAGCTCGCGCGGCGAGTTAGTGAAATCGGAGAGCAGATCGACATTGACGTCAAAGGAGATGAGGAAAGCCTCGTCCTTCGGTGTAAGCACCTCGCGCAGGAAGCGCGCGCCGGAGTCCTGCTCGAGCGGGAGGACGTTCTGCTGACTGCCGCTGGTGTCCAGCAGGATGCCGATGGTGAGTGGAAGATTCTTCTCCTGCGTCATGCGCTTGATGACCTGCGGATTGTGGTCCTCAGCAACCTGGCAGTCGTCCTTGCGCAGGCTGGTGACGAAACCGGTCTTGTCGCGCACGGAGAAGTAGACGTTGACCAGGTTGACGTTGATTTTCAGGGTGGGAGCGTCGGGGCCCAGGGGCTCAGGGGCGGGGGCTGCTGCCTTGCTCGGCGGCGGCGGCGCGTCGGGGGTCGGGGCGTCCTGGGCGCAGAGCCACGCGGCCGGCCACAGGAGCACGAGCGACAGGATGGCGAGGCGGCGCGGAGACACGGAGAGCATACAGCTATTAGACGCCTAAGAGATGCGGTTCGGCGACATAGACGCGGCGCAGTCCAGGATGGGTCGCAAGCCGGCCTGACAGCCGGGAGCAACCGGGTGTACGAGGTAGAGCGGAGCGCTGGGATGCACCCAAACGGCGCGACTGGTAGTCTCAATAGGCAGCATCGCGCAACGGAACCGGCTGACAGAAGGCCAGGTTACGCGCGCAGGGAAGGGAAGAGTAACGGATGGTGTTCGGACGACAGAGTATCGGGGCAGGTGTGCTGGCGATGGCGCTGGCGGGAGCAGGTCCCGTGGGCGGCGGGCAGCAGGCGCCTCAGCAGAACACCACCCAGACGGCTCAGCAGCCGAAGCAGGGCATCCCCAATGCGCCGTCCGCGATCCCCAACGCGCCCACACCGCAGGGGCTGTCGAATCTGAACACGATCACCCCTCCCGCGCCGATGGCGCCGGGTCCCCTTGCCGGGGAGGCAAACCCGGACGCGGCTGACGCGAAGGACAATGGCGGCGTGACGCCGACAAACAAGCTGCCCTCCTCAGTCCCCGGTCAGCAGCCGAGTGGGCAGGAGCAGCCGCCATTGATTCCCGCCGCCGGCCAGGCTGCACAGGCTGCCTACACCATGGGAACGGTGCACGTCGATTTCGTGCAGATTCCATTTACGGTCAAGGACTCGAAGAACCATTTTGTACCCGACCTGACCTGGCGCGACGTTCGCGTCTACGAGAACGGGCTGCGCCAGCAGATCCGCTTCTGGAGCGGCACGGATCCGTTCCCGCTTTCGGTCGCGTTCGTCATTGACCAGAGTGTGACGCAGGACACGATGGACAAGATCAATGCCTCGCTGAGCGCGTTGCAGGGAGCCTTTGCGCCGTATGACGAGGTGGCGGTCTACACCTACAACAACGGCGTGACGGAGCAGACGACATTCACGGCGGCGCAGAGCAACCGGCTGGGCGTGATCCTGCAGCGCTCGAAGAGCGAGGGCCGTGAGCCGCTGATGGGCTGGGGCGGACCGCTGGCGCAGACGACGACGAAGAACAATCAGCAGGTGGATCCGAACACCGCTCCCATCCGCAACCAGCAGAGCATGATCCCTACGATTCCGAAGGAGTACCACCCGCTCTACGACGCGCTGTTTACCGCCGCGCAGTCGCTCGCGAAGGTGGACGCCAGGCGCCGCCGGGTGCTGTACGTCGTCTCGGATGGCAAGGAGTACGGTTCCAAGGTCAAGGAAAAGGAACTGATCCGCTACCTGCAGACGAACAAGATCTCGGTATATGCAACGGTGGTTGGGGACACGGCTATTCCGGGGATGGGCTTCCTCGACCGCATCCATCTTCCGATGACGATGCGCGATGATGCTTTGCCGCGCATCACTGCGGCGACTGGCGGGCAGTGCGATCCGGAGTTTCGTCCGCGCGGCATCGAGAACAGCTTCGCAGACATCACGAGGACCGTTCGCACGCTCTACACCGTGGGCTACTACACGCATGAGAGCCCGCTGGACGCCAGGTTCCGTCACGTGGAGGTTCGCGTGATGCGGCCCGGCCTTACGGTTATCGCGCCCGACGGCTACTATCCGTCTCCGCGTAACGTCCACCAGGCCGTGCCGGTTGCCGGAGCGGACCAGACGCCACCTCCGGACAATGAACCAGCGCCGCCACCGACCAACCCGCCGCCCACTCCGAAACCGTGACCGCTGTGGTCGCGATGGCGCCGGCTCTATCGGCTAACATCCTGCTTGCACTCGCCGCCGCCGCCTCCTGGGGCGGCGGTGACTTCTCTGGCGGCATGGGCGTCAAGGCGGCCGGCGGGACGACGGCAGGAGCGCTGCGCGTCGTGCTGTTTGCGCACGCGTCCAGCCTCGCGGTTCTGGTCGCGATTCTCTCCCTTCAGCACGCGCCGCTGCCGCATGGAGCGCCGCTTGCGTGGGGACTTATCGCCGGGGTGACAGCGGGTATCTCGCTGACCGCCTTCTATATCGCGCTTGCGCGAGGAGCGATGGGCGGATCGGCGGCGCTGAGCGGGTTGCTGGCTGCGGCGATTCCGGCGGCGGTGTCGAGCGTCCTCGAAGGCCTGCCGACCGCGCTACGCATCGTGGGGTTCGCGCTGGCGCTGGCCGCGATATGGCTCATAGCGGCAGGGCCGTCACCGGAGTCCGGGCATGCAGTCGACGGCTCGGAGCCGAGTGAAAGCTCGCGCGCAACTCTCGTGCTCGCGCTGATTGGCGGCGTCGGCTTCGGGATTTACTTCGTCGCGCTGCGGCTGGCGAATCCGCTGGGCGTGCTCGAGCCGATGGCCGTCGCGCGTTCGGCAAGCCTGGT
>DATNGO010000212.1:0-7135 GCA_035605855.1 Acidobacteriaceae bacterium | reverse complement strand
GTGGGCTTCGCCGATCTCAGAGCCCTGGCCGAGCACGATGCCTTCGAGGCCGTCGTCGCCGATGACGCCTGACCAGAGGGTGTTGTCGAGGTCGAGGACAAGGCATTTGGCGGAGCGGCCGCGAGCGGCGGCGAGGAGGCGCGCGAGATGTTCGCCGTAGAGCGCGGCGGCGCGAGGGTGGACCTCGTGCTTGGAGCGGTGCCAGAGAGCGGGGTCGTGCCAGAAGCTGAGGCCTTCGTCGAGGACGATGCGATCGAGCGCGAGGAGATCGATGGATTCGTCGGCGGCGAGTTGTGGGAGGCGGCGGTTGATTTCGCTGAGGACCGCGGCGGGTGAGGACGGCATGCGGTCTTCGTTGCTGCCCATGAGTTCAGGCAGAACGGGCATGACGGTCTGCTGAATGACCTGGCAGTGGAAGGTGGAGCGCGCTTTGCGCCAGCAGGATTGCAGGAGGTCGAGAGCGGAGGCCGCGGTGGTGCTTGTGAGGTGGCGGGCGTCGAGGGCGAGGAGGATGGCTTGCGGGTTGAAGCTGTGGAGCGCGGAGCCGGGTGAGTTGAGGGCTTGATTCAGCTCCTGGTAGTACATGCCGTAGGGGGCTTCGTAGATTTCGATGGCGAGGCCGCGGCGGAGGCCGGCGACTCGGATGCCCGGAGGAAGATGCGATGTGGTGGCGGAGCCGAGGATGGCGAGGCGCAGGGGTTCGAGGCCGGGGAGGGTGCCGTGGGATTTCAGCGCGTTGAGGAAGGCGCGGTCGAGCTTTGTGGTTTGGGTGAGGTCGAGGCGGCTGGTGGCGAGCTCGCGCAGGCGGTTGGCGGCAGCGGCTGCGGGGAGAGTCTTCACTTCGCGGAGGGCGTCGTCGAAGTCTTCGCGTAGTGGGAGCCAGGGGAAGTGCATGGGTTGATTGTAAGGTTTGAGATTCCCCCAGCGGCTAAAGCCGCGCGCAAAGAATACAGTGGCGGCGGGGCTGAAGCCCCGCCCTTTCAAAACGATGGTTCGCGGAGAGGCCCGAGGCTGAAGCCTCGGGTTACCTAGAAGCAAAGGCAACGTCGAAGACAAAGGCAGATCCCCTTCGGGGATGACAACAAGAAAAGGCAAGAACAGAAGGAAAGGCAACAGCAAAGGCACTCGCGCATCTTAACGCGCGATACCCCACCCTGCAGCTTCGCGTCGAGGATGGGGCACCCGGTTCGTGGTTCGAGTGAAAAGCAGATCCCCTTCGGGGATGACAACAAGAAAGGCAAAGACAGAAGGAAAGGCAAAGGCAAAGACAGAATTCCTTTGTCAGGAGCGGAGGAGTTTGTCGGGGGTGATGGGGTAGGAGCGGACGCGGATGCCGGTGGCGTTGTAGACGGCGTTGGCGACGGCGGCTGGCACGCCGGTGATGCCGATCTCGCCGATGCCGCGGGCGCCGAGTGGATTGAACTTCGTGTCAGGGATATTGAGGACGGTGACGTCAAGAGTGCCGATGTCGGCGTTGACGGGGACGTGATAGTCGGCGAGGTTGCCGTTGGCGGGGCGGCCCGTGATGGGGTCGATGATGGTGGCTTCAGTGAGGGCGAAGCCGACGCCCCAGACGATGCCGCCCTGGAGTTGATTGATTCCGGTCTGGCGGTTCATGAGCGTGCCGATGTCGTAGGTGGCGACGATGCGGCGGACCTTGACCATGCGCGTGTCGCGATCGACGGCGACCTCAGCGAAGACGGCGCCGAAGGATTGCGAGGAGTATTCGTTGCGGTCTGCGGAGGGCTGGGCGGAGCCGAGGGCTTCGATGGGATCAGCTTCGGACTGATTGCTGTTGCGGGTCATGAGGGCGACGAGGGTTTCGCCGCGTGAGGGATCTTTCTTGAGAAAGACGCGGCCGCCGCGGACGTCGACGTCGTCGGCGACAGCGCCGTGCAGCGGTGATTTTGGGTCGGCGATGATAAGCGCGATGGCTTTGAGCTTGGCTTGCTTACAGGCTTCGAGCACGGCGGGGCAGACGGAGGCAGCGGATTGTGAGCCGCCGGAGACGGGAGCGTGGGGGAGAGTGGAGTCGCCGAGCGCGACGTCGATCTTCAGCGGATCGATGCCGAGTTCTTCGGCGGCGGTCTGGGCCATGATGGTGTACGTGCCAGTGCCGAGCTCCTGCGAGCCACAGCCGACGTAGACACGGCCGTTGGGCATGAAGCGGACAATAGCCTGCGCGGCAGAGCGATTCGCGGGGTAGGTTGCGGTGGCCATGCCGTAGCCGATGAGGTTGTTGCCTTCGACGAGTTGGCCGGGCATGGGATTGCGTTGTCGCGCATGAGTCCACCCGAAGCGTTCGGCGGCCTCGGTGTAGCACTCGCGAAGATGCTTCGAGGTCCAGGGCCTGTTTTCGTCGGGGTTGTTGTCGGCGTGGTTGATGAGGCGGAGCTGGACGGGGTCGAGGTTGAGTTTTTCGGCGAGCTCGTCCATGGCGATTTCGAAGACGGCGGTGCCGGAGGATTCGCCGGGCGCGCGCATGTAGGTGCCGACGCCGATGTTCATGTCGACCATGGCGGTGGAGGTTGAGTTGGCGTCGCTGGAGTAGAGCATGCGCGCGGGAAGGATGATGGGCTCGACGAAGTCCTCCATGACGGAGGTGGTCATGGTGGCGTCGTGCTGGATGGCGGTGAGTTTGCCGTCGCTGGTGGCGGCGATGCGGATGCGGTTGACGGTGCCGGGCCGGCCGCCGACCGGGCCGAACATCTGTGGGCGCGCGAGCGCGAGCTGAACGGGCTTCTGCACGACGCGCGCGGCCATGGCGCAGAGAACGACGTGCGACCAGGTAGAGCCCTTGGAGCCGAATCCGCCGCCGACATACGGGTTCATGACGTGCACGTTTTCAGCGGGGAGGCTGAAGATGTTGGCGAGAGTGGCGCGGTCGCCGCTGATGGATTGGGTGGAGTCGTAGACGTTGAGTTTTTCGGCGTCTCCACCCCTGCCAGCAAGCTGGCCGGGGACCCCGGTCTCCCACCAGGCGAGGGTGGTGTGGGGCTCCATGGGGTTGTGGTTCTGGAGTGGCGTGATGTAGGTGTTGTCGACGGTGACGGTGCCGCGGGCGAGTGCGGCGTCGAGATCGCCGCGAACTTTTTTGACGCCGCGGCCGGGATTTTTTGGCGGACGGGCTTCCTTGAGGCGGCCCATGAAGTTGAGCAGACGGGGTTCCTCGTTGTAGGTGATGTTGAGCAGGCGCGCGGCCTGCATGGCCTCGTCGAGCGAACGTGCGACGACAACGGCGATGGGCTGGCCGTTGTAATGGACGTTGGCGTCCTGCAGGATGCTGATGTGGCGGCCGGCGGGGCGCGATGAGTTACTGGGGAGCCTGGGTGCGTTGAAGGGCGTGAGGACGGTGATGACACCGGAGGCGCGCTCGGCGGTGCGAGTGTCGATGGACTTGATGGTGCCGGTGGCGATGGTGGACTGCACCATGTACGCGTAGACGAGGTCTTTGCGCGGGAAGGGCTCGCGGAATTCGGCGGCGTATTTAGCAGTGCCCGTAACCTTGGCGATGCCGTCGTAGCGATGCGGAGGCTGCGGGAGGGAGTTCAGTTGTTCGTCGCGCATCATGCCTGGACTCCTTCTGTAGCTTGCGTGAGAGCGCGGACGATGCATTGTCTGGCGAGCTCGATCTTGAAGGTGTTGTGCTGGTAGCCGCGCGCGCCGCGGAGGATGAGGTCGGCCGCGTGGCGAAAGGTATCTGTTTTCGCCGGTTGATTGCGGAGAGCGGCTTCGGCTTCCAGCGAGCGCCAGGGCTTGTGCGCGACGCCGCCGAGTGCGAGGCCGGCGGAGCGGATGGTGGCGCCATCGAGTTCAAGGCCGGCGGCGACGGAGACAAGCGCGAAGGCGTAACTGTTGCGATCGCGGGCTTTGAGGTACCAGGAGTTCTTTGCGAATTTGGCTGGAGGCAAAGTGACGGCGGTGATGAGCTCGCCGGGGTGCAGCTCGGTGTCGCGCGAGGGATCGTTGCCGGGGAGGCGGTGGAAGGCCGTGATGGGGATAGAGCGCTTGCCGTGCGGGCCGAGAACTTCGACCTGCGCGTTGAGTGCGTAGAGGGCGACGCACATGTCGGAGGGGTGCGTGGCGATGCAGGTGTGGGGCGAGTGCGGGCCGTCGTCGGTTTGGCCGAGGATGGCGTGGTAGCGGTTGTAGCCGGTGAGGGCACCGCAGCCGGTACCGGGCGCGCGCTTGTTGCAGGACGGGAAGGCTGGGTCCATGAAGTAGGGGCAGCGGGTGCGCTGCATGAGGTTGCCGGCGGTGGTGGCCATGTTGCGAAGCTGCGGGCTGGCTCCGGCGAGAAGAGCGTGGGAGAGCAGAGGGTAGTTGGCGACAATGCCGGGGTGGTTGGCGAGCGCGGAGTTGCGGACGGAGGCTCCGATGCGCGCGCCGGATGCGTCTGCCTGAATTTTGTCCAGGCCGATGTGGTTGACGTCGACGAGATGTGTGGGGTGCTCGACGCCGTCCTTCATGAGGTCGACCAGGTTGGTGCCTCCGCCGAGACATTTTGTGCCGGAGCTGGCGAGGGCGTGGACGGCGGCATCAGGAGCGTTGGCGCGTTGGTAGGTAAAGGGGTTCATGCGCGGTCTCCGAATTGTGCGAACCCGCTCATGACGATGAGACCGTCATGAACGGGGCACCCTGCGCGCTGACAGGTGAAGGGATTCATGGGCGCTCCCCGTTACGGATGATTTGTCTAACTGCGGCAACGATGTTGGGGTAGGCGCCGCAGCGGCAGATGTTGCCGGACATGCGCTCGCGGATTTCGTCGTCGGTGATCTCGGGGTGCTGTGTGTGGCCGGTTTCGAAGCTGATGAGCGAGAGGTCGCCGCGGTGAGCTTCCTCCTCGAGGGCAGTGGCGGAGCAGATCTGGCCGGGTGTGCAGTAGCCGCACTGGAAGCCGTCGTGTGCGAGGAAGGCGGATTGCGCGGGGCTGAGGTTGCCGGGCGTGCCGAGGCCTTCGATGGTGGTGATCTCAGAGCCCTGCGCAGCGACGGCGAGGGTGAGGCAGGAGTTGACGCGGCGGCCGTCCATGAGCACGGTACAGGCGCCGCATTGGCCGTGGTCGCAACCTTTCTTGCTGCCGGTGAGATCGAGGTGCTCGCGGAGGACGTCGAGCAGCGAGGTGCGGGTGTCGATGGTGAGGGTGCGCGTCTGCTTGTTGATGGAGAGCGTTATGGGGATGGTGTGGGCGTCGGCGGATTGCGCGGCAGCGGCGGGCGCGATGCCGATGGCCATGCCGGCGGAGACGACGCCGGTGGCGGCAATGAACTCGCGCCGGGTGAGTTCGAGGGTGGTGTCCTGAGGTGGAGGATCGGGTGTTTTGAGTTTGGTGTTTCGAGTCACGAGTGCCTCGCGGTGAGACTTTATACGACTTCGTTTACATGGATGTCATGTGAGGTGGGATGCCGGAGTGCGCGCAACGGGTATGCTGGAGGTTCATGGCCTTGAATGCTATCGCGTTGACGAAACAGCTGGTCGATATTGAGTCGACGACCTATCACGAGGGTGCGTGCGGCGAGTTCCTGGAGGCAATTTTAGCGAGTGACGGATGGGCGGTGGAACGGCAGCCGGTGGAGCAGCCGGAGCTGGCACGCACGCCGGGCGCGGGTAACGGGCCGCGATTCAACCTGTATGCGGCGATGGATGGCGTGACGCCGGATGTGGTGTTTTCGACGCACTTCGACACGGTGCCGCCGTTTCTGGGGCCGTGCCGGGAGGACGATGAGTTTCTGTATGGGCGCGGGGTGTGCGATGCCAAGGGGATTCTGGCGGCGCAGGTAGCGGCGGCAGAGCGGCTGCGTGACGAGGGCGTGCGCGTGGGGATGCTGTTCGTCGTGGGCGAGGAGCGCGACTCGGCGGGCGCGAAGGTGGCGAACGAGCTTGCGCGCGATGCAAAATCCAGGCCAAGGTTTCTGATCAATGGAGAGCCGACGGACAACAGACTGGCGCTGGCGAGCAAGGGATGTCTGCGCGTTGAGCTGTATGCGACGGGGAAGATGGCACACTCGGCGTATCCGGAGCTGGGTGATTCGGCGATCGACAAGCTGCTGGCCGCATTGCGCGACGTTCAGGCGCTGAAGCTGCCGGTCGTGGAAGGCATTGGCGAGACGACGATGAATGTCGGGCTGATCTCCGGCGGGCGCGCGCCGAATGTGGTCGCAGACAAGGCGGAGGCGCACATCCTGGTGCGGCTGGTGGGGCCGGCCGTGGAGATTCGCGAGGCGGTCGTGCGAGCGGTAGATGGGCGCTGCGAAGTGAGCTTTTCGCTGGAGCTTCCGCTTGTGAAGATGCGGGCGCTTGATGGCTTCGAGACGATGGTGGCGAAGTTTACGACCGATGTTCCGAGCCTGACGAACTGGGGCGAGCCATTTCTGCTGGGGCCGGGAAGCATTCACGTGGCGCATACGCCGGATGAGCGGATCCGGAAGCGCGAGTTGATCGACGCGGTGGATTTATATGTGAAGCTCGCGAAGCAGCTGGTGGGCTGACCGCAGACCGCGGGGGAGCGATCCGCGGCCTCGTGGGGTTTTAGTGAGCTGCGAACATACTGTTGACGCGATCGAATAACTGATCGAAGTTGCCGTTCTTCTCTGCCCAGCGGAGGGGCTCGACGCGCTGGACGAGGATCTCGCCGGAGGCGGGCGGGTTGTCAAAGATGGTGACGGTCTCGGTGATGAAATCGCCAAGCGGCATGGCGTTGGGGTCGGCCGCCTGCTGCGCGCCCATCAGTTCGGTTTGAACGTAGGGCGGCGCGAGTTCGAGAACCTCGATGTTGGTGTCGCGGAGCTGATAGCGCAACGACTGCGTCCACGAGTGGATGGCGGCCTTGGTGGCGCAGTAGGTGGGCGTAGCGGCGAGCGGCATGAAGGCAAGGCCGGAGGTGACGGTAACGATGGTCGCCCTGGGCTGCTTCTTGAGTGTGGGAAGAAGCGCAGCGGTGAGGCGCAGAGGGCCGAGCAGGTTGGTCGTGATGATGGACTCGGCGGTAGAAAGATCGATAGGATCGGCCGCGAGGTTTTCGGGCTTCATGATGCCGGCGTTGTTGATGAGGACGTTGAGGGAGGGGAAGTCGGCGGCGACTTTTGCGGCGAAGGATTTAATCGCGGCAGGATCTTCGATATTGAGCGTGAGGGAT
>DATNGO010000211.1:0-13533 GCA_035605855.1 Acidobacteriaceae bacterium | reverse complement strand
AAGTCCAGCGCCAGCGACAGCAGATAGATCGCCACTGCATCCGAAAACGCCGACTCTACATACAGCCCGCGCTCCTTCTCGTCGACCACCCCCGGCGTCACCTTCACTGCCGCCGGCTCTTCGGTCGAAAATGGTCTCGCCTTCGCCGTAAAACTCCGCCGCGACCGCGGCTCCTCCGGCTGCGCATTCGGCTCGCGGCCGAACGCGAGATTGCGCGATTCCCATGCATCCATGCTGGTCTCGCCGCGAACGCCGTCCACCGCCTGCTGCCACACCAGCTCCGCAAAGGTCTCCGGCACGCCCGCCACGTCGACAAACGCGTGCGCCACGTTGATGAAAAACTCAAAGCTCAGCGCGAAGCGGTCACCCATCAGCCGCGTCGAGATAAACACTCCGCGATGCCCGCTGCCGAACTCCCGATCCAGCGCCACATTGCGGTGGCAGATCGCAACCTCGCCCAGCTCATCGCTCCACGCGCGCGCCACCATCGCTTGCTCCGGCGACTGCGAAACGTTCTTCGCAAAACCGTCGGACTCTTCCGGTTCAGTCGACTCCCTCAGAGCCAGCGGCACAAAGTAGTAGGTGTTCGCTCCCAGCGCCGCGCCAATCGCCGGCGGCACCGCCTCCAGCATCCGGTCCAGATCCGGCGCCGGCACCCCGGTCTCGCCAAACGTAGCAAAACGCACGCCGTTAGCCGACAGTCGTACCTCGACCTCGCCGGCCACCTGGGCCGCGCGCACCAGTTCCTCGCGCCGTGGTCCCCGGCCGGCACCGGCGTCCCCAGCGGACTTGTTCGCCGCGGTCGGAGCTTGCTGGTTGGGGTCAAGCGCCACACCGCTCATCTGTACGCCCTGCAGGCCATCTGCCATCAGGTTTATTCTACTTGAGATGGATAGTCGCCACGATGTCGCCCGCGCCCGCAGTGAAGGCGTTCTCCTTGGAATCCCGCTCGGCGATCTCGGCTGGTTTTCGTCGCTTCTGATGGGCACGGCAACCGGTTTTGCCGCGTTCTTCCTGACCACCTTCGTCAGCATCATGGCGCTGCTCGTCTACCGCATCTCCAGCGGCCATAACCCGGACTTCGCCATCGCCTACCGCGACATCGGCTTCCCCGTCGGCGTCGTCGTGCTGATTCTCGCGCTCGGCTACCTCAGCGTGCTCTACGCCCGCCGCATGGCACGCAAGAGACGCAGCGCCCAGCACAGCTAAACCGCGCTCTCCTCAAACCGCTCTCACCCAACATCCCGGAGACTATTCCGCCGCGCCACGCGTACACTCTCACATCTAGTCCTCACAACCTCACACCCCTTCGAGGAGCCATCGATGTCTGTGCGCCGTTCGTCCGCCGTGGCCGCTCTTGCCGTCCTGCTGAGCCTCTGTTCCGCCTGTTGTTCCGTTCAAGCCCAGAAGAAGAAGGCGGCGGCTCCTGCGGCCGCCGCTCAAAAGCCCGTCCCCGGCTACTACGGCCCGCAGCCCGCCACTGAAGACATCGACCTCAACATGTACGCCCGCATCCGCGAGGAGGGCTTCGAGCATGGCAAGGTCATGCAGTTCGGCGACGCGCTCGCCAACGGCATCGGCCCCCGCCTCACCGGCTCGCCCAACATGGCCAGGGCCAACGCCTGGACCCGCGATACCCTCACCGCCATCGGCCTCTCCAACGCACACCTCGAGGACTGGGGCGACTTCGGCATGGGCTGGCAGCAGATCAACACCTGGGCGCGCATGGTCTCGCCTGACCCCGAGCCGCTCTGGATGCAGGCCGCCCCCTGGTCGCCCGCAACCGCTGGCCCCGTCACCGGCCAGATCGCCTACATCCCCCTGAACGACGCCTCCGACCTCGACAAGTGGAAGGGCAAGCTCAAGGGCAGAATCGTCCTCCTCGGCGTCACGCGCCCCACGCCTGATATCACCGAGCCGCTCTTCCACCGCTACACCGACGCGGAGCTCAAGGAGATGGAAACCTACGAGCAACCCGGCGGTCCCCGTCGCGCAGGGCCGCCGCAGCCGACCATCCAGCAGCGACTGGCCGAGCGCGCGCGCCTGCAGCGCCTCCGCCAGCAGGCTCTCAAGATGTTCATGGAGGAAGGCGTCGTCGCCATCGTCACTCCCACCCGCGACGGTGGCGACGGCGGCGGCACCGGCATCATCTTCGACGACAACGGCGCCAACCTCGCCCGCGATGCGCAGAAGCCCGGGAACGCCGTCAAGATTCCCAACGCCGTCATGATGATCGAGCACTACGACCGCCTCACGCATCTCGCCGAGGCCAACGTGCCCGTCACCCTCGAAGTCAACATCGAGACCAGGTTCACCGGCGACCACGAGCACGGCTTCGACACCGTCGCCGAGATCCCCGGCGCCGATCCCAAGCTAAAAGATCAGGTCGTCATGGTCGGCGGCCACCTCGACAGCTGGATCTCCGGCACCGGAGCCACCGACAACGGCGCCGGCTCTATCGTCGCGATGGAGGCCGTCCGCATCCTCAAGGCGCTGGACCTCAAGCCGCGCCGGACGATCAGAATTGCCCTGTGGTCTGGCGAAGAGCAGGGCCTCTACGGCTCGCAGGGCTACGTGAAGGATCACTTCGGCACCTTCGCTCCGCCGAATCCTCCTGACCCGGCGGGAACGCCGAGCTTCCTCGGCCACCACGGCGCATTGACCACCACCAAAGAGTGGGAGACGCTCGACGCCTACTACAACCTCGACAACGGCACCGGCAAGGTCCGCGGCGTCTACACCCAGGAGAACTTCCCCATCGGCCCCATCTTTGCCCAGTGGATCGCTCCGCTCAAAGACCTCGGCGTCACCACCATCAGCTACCGCAACACCGGCGGCACCGACCACCTCAGCTTCGATGCCGTTGGATTACCTGGCTTCCAGTTCATCCAGGACCCGCTGGACTACGAGACCCGCACCCACCACTCCGACATGGACACCTTCGACCGCCTGCACCAGGCCGACCTCGAGCAGGCCGCCATCGTCGAAGCCATCTTCCTCTGGAACACCAGCCAGCGCGACGCCATGATGCCGCGCAAACCGTTCCCGCACCCGGAGCGCGAGCGCGAGCTCAACGCCCCCATCCCCAACATCTACCCCAACGCCGAAGTGCCCCCGCCTGACAACGGCAAGCACTAATCACCTCGACACAAACACGAAACGGCGGAGAGCAATCTCCGCCGTTCCGCTTTAACTCACAACTGAAAACTGGTAACTGGCAACTGGACGCGCAAACCGCACCGCTCACGTTTTAGCTCGCCACAAATGTTAACTCGCCACAAATGTATCTGCTCACTCCCGCTCGCACTCCACCACCATGAACTCCGTCCACGTCTTCCCATCCTCCGAGCTCTCGCCCTTCCACGTGAAGTGCCGCTCCGACACATTTGTGTACGTCGCGCGCGTCAGCGCATGACCCATCATCGGCTCCACGAATCGATAGCTCACCGACGTCCCATCGAACTGCACCCCACCCAGCTCCTCCGGTCCCAGGTCCGTCCACCTCCCCGAGAGCGCATCGATCCACTTGATGTTCCACTGCCTCTTCGCCGCGTCATACGCTCGCACATTCAGTCCCAGCACCAGCACCTCGCCGCCCGCGCCGAACATCCTGTACTCATCCGCGATCGCGCGCCCGTCGAGAATCCACCGTCCCTCCCACAACGCCTCGAACTTCTGCCACTCGCCGGTCGCCGGCTTCAACCTCGCCTCGCAGCGGTAGCGCCCAATCAGAAACGCAAACCGCTCCAGCTCCGCACGCGCACCATCAGCACTACCCACGTGAACCTCCCCGCGCGAATACACGTATTGGCTACAAGAGGCCCACGCGCACCGCGGCCTCCCCGGTAGCGAGGAAATATTCTCCTCCCGCCACGCGGCCCATGCAACGCAGCAACACCCCGTACTCGCCCACGGCTTCGCGCGGGTCAGGCCGCGTACGCGCCGGCGGTGACCGCTACGCTAAACTCATCAGGACCACGCAAAAGGCCCCTTCTCCATGAGCACAGCTACGCCCCAACCCGGCACCGGCTTCCGCGCCTGGTACAAGCGCCAGAGCCGCATCGGCCGCATCAGCTTCGTCCTCACCTGCCTCATTCTCGGCATGACGCTGATAGGCCGCCTGTCTCACACCGCCAATGTGGTCTTCGCCATCCCGGTCATCATCCTCTGCATCCTTGTCCTCTCGCCGCTGCTCATCATCCTGTTTTACCGCTGGCTGACGCGCCGCTTTCTCTGGAAGGTGCGCAACCGCCTCATCCTCACCTACGCGCTGATGAGTGTGGCGCCGGTCGTCCTCTGCCTGACCCTCTTCGCCATCGCCTCCTATCTCTTCGCGGGCCAGTTCGCCACCAACAGCGCGATTACGCTTCTCGACCAGGCTTCCACCGAGCTCCGCGACGAAACCGCCAGCCTCGCCCTGTTCTCCATCGCCAAACCATCGCGCAACAATGAGTCGGCTGCCGAGCCCCTTCCGGCCAGCCCTCTGCCCATCTCCATCGCCATGCTCAAAGGCGATACCTTCCAGCAGCCCACACCAAACTCCGCACCCGGCAACCCCTTCTACGGACAACTGCTGCCCTCGTGGCTGACTAGCGGGTATCACGGCATCGTCGCTCTTCAGGGCAAGCTCTATCTCTGCGCCTTCGTCGCGGTTCCACAGGGGAGCCGCACTCTGTCCATCCTCGGCACCCGGCCGCTCGATAAGTCCACCCTCCGCGACAGCGCCAACAAGCTCGGTCACATCCTCGTGATCCCCGGCTTCATGGGCAAAAACGGCGGCAAAGACATCAACACCGGAAAGGACGTCGTCAACATCCACGAGGACGACAACAACGTCAACATCAACATCGGAGGCTCGAAGGTCGTCGCCCCGGATGCCGGCACATCCGCGGAGGAAAAGTTCGAGCACATCGACGTCGGCACACTTCCTCCCCGCACCCACTTCTTCGATGCTCCCGTCGTCTTCAGCGCTCCGCTGAACGTCACCTCCTGGCAGACCGGCGACCGCGTGCGCTCCATCGTTGCGGTCTTCTCGCGGCCCTCGATCCTCTACGGTCTGCTGTTCTCCACCACCAACGGCCTGGGCTCCGTCATCCGCATCGTCCTCATCTCCATCGCCGTATTCTTCGCTCTGCTCGAGCTCTTCGCTCTCCTCATGGCCGCCGGCCTCAGCCGCACCATCACCCACTCCGTCGGCGAACTCTACCGCGGCACTCGCGAGATCGACCGCGGCAACTTCGAGCACCGCATCGTCATCAAGCGTCGCGATCAGCTCGGCGCGCTCGCCTCATCCTTCAACGGCATGACCGCCTCCATCGTCGACCTCATGGCCCAGCAGCGCGAAAAAGAGCGCCTGCTCTCCGAGCTCTCCATCGCCCGCGAGGTTCAGGCCAATCTCTTCCCGCATTCGCCCGTGGCTCTTCCCGGCTTCGAGATCCACGCCGTCTGCCAGCCCGCGCGCACCGTCTCCGGCGACTACTTCGACTTCATCATCGGCCGCCACGGCAACGACCTCTGCCTTGCGCTCGGCGACATCAGCGGCAAGGGCATCTCCGCCGCTCTGCTCATGGCCTCGCTGCACTCCGCCGTGCGCGCCTTTGGCCTCAGCACATCCGACGGCCGCCCCGGCGACGCCGGTCTACCCTCACCGGCCACACTCCTCGAGCTCCTCAACAAGCACATCTTCGCCAGCACGCCGCCCGAAAAGTACGCCACGCTCTTCCTCGCCTACTACGACGCGGCCACACGCAAACTCACCTACTCCAACGGCGGCCACCTCCCGCCCATGATCCTCTGCGGCGACGGCACCGTGAAACACCTCGATTGCGGCGGCCCTCCCGTCGGCCTCTTCAACGGTCTCAAGTACAGCGAGGACTCCATCGAGCTCAAGTCCGGCGACCTGCTCATGGCCTTCTCCGACGGCCTCACCGAGCCCGAACAGAACGAAGAGCAGTTCGGCGAAGATCGCCTCTTCGACTACATTCGCGAACATCGTTCCGAGGCGCTCCCCACTCTCGCCACCAACACACTGCGCCGCCTGCAGGAATGGATCGGCAACCACGAGCAGCCCGACGACATGACACTGCTCCTCGCCCGCCAGCTGTAGACGACTTCACACAAATTCAGTTTGATATCCGGATCAGGAAATTACCGGTGTCATCCTGAGCGCAGCGCGCAGCGCGTAGTCGAAGGACCCCTGTACGCGTAGTCGAAGGACCCCTGTGCGCGTAGTCGAAGGATCCCTGTATTTGCTGTTGCTTTTCTTTCTGTCATCCCCGTACCGGGGTCCCCGGCCAGCTTGCTGGCTGGGGTGGAGAAGGGGATCTGCTTGTTGTCATCCCCGAAGGGGATTTGCTTCTGTTTTTTCTGCCGACAACCCGGGTGCCCCATTCATGCGCAGCTTCATCGCGCATGGGTGGGGTCGCACCCTCCCCACTCTTACCTCTTCGCTTCCACGGGCATATACAGGCTCGGCGCGACGCTGCACACATCCTCACTCGACGCATGCCACACACTTCCATCAGCGAACGTCGCGCTCAACAGCTGCACACGCGTAATCGTCGCTGCCGGACCCACCAGCAGATCACCACCAATCCGCATCGCCGCCTCGCGATCGAGGTTGAACGTCTTCGCACGTTCCTGCGGCGACCTCCCGGCAACATTCGCCACCTCCGGATCAACCGGCATGCGTCTCAGCCCCAGCGGCAGATACCTCACGCGAAGCTCCAGCGCCTTCACCGCTGACTTCGCGCCTCTAAACTCCACATGAATTCCGAGCCCTCTCGGCCTGGCGATCCAATCCGCCTTGTCGCCCCGATCTTCATACGCCGTCGTCCACACCGTTGCGCCGCCGGTTGCCTGCTGCCGCGCCGCCAACTGTCCCGGGCACGCTCCGGAAGTGACCGGCGCACGCGCAGGCGTTCCCAGCTTCACTCCGCCCTGCTGCGCCCGCGCTCCCGCCGCCGCCAACAACCCCGCAACCGCCATCACGAAGACTCGCATAGGACCCTCCCGCGACTGCGCCTACATTCTGCTCCCCGATGATTAGACGCGTCCACAGCCCGCACAGCTTTCCCCTCGGCTATCCTCTCCTCCATGCCCTCGCACTTCTCCCCGGCCGCCATGACCTTCCTCCGTGGCCTCTCCCGCAACAACGACCGCAACTGGTTCAACGCCCGCAAACAAATCTACGAGCGCGAACTCAAAGCTCCCATGCTCGCACTCGTCGACGAGATCACGCAGTCCATGGCCGGCTACGCGCCCGAGCACATGCGCCCCGCGCACAAATCCATGATGAGGATTTATCGAGATATCCGCTTCTCTCCCGACAAGCGCCCCTACAAAACACATCTCTCCGCCTGGTGGTCGCGCCGCGGCATGGAGAAAACCTCGGGCGGCGGCTTCTACATTCAGATCGGACCCAAAGACCTTTTCCTCGCCGCCGGGGTCTACATGCCCGAGCGCGATCAACTCCTCGCCCTTCGCCGCTGGATAGCCGGGCACCATCGCGAGTACAGCGCGCAACTCGCCAAACTCCTGAAGCCTCGCTCCTCGCGCACTCCCGCCATGCAGCCCATCGACCCCGAAGCGCTCACCCGCGTCCCCAAGGGCTTCTGTTCCGAGCATCCCGCAGCCGATCTTCTTCGCTCGCGCAACTGGGGCGTGCGCTGCACGCTGCCCGCATCGCTCGCCCTCGAGCCCGCGCTCGCCCGCGAGATCATCGCGCGTTTTCGTCTCATGGCGCCCCTCGTCGACACGCTCAACAACGCCATCCTCTCCACCGGAAAGTCCTCCTCCGAACCTCTTCGCCGCATCCGCGCCAACGCCTTCCTCTAGCCCGTTCGCGCTATTTCACCCCGCGTTTTCCGCCGGAAACCGCCCAATTCTGGGTACTTTCGGCTGAAAACCCTAAAAATACCTGTGGAAACAGGTGTTTTGACGTTGACAAAGCGCTCGGAACGGGCGATGGTGAATCACGGCGCGGTTCTCCGCACCCGCATAAACACTGACGATTCGGTGCGGTGAAGAAAGCGGCAGGGCGGGCGACCGGGATCTCCAGCGGACGTTCTTTGTCCGATGGGGTGATCCGATGGCCCTCAAAAATCGTTTTAAAGGAGTTCCCTCAATGGCAAAAGGCATGACCAAGACACAGCTCGTCCGCGCAATGGCGGAGAAGCTCGAGCTCACCAACAAGCAGACCGCAACCTTCTTCGAGACCCTGGCAGAGACCGCGGTCAAGGAGACCAAGAAGAACGGCGAGTTCACCATCCCCGGACTCGGCAAGCTCGTCAAGGCAGAGCGCAAGGCCCGCATCGGCCGCAACCCCCAGACCGGCGAGGCCATCAAGATCAAGGCCAAGACCGTTGTGAAGTTCCGCGTCGCCAAGGCCGCGAAGGATTCGATCGCTCCTCCCAAGAAGTAGTTCCTGGCGTTCACGATTCGCGCAAAAGGCCGAAGCTCACGCTTCGGCCTTCGTGTCTCTACTCCTGCCCCTAGTGCCCCGCGTGCATCCCCTTCGGCGGCTTGGGAATGAAAAACAGAACCGGGATCATGCACGCCGCGAAGATCGTCAGGTATCGAATGATGTCGACGTACGCCAGCATCGCCGCCTGCCGGTGCATCTGCTGATAGATGAACGCCTGTGCCTGGTGAATCGCGCCCAGCGAAGCTCCGCCGAACGGTCCTCCGGTCACGCCCTGCCCGTTACCCGGCTTGAACCTTCCCGCAAGCGCCGTGATCTGCCCCGTGAACGCAGCGCTGCCCGGCACCATATTGCGCACCATCGAGGTCTCGTGCGCCGCCGTCCGCCGTATCAGCATCGTCGCCATAAACGCCGTGCCTGACGACCCGCCGATGTTGCGCGCCAGGTTCATCAACCCCGACACATCGTTGCTCTCCGTCTGCTTCGCGCCGACATACGAGATCGTATTGATCGGAATAAACAGGAACGCCAGTCCCGACACCTGGAAACATCGCATGAACACCAGCTCGCCATAACTGAGTCCGAGATTCATCTTGCCCATATACAGCAGCGCCATCGTCAGCATGAAGAACCCGTAGCCGATCAGCTTGCGCGCATCCACCTTGCCCGACAGCACCCCCACCACCGGCATCATCGCCATCATCATGAAGCCCGCCGGAGACAGTACTTTCCCCGAGAGCTCCGCCGTATACCCCAGCAGCGTCTGCACAAACTGCGGAATCAGAATTGTCGTGCCATACAGCGCAAACCCCAGCACGAACATCAGCGTGAAGCTGATCGCAAAACTTCGGCGCTTGAACAGCGTGAGATTCAGAATCGGCCGGTGCCCGATACGAAGCTGCCTCAGCTCCCACCAGATCATTACTACAAACGCGACCACACACGCCACGGCGAAGAACGTGATGATGTGCGACGAAAACCAGTCGTCCTCCTGGCCCTTGTCCAGCACAAACTCCAGCGCGCCGAACGTCAGCGCCAGCAGCGCGAAGCCCATCAGGTCCAGCTTGATGCCGCCCTTCTGCGACTGCTTCACTTCCTTCTCAATCCACGGCGGATCCTCAACAATTCTCGACGTCAGAAACAACGACAGCAGGCACACCGGAATGTTCAGGAAGAATATCCAGCGCCAGTTGAAGTTGTCCGTGATATAGCCGCCCAGCGTCGGGCCAATTGCGGGTGCACAAACGACAGCCAGCCCATACATCGCGAAAGCCTGCCCGCGCTTGTTGGGCGGAAAGGTATCCGCAAGAATCGCCTGCTCGCTGGGCGCCAGCCCGCCACCGCCGATGCCCTGCAACACGCGGAAGAAGATCAGCAGCGGAAGCGACGGCGCAAACCCGCACATCGCCGAGCTCACGCCGAACAGCAGCACGCAGATCATGTAAAACTTCTTGCGCCCGATGAACGTCGTCATGTACGCGCCGGCCGGCAGAATGATCGCATTCGCCACCAGGTACGCCGTGATCACCCACGTCGCTTCTTCCTGCGTCGAGCCCAGCCCACCTGCAATGTGCGGCAGCGAGACGTTCGCAATGGAGCTGTCCAGCACCTCCATGAACGTCGCCAGCGTCACCGTCATTGCGACGATCCACGGATTCACGCGTGGACGCCAGCCCGCATGCGAGTCCACTGACTGCGAGACGTTCTCGACCTCTGCTACGCTTGCGGCTGCCATTCGATCTGTACTTGGATACTGCGGAGTGCGACGCAGATTCAGAAAATCTGCGAGTCAGCGTGACGCTTTTACTTCAGCAGACCCACGATCAGGCCTCCCGCGACGATCAGGCTCCCGCCCACCACCACCGGCGTTGTGGGCCGGGCATGGAAGAAAAAAAAGTTGGTGATTTGAAACATGACGAACAGCGTCGCGATATAGATTCCCGTAACCTGTGCGAACTCAACGGGGGCAAGATTCAACGAAGTTCCATACAGAGTGAGCAACAGTGCGCCGGCAAAATACAGGCCAACCCGGGTTGGCATGGAGTTCTGATGCAGCGCGATCCGCACAATTGCATCCCCCGTTGCTTCGAGGATTGTCGCCGCGAGCACAAATAAAAATATCTTCATGCTCACCATGCTCTCAGGCCGCGTTTTGCGGCACAAGACAACCTTGTGCCTCCCGCAAATCACTGACCGCGAAAACCGCCCGCCGAAAGTGCTACGCTTAATCTTTGCTCCGCACGCCGCAGTCCGCGCTGTGCGCCATCTAAAAAAGACATGAACGCTGACCTCGAACATCTCGTCGTCCTTCAGGCCCAGGACCTCGAGCTCCGAAACCTGCACCAGGCTCAGGCCGAAGCTCCCATTCGCGTCGCCGCCGCCGAAGCCGCCCACAAAGCTGCCGGGCAGACCCTCGCCAAAGTCCGTCAGGACCTCGCCGCCGAAGAAAAACTCCGCCGCAGCCAGGAGCTCGACGCCGACGCCCACCGCGGCAAGATGACACGCCTCCGCAAGCAGATGGACTCCGCCACCAGCGCCGCCCAGATCAGCGCACTCGAGCACGAGATCAGCTTCGCCGACTCCGCCATCCGCAAGCTCGAAGACGAAGAGCTCGCCTCCCTCGAGCGCACCGAGTCTCTCGAGTCCGCCGAAAAATCCGCCGCCGCGTCCCTCGACTCGACACGCTCCGCCCTCGAGGCCGAGCGCACCCGCGCCGCCGCCACCATCGATCGCGCCCGCACCGGCATCGCGAGCATCGAAGCCGAGCGCTCCGCCCTTCGCGCGCAGATCGGTGAGACTGCACTCGCTAACTACGACCGCATCGCGAAATCCAAAGGCAGCAGCCTTTCCGAAGCCATCGACCACAAGTGCTCCGCCTGCCAGATGATGGTCCGCCCGCAGCGCTGGAACGACCTCACCAGCCGCGAGCACGAAGACCAGATGTTCACCTGCGAAACCTGCGGCCGCATCCTCTTCTGGGATCCCCGCCGCGATACACCGCAATCCTGGCAGGCAGGCGAGCGCCTCGCCTCCGCACAAGCCCACACCGCTGAGCCTCGATCATGACTCCACTGCAACACAATGGGGCGCGTACCGGGAAAACGGGCGAAGCCCGCCGCATCATTTGTGTCGACATGGACGAGGTCATCGCCGACGCACTCGGCGAGCACCTGCACCGCTACAATCGCGACTTCGCCGAGCGCATCACCCGCGCCGACCTCCAGGGCCAATGGCTCTGGGACTTCGTCCCGCCCGAGCGCCAGCAGGCCCTCTACGACTACATGATGTCCGAGGACTTCTTCGCCGTCCTCCGCGTCATGCCCCACGCCCCGCGTGTCCTGCAACGCCTGCAGCAGCACTACGAGATCTACATCGCCACCGCTGCCATGGAAGTCCCCTCGAGCTTCAACGCCAAGTTCCACTGGCTCAAGCAGCACTTCCCCTTCATCCCCGCCTCGCACATCGTCTTCTGCGGCAACAAGAGCATCCTCAACGGCGACTATCTCATCGACGACAACCCGCGCCAGCTCCGTCTCTTCAGTGGCGAAGGCATCCTCTTCAGCTCACCCGCCAACATCAACGTCACCGGCTTTCGACGCGTGCATGACTGGCTGGAGATCGAGCAGCTCTTTCTTCCTGTAAACGCCGTCTAGTGGCCTCTTGAAACGAACGGGCTCTTGTAGGGGGCGTGCTTTGAAAGGGGCGTGCTTTGAAAGGGGCGCGCTTTGAAAGGGGCGCGCTTTGAAAGGGGCGTGCTTTGAAAGGGGCGGGCTTTAGCCCGTCCGTAAAAACTCACGTGAGCAAAGGGGCTTCAGCCCCTGAGGGCAACGTCATGGGTGGGGTCGCACAACCCAAACTACCGCGCGCGCTTCTTCGCCTCGCCGTTCGCACCCTGCGACTGCGGCGCCAGCCTCGCCGGCTGGCTCGCGCGCATCGGCTCCGGGATCGTCAGGATCAGCGCCGTGCACAGCTCTTCTCCCATCCGTTCGTAGCTGTGCTTCACCGAAGGATCGAAGTACACCGCGTCACCCGGCTCCAGCACCTCCGTGCGGCCCTCGTGCATCAGCCGCAGGTGTCCGCTCAGCATGTACAGGAACTCCGCGCCCGCGTGCTGATGTGCCGCCGGCACCCGCCGCCCGTTGCCCGGCAGAAACTCCGCCACATAGGGCGCGATCATCTGCTCCGTCGGCACCTGCCCCAGGCTCTCAAAGAAGTAGTCCGGATCCGCCGCGCCCGTCTGCGGAAGCCGCTGCCGTTCCGCAGCCCGCTGGATCCGAAACAACTCCGGCCTCTCCGGCTCGAAAAAGTAGCTCAGGTCTCGCGAGAAGACCATTGCAATGCGCGCCAGGTTCCTCAGCGTCGGCACCACCCGGCCCGTCTCCAGCTGGCTCAAAAAGCTGGCCGAGAGCCCCGTATACCGCCCCAGCTCCACCAGGCCCATATGCTTGCGCTGGCGCAGAAACTTGATCCGTTCCCCGATACGCTTGCCTTCAATCAGGGCCTCCGCTGCCTCCGGAGGGACGGCGCCCTCCGCGCGCGCACCATCCGGCAGAGCCACTGCGCCGGTCGGCTCCGCATCCTGAGTTCGCTTGTGCGGCGGCCTGGTCTCCAGCATGCGCATCGCCTGTGGCGAGAGTTCGATGTGACCGTTGCGCGGACCCGGGATCGGCGACGGCCCAGGCTGTCCTGCAGTTGCCGGGAAGACGGGCCCGAGGCGCTGCTGGCCTTCCAGGGGGTTCGATGGTTCCATCATGAACTGGCCTCGAAAGATCCTTCCATATGCGGCACAGCCTCACCACCAGACCCTGCCACTCAAAGGGATGTTTCTATCCCGCGAAAAGGATGTATCGCCCGTCCCCGGAATCGGCAGCCCATGTGCTCACGCAGCCACGAGCCTGTTGCTTACAAGACACGACCCTCGACGCGCCTTCACGCACGCCGAGAGTCTGTGTAGCCCGATGCGGCCGGCCGGGTTCGACCCGGCTCGTGTTGCTCTTCCCAGCCACAGATTTCACGCTAGCAGCCAGCCCGTCCCCTCACTGTCTGCCACACGACATAACTCGTCCGGCCCAGGACCGGCCTGGCAAAGAAAAAAGGCGGCCCCATCAGCC
>DATNGO010000210.1:0-3687 GCA_035605855.1 Acidobacteriaceae bacterium | reverse complement strand
TCGCCGGGCCGGGTGAAATAGACGGTTGCCCTTGCTGTGGCGGATGATGGAAGCAAGCACGCAGCGAGGCACCCAGGCGCACATGTCCGAAGAAAACGATCGCAACAGTGCATGGAACGTTCCGGACTTTCGGCCGGAACTCGCCTTCCCTCAACTGACGGAGGAGATGGTCGAACGCCTTCGTCCGTATGGCCGAGAGGAGACCTTCCCGGCGAATCAGATTCTGTTTGTTCGTGGCGAACGGCAGATCGATATGTTCGTCGTGCTCGACGGAGAGATCAGTATTTCCCTGCCTGTTGCAGATGGCGAAACGAAGATCCTTGCTCATCATCGCAGGTTTGATTTCTCCGGCGAGTTGAATCTTTTGAATTCGCAGGGCTCGCTTGTCGATGGGCAAACGGTAACAGAGACCCGGGTTCTTCGCATACCTCGCAACGAGTTGCAGAGGCTCATGCGTGCCGAAGGCGATATCGCGAACCTCATTACGCAAGCGACCATCTGGCGCCGTATCGGCATCCTGGGTGAAGCGGCCGGCGGCGTTGTCCTGATGGGACACGCCGATGATGCGGAAATGACGGGGCTGCAACGCTTCCTTGTCCGCAACAGCTACCCGCACAGGATCGTTGAAGTGCCGATGGAAGAAGCCGCACGGCCCGATGACGGCTTGTCGGATCTTGAGCCGTCTCTGCCGGCGGTGGTCCTCTCCGACGGCCGTACTTTGCATCGGCCCACAATCGCGGAGCTTGCCGATGAACTGGGCATCACGGAGCTGCCTGATCCGCAGATGATCTACGACGTTGTCGTTGTCGGGGCCGGCCCCGCCGGTCTTGCGGCCGCGGTTTACGCGGCATCGGAGGGCCTCTGCACGCTTGTGATCGAAGGAACTGCCCCTGGAGGCCAGGCCGGTACGAGTTCCAAGATCGAGAATTACCTTGGCTTTCCTACCGGGATATCCGGCAACAGACTGGCCAGCCGCGCCCAGTTGCAGGCCCTGAAGTTCGGCGTGCGCTTCGCCATCTCCAGAGATGTGATTACAGTGGAGCAGATTGGCGGTATCCACAAATTGTTGCTGGCGGGCGGTATCCCGGTATGCTCCAGGTCGGTAGTCGTCGCCTCAGGAGCGCAGTATCGCAAGCTGTCGGTGGAGAACTACAACCGGTTTGAAAATCACGGGATCTACTATGCGGCAACCGCGATGGAGTCTCTGCTCTGCCGCGACCGTGAAGTGATCGTGGTGGGAGGCGGAAACTCAGCAGGCCAGGCAGCGGTATTTCTATCCGGCATCGCGAGCCATGTCCATCACATTGTTCGCGGCAAGTCGCTGGCCAGCACCATGTCGCAGTACCTCATCTCGCGTATCGAGAACTCATCCCGCATCACGCTCCATACACACTCTGAGATCGTGACGCTCCAAGGCGGATCTTCGCTCGAACGCGTCGCCTGGATCGATCGCAGATCGGGTGACCTGACTGAAAAGCCGATTGGAAGCGTCTTCGTGATGATCGGTGCCGAGCCTAACTCCGGCTGGCTCTTTGGCGCAGTAAAACTCGACAAAAAGGGCTTCATCCTTACAGGTGGCACAGACGGTTTTGAGATGACTCCCTATGCAACCAGTGTGCCCGGCATGTTTGCCGTCGGCGATGTGCGGTCCAAGTCCGTCAAGCGCGTCGCTTCAGCGGTCGGCGAAGGCTCCGTAGTCATCTCCGACGTTCATCGCTATCTCGCCGATCACCGCGATGACTTCGCGGTCGAGCCGCACTCCGCACTGGCGGCACTGCGATCGGCAAGCGCTGCGACGCCACTACAGCCGGCTGAACTATAACGGCTCCGAATGCATGAACCGCAGCCGGCCTGAACCCGAACTCGGATCTCATAGCTAAGAATGCCTACGATCGTCATCGGCGGACACACACGCAACATCGGCAAGACCTCGGTCGTTGCCGGCATCATCGCCGCTCTGCCGCAACTCAACTGGACCGCCATCAAGATCACGCAGTTCGGCCACAACGTCTGCTCCGCCAACGGCGAGCCCTGCGACTGCCAGACGCCAGACCACACCCTCGCCATCAGCGAAGAGCGCGACCCCTCCACCGGCACCGACACCTCGCGCTTCCTTGCCGCCGGCGCCCGCAGAGTCTTCTGGGTCCGCACCCGCCAGGGTCAGCTCGCCGAGGCCATGCCCCGCGTCCGCAAGCTCATCGCCGAGGCCGAAAACACCATCCTCGAATCGAACTCCGTCCTGCGCTTCCTCCAGCCGGACCTCTCGCTCGCCGTTCTCGACCCCACAATCGCTGACTTCAAGCCCTCCGCTCTCCGCTACCTCGACCGCACCGACGCCCTTATCGTTTCTCAAAGCGCCCCGCCCACCGGCACAACGCTTGAGGCCCTTACACAAGCCTGGCCCAGCGTTGGGTCAAGTTCCCTCCGCAACAAGCCTCTCTTCTTCACCACCCCACCCGTCTACGCAAACGATGACCTGATCCACTTCGTCACCGCAAAGCTGCTGGCAGCAGCAGGCTCGACCTCGTGACCAGGTCATCGGAGTCTTGACTTTCGCAAGAACAAGGGAGACGATGGCACCGCTACCCCAGTACCCAATTCCTAAGCAATGAGGCTCAACGATGAAACGTAGCACTATGACCGTTTGTGCATTGGCGTGTTCGGTATTTTTTTCGCTTTCCTGCATGGCGCAGGCTAATCAATGGAATGGCTCGTGGAAGATTGATCCCGCGACCCTCAAGTATGACGGACCGACGATGTCGCTCGCAACGGATGCGACTGGATATGTGGTGACTCGACAGGGTAAGGCGGGGCCGAAGACGATCTGCGATGGCAAGCCACACAAGGATTCGACCGATGGCGCCATGGTGACCTGCAGCAAGGCCGGCTCGGGGTACGTGGTTGACGTGAGCAACAATGGCAAACGCACCAACAAGGTGACGACTACGCTCTCGGCCGACGGGAAGATGATGACGCGGCGGAACGAGGTATTTCCAGCTGACGGCTCCAGCCCGTTCACGATAACGACGGTTGCGAAGCGGACTTCGGGCGGACCGGGAATGAATGGTGACTGGAAGGTCGTCTCGTTCAAGGAGTCGCAGGACAAGGGCATCCTGTCGATTCATGTGGACGGCAACAGCGTGGCCTTCAAGGAAACCGACAACGACAAGCCTGTAATGCTGAAGGCGGACGGGACTCCCGTGAAGTTCATGGGGGGAACGATGGCGGCGAAGACGGATGGGCCGCACAAGCTGACAATTATCTACACCGGCGAGGATGGAAAGGTGCGGCGCCACAATACGTTCGAACTCAGCGCGGACGGCAAGGCGCTGACGGAAACCGACGTGACTCCTGATCCGTCGCCCTCAACGATGTCGATGAAGTTCCACAAGATGTAAGGAGGAACGCCTTGGCGGGAGAGCTCCGGGGAAGTTGACCTGGAGCTCCCCCGGGGAATTTTGCGCAAAGTCTTCAGCCGGGTGCGCCATTCGAAGTTAATCCATCTGGTCCCTCGCCAAATCCGCACAGCAAATCCTCAAGCGCGCACGCCTAGACTCGCTTCACTTCGTTTCCACTCCGCCTCGCGAGTCCACCATGCGCCTTTGCTCTTCCTCCCTGCTGCTTCCTCTCTGTCTCATTGCCTCAACTGCCCATCCTCAACAAACCGGCTGGCGGCCCACGCCCGGC
>DATNGO010000209.1:0-3846 GCA_035605855.1 Acidobacteriaceae bacterium | reverse complement strand
TTCGGCGGTATGGTTTTTTGCGCAGTGGACGATGATGTCGGCGCCGGGCAGCATCCAAGTGAATGCCTCGAGAAAAGTGGCGGAGCCGACGAGGGCGAGTGCGGGAGCGTCCTCGAGAGTGGCGTGGCGCAGGCGAACGGGCTCGATGGTGGGCTCTTCGGCGGGGACGACCCACTTGGTTTCAGTGACGTCACAGGACATAACGATTTCCGTATTCCAATCGAAGTCAGATGGTAGTCCGATGATAGTTCGCCGGCGAGGGCGAAGCAGGCGCATGACGAGCTGTGGAACGCGGCGCAGTTGCAGATGGTTCATTACGGATGGATGCACAACTCGCTGCGGATGTACTGGGCGAAGAAGATTCTGGAGTGGACGCATGATACGGCGACGGCGATGAAGCGGGCCGTTTATCTGAATGATCGCTATTTTCTGGATGGGCGCGATCCTAATGGATATGCGGGCGTAGCGTGGGCGATCCTGGGCAAGTTTGACCGCGCGTGGGGCGAGCGGCCGGTCTTTGGAAAGCGGCGGTACATGAGCGCAGAGAGTATGGCGCGGAAGTTCGACGCGAAAAGGTATATCGAGCAGCTGCATTCGTTGGCTCGTTGAGATTCGCCAGCGAAGGATAAGAGGATAAGCTGTTTGGCATGACGATGCGGGTGTCTTTGCTGCTGCTTGTTTGCGGTGCGGTTGGATTTTGTGCAGGTGCGCAGAAAAAAGAAAAAAAACAGCCGCCGCCCGAGTTCAAGGTGGGCATGACGTCGCGGGTGTTTCATCCGAAGGTGCAGCGGAACTGGCGTGGAGCGCAGCACCAGGAGCTGCAGGTGATTGTGTGGTACCCGGCCGCGGAGAATGCGGTGGAGACGCAGCAGGTGATTGGAGCGCCGGATGCTCCGCTGTTTCTAGCGGGCAAGGCTCAAGAGCATGCGGCGCTGGCCCCGGGGCTGGATAGCATGCCGCTGATCGTGTTGTCGCATGGGACGGGCGGCTCGGCGATGCAGATGGCGTGGCTGGGCACGGCGTTGGCGCGCGCAGGATATATCGCGGCAGCGGTGAATCATCCGGGAAACAATGCGCTGGAGCCGTATACGGCGGAGGGCTTCGTGCTGTGGTGGGAGCGCGCGACGGACCTGAGCGAGGTGATCGACGGCATGCTGGCCGACGAGGAGTTTGGGTCGAAGATCGACAAAAATCGCATTGGAGCGGCGGGGTTTTCGATTGGTGGATACACGGTGCTCGCGCTGGGTGGAGCGCGGACGGACATCAGCATTATCGTCGATCTCTGCGAGAAGCAACCCGACGCACCCGCGTGCCATGTGCCGGAGATGAAGGAGATGGGCACGCCGCAACAGATGCTGGCGGCGGTGCGGAAGACGAGCGGTGTGTCGCTGGCGCGTTCGAATGAGAGCTACATGGACCCCCGCGTGCACGCCATCCTTGCAATTGCACCAGCAGTGGGGATGACGCTGACGCCCGAGAGCCTGCATGCGATGAAGGTCCCGGTGTTTATGGTCGTGGGTTCGGCGGATCCAATGGCACCGCCGAAGGACAACGCGGACCTGATTCGCGCGCACGATCGCCGGGCAAGAGAGACGGTGCTGCCAAATGTCGCCCACTATACGTTTCTGGATACGTGCACGGCCGTGGGCAAACAGCAGCTTGGAGTGTTCTGCGATGACCCTTCCGGCGTGGACCGCGAGGCGGTGCATACAGAGGTGGAGGAGATGGCGGTGGGCTTCTTCGATCGTGAGCTGAGGTCGAAGTAGGCATCACGGTTGTGGATGTTGCAGGTGGTAAAGTTCAGCGGCGTTGCCGCGCATGACCATGTGGGCGAGCTGCGAGGCGCGAGCGGGAGTGATTTCGCCGTCGCGCTCCATGCCGGTGAGCGCAATGCCAAGCGCCTGGCGGGCGTTACGCGCGGAGAGCCAGGTGGACTCCTCCCAACCGAGGTAGGGGCTGTAGGGGTAACCGTCAGTGGCGAAGAGGACCTTGCCGGGGAATAGCTCGAGCCATTCGCGCAGCCAGGTGGAGAGCGTGGGAGCTGGGATGACGAGCGCCTGTTGTGAGATATCGAGATAGACGTTGGGCTTCTGAAGGAGTGCGCCGGTCTCGTGCACGAAGGGCCAGCCGCCGTGCAGCATCACGAAGTTAGTGTGGCGCATTGTGGGGTCGTTGAAGAGCGGCTCCATGTTCATCGGGTTGCCGCCGGCGATGGAGAAATAGCTGCCGGCGCCGGCCATGGAGTGGAAGTGTACAGCCATTCCGAGGCGGCCACACTCGAGGGCAATTGTGCGGAAAAGATAGTCCTGGAGCGGCTTGTACGCTGCCGGTTTCGGGGATGTATTGGTATCAATATACTTTGCGTAGATGGATGCGGCCTCGGCTTTCGTTGGGTTTGTGATTGCGAGGGAGCGCAGGTAGGCGAGCTCGAACTTGGCGGCGATGGCACCCTCCGCGTGTTGACGCTGAAGGGTGGGAAGCACGACCTGGCGGATGTAAGCGTCGAGGGTGGAGGGAGGTTTTGTGAGCCCCGCATCGTGAAGGTAGCGTGCGCGGAGCTTGTCTTCGAGTGCGAAGAACTGCGCGCGATCTGGCGTCTGTGCGGCCATGGAGGCGTTGCTGAGGGGAAAGAGCAGAGCGTCCTCGTAAGGAACCCAGAGGAACCGCGGTGGCTGGACGCCGGTGCCCATCTCGACGCGATTGGCGACCATGATGCCGATGCCGGATTTATCAAGGACGTAGGCGGAGTAGTGCTCGCCTTCGCGGGCTTTGACGCGGGCCCGCGCAGCGTCGAGCTGCTTCTGCGTGTCGGGCGTGAGCGGAGGTTGGAGATCGATGCCGAAAAGTGCGAGCCAGGCGTCGTGGAGCGGAGGCCAGTCGGCGCGAAGTGCGACGGGGTCGGTCTGGGGAGCCATGCTGTCGACAGGAAGCGCGTCGAACTCGCGGTCTGTGGCATCGGCCGGCGGTGAGAGCATCGGGTGCGCGTGATTGTCGATGGCGGGGATGCTGTCGATCTCTCGCGCAAGATCGGGGAGGATGGACGGCTGCTGGGCGAGGATGGAGCGAACGGCAGCGATCAGGATGAGAGTCAGCGCAACGCGACGGAAGCTCATGCGCAACAGCGTACGCGATGCGGGCTAGCTGACGCGGCAGATGAGGCACTTGAGGTAGCGGGTCTCGGGCAGCGTGAGGACCTCGGGGTGGTCGGGCGCGGCGGCGCGGGTTTCGAGAAGCTGCACGCGACGGCCGGCGTCGGCGGCGGCTGCGGCGATGATCCCGGTGAAGTCGGCGAGCGAGACATGATGGGAGCAGGAGCAGGTGATGAGCGTTCCGCCGGGAGCGAGAAGGCGGATCGCGCGCAGGTTGAGCTCCTTGTAGCCGCGCATCGCGCCCTCAGCGGCACGCTTGGATTTCGCGAAAGCCGGCGGGTCGAGCACGATGGCGTCGAATGGGCCAGGCTCGAGTGGCAGGGTCTCGATGGAGGCTGCATCGCGCGTGGCGTCGTCGAGAGCGCGAAGGAGTGTGAAAGCGTCTGCTTCAATCCAATTCACGGTCGTGCGAATGTTGGGATTGAGCGTGAGGTTGCGATCGGCGGCCTCGAGCGCGGAGCGCGACTGATCGATGCCGGTGACCTGCGAGCAGACGCGCGCGAGATGGAGGGCGAAGCCGCCCTGGTAGGTGCAAACGTCGAGTGCTGTGTGGCTACGGCCGGAGGCGAGCACGTGGCGGGCTGCGGCGTCGTAGTTGAGGCGCTGGTCGAGGAAGGCTCCGGTCTTCTGGCCGGCGGAGGCATCGTAGTGGAAGCGAAGACCGTTGAGCGTGAAGGTGGTGGTTGTTGGTGCGCCT
>DATNGO010000208.1:0-6410 GCA_035605855.1 Acidobacteriaceae bacterium | reverse complement strand
TGGAGCTTTGGCGGTGGGTTTGCCGACGACGTCGGAAATCTTGCGGAAGACGATCGCCTGATACGGGCGGTTGGGCAGATCGACGCGCGACTTTCCGGAGAATGTGCCGGGCAGCTTTTTCCCGGTCATCTCGAAGGGATCGATGAGAGTTCCTTCGAAGTTTGCGGTGTTCGGCAGTGGGAATTCGTAACGCGCGGGGCGATGGTAGTCGAAGTACCAGAGGTAGAGCTGATTGGGTGTGCCGGCGGAAAGATAGTAGGAGCCTTCGAATTCATTGAGGCCGACGTTGGTGCTGCGCGCAACGAGATCGTGCAGGAATTTGATGCGCGCGGCGGACTCGCCGCGGAGGCGCCCCGCGTCAGACCAGCTCGATTCATGCGCGTGCGGACCGGAGTCTGCAGAGATGAAGACCTCGCCGTGTGAGGCGTAGCTGCCATAGATCGTCGCGAGCCAGAAGCGGCGCGTCATCTCTTCGGCAGAGAGATTGCCCCAGCGGCGCTCCACGTCGCCTTCGTACTGAATCTCGTCGTAGATGATCGGCTTGTTCCATGCGAGGCGGCGCTCGGCTGACTTCTCGAAGTCGTAGCTCTGCAGGCTGGCGTGCGTGCACCACGGCTTGGAGTGGTCGTAGATGACGCGCGAATGATGGATGGAACGCAGGTGGCTGTAGGGGTCTTCGGCCTGCACGACACGGAAGAAGTGATCCCAGTCCGACATCGTCTTGGCGCGCACGAGATCGTATTCGTTGGCGATAGACCACCAAACGTTACGGAATGCGGAGAGGCGCGCGATCGTATAGCGAAGGTAGAAGTCGTCGATCTCGTTGGGCATGGCCTTGTAACCCCAGGCATCGTAGGGATGGAAGAGGATGCAGTCAGCCTCGATGCCTGCGGCTTGAAGCTGGAGGAGGCGCTTCTCGAGACGCTGGAAGTACTCGGGGTTGAAGCGGGTGTAGTCGTTGGCTTTGCCGGTGGAGTCGGGTGTGCCGCTGGTGGGAAATGGCAACATCTGTTCGCCCTGACCGAGTGGCTTGGGCAGAATGCAGGCGCGGGTCTTGTTGAACTTGCCGGTCATGCCGGCGAGCGAGTTCGCGGCGTTGTCGTCGCTGGTGAAGAAAAAAGCGTAGGTGGTGGTGCCGAAGGGAAAGTAGGGGGTGCCGTCGGCGTGCTCGAAGTGGAACTGGTGCGCAGTGGTGACGGGGCCGTGGTTGCCGGAGCGGGGCGGAGTGCAGGTGAAGCGGCCGGTGTGACCGTTGAGCTCGGCGGCAGAGCTGGTGGTTTTGTAGGTCCAGGGGCCGGGCGAGTCGGGCATGAAGCGGATGCGCCAGGTGCCGTCGCCGTCGTAGAAGCCTTTGACGTCGATGGTGCGGTGCTCCTGCGTGAACTGCGCGGAGAGGGTGACGTCGTGGAAGGGATTGCCGGTGGAGGGACCCCTGAGGGGGAGCTCGTAGAGGCCCCATTGCTCAACGTGACCGGATTCGGCGGGTGAGATAACTGACTCTGCGGTGAGGAGTTGCGAGTTCAGGGCAGCAGCCAGGGTGGTGGCTGCGCCGAGCTTGAGGACATCTCTGCGGTGCATTGGATCCTTTCGCCGGAGAATGGGGGTGAAGACGGCGTCATTTCGTTTATTTGAAAATTATGTCGCAAAAGTGAAACATGCGCGATATCTTACAATAGCGCTCGATCGGGAACGATTCCGGGCAATGGAATTTTTTTGGCAGGAACAGGGTCACGATGGCGACGAACTCAGCAGCGAAGAAGAGCGTTAGACGGCGGATACCGAAGTGGGCCCTGCAGAACGGGGAAGGATCGCCGGGCGATGAGGTGTATTATCTGCGCTCGATTGGGCGGGCGCTGGATGTTCTGGACTGCTTTGATGGGCAGACGCCGCTGTCGCTGAAAGAGATTGGCGCAAAGATGCGGCTGCCGGAGTCGACGCTGTTTCGCGTGTTGCGGACGCTGGAACGGCACGAATATCTGCATCAGGACAGGGATGGGACGTATCAGCTCTCAGCGCGGCTGATCTTTGGATGGCTGGTGCGCGCGGCTGATCATGTGCGTGAAATCGCGCGGCCGGAGATGGAGCGGCTGGTGAATACGTTCAACGAGACGGCCAGCCTGGCGTTTCTGTTCGACGACCGGATTCATGTGCTGGATTGCATGGAGACGTTTCACGAGATCCGGATGACGAACAAGATCGGACGCGTGCTGCCGCCGCATTGCTCGGCGCTGGGGAAGGCGATAACGGCCTTTCAGGACAGGCGTCTGGCGGACAGGATGCTGGAGGTTTACGGCCTGACCCCGCGCACAGAGCATACGATCACGGATCGTCAGCGGCTGTTTGCGGAGTTCAACCAGATTCGGGAGATTGGCGTGGCGTGCGACCGCGAGGAGTCTATCCGGGGCGGCATCTGCTACGGGGCGGCGATTCGGGGGCCGGGCAAGCCGGTGAAGGCGGCGATCAGCGTTTCGACGCCAGCGACGCGGATGGATGCGGTGCGGGAGAAGGAGACTCGCGCGGCGGTGCTGGAGGCTGCGGCGGAGATCGGTCGAAGGCTGTAGCCGGAATTGTTTCCCGATGGGAATGGCAATTATCGGAAGATAATTTTCAAAACTATTGACATTCGTTCGCGGTCTTCGCTAGTTTTGTGGACACTCGCAGAATCTTCGCGAAGTGTCACAGGAGTTTCACAAAATGAAACGACTAGCCCTCATTGCCCTTTGCTGTTTCACTGCAGTCGCGTTTGGCCAGGAAACACGTTCCACGCTGACAGGTCATGTTTCGGATCCCTCAGGCGCCAGGATTCCTGATACGGCGATCCGAATCACGAACACACAAACCGGCGTGGTCACGAACGCGAAGTCCAACTCAGCCGGCGACTACACGGTGCCGTTTCTCCAGCCTGGAGCGTACCGTGTCGATGCCTCGCACGCGGGCTTCAAGAACTACACGCATACGGGTTTGACTCTGCAGACCGAGCAAACCGTGACCGAGAACATCACGCTGCCGGTCGGCGCTGTAAGTGAGACGGTGACGGTGGAAGGCGAGACCCCGCTGATCGACACTGCGACTGCCTCGACGGGCCAGACGCTGACTGCCGATGAGATCGAGGACTTGCCGAGCAACGGCCGCTCGCCACTGGGATTTGCGCGGTTCGAGTTTGGCGCCGTGGCGAAGGGCAAGCATGCGGCCTCGCAGACGCGTCCGTTCGACAACAGCACCGCGGATGATTTTTCGCTCGGCGGCGGTGCATCGGCTTCCAACGAACTTCTGCTGAACGGCGTTCCGAATATGCAGGACTCGAGCCGTACGGCCGGGTTCAGTCCGCTGCTGGACTCTGTAGATGCGGTCCACGTGGACCAGTTCACGGCGAATGCGGCGCTGGGCGATACCTCAGGCGGCACGGTGAATATCACGACGAAGTCCGGTACGAATCAGTTTCACGGAACGGCGTCGGAGTATTACCAGGGCTCTCGGCCGCTGACGGCGAAGCCCTACTTCACGCCGTCGGGGACCAAGGCTCCGTCAACGCACTTCAATCAGTTCGCCGGAAACATAGGCGGTCCGGTGCGCATTCCTCATGTCTTCGACGGGCGCGACAAGCTTTTCTTCCTCTATGCCTTTGAGGGGTACATCGGGAACTCGCCGGCAACGACGATCACGAGTGTTCCTACGCAGGCGGAGCGCAGCGGTGATTTTTCCGCGTTGCTTACCACGACTACATCGGGGCAGCTCTACAACCCATTTAGCGGCGTTTATAACCCGGCGACGAAGGTTACGACGCGAAGTGCGATTCCCGGCAATATTCTGTCCAATGCGGGACTCAGCATCAGCCCGATTGCGCAGAACTATCTCAAGCTGATTCCTCTGCCGAACTATAACGGTGCATCCACGAAGGCGGATGGAGAGAATAACTTCTTCGCGAGCGATCCGACGACGGACAACTACAAGTCCCACATGGGCCGGATCGATATCAATGTTACGCACAGTGACCGGTTCTCGTTCGAGGCGCACCGCAGCACCTATGACAAGACGGCCTCAAACATCTTCAGAAACATCCTGACCGGCACAGCATCGAGGGTGGTGCTGGCGGGGGGATTCGTGGAAGATGTTCACAACTTCAATCCGACAACCAACCTGGATTTTCGTCTCGGGTTGAGCCGGTCAGAGAACTCGTCCTCGCCGAACAGCGCAGGAATCAAGCCGAGTTCGTTCGGGTTCCCGTCGTACATTGATGCGAACTCGACGCAGCTCGCAATTCCCTATCTGACCTTCAGTGACAGTGCCGCCATTCCGAGCTTGAGTGCTCAACCTGGCAGCGCAGCGTACTTCGATACGGTGCAACTCTGGGCGAGCTTCAACAAGACGATCGGGCGGCACAACATCAAGATCGGACCCGACATTCGAGAGAACAAGAATTCGACTCAGTCGGGATCCGCGGCAAACGGGGCCTACACCTTCAAGACGGCGAACGGCGGACCGTTGACACAAACCTCCTCGGCGAATGGCCAAGGGTTTGGCGGAACGTTTGCGTTGTTTGAGCTGGGCCTTCCGACCAGTGGAAGCCAGGCGATCAATCCGCGGTATCAGTACAACACCTGGTACACCGCAGGATTCGCGCAGGATGACTGGAAGGTGGCACACAACTTTACGATCAGCATGGGCTTCCGCATGGAGTCTGAGACTTCCATCGTTGAAAGCCATGATCGTGTCGTTGCAGGCTTCAACTCGACTGCGACCAATGCGGCAACAGTACAGGCGGAGAAGAACTATGCGGCATCGCCGAGTCCGCTGCTTCCCGCTTCGAGCTTCCAGCCGACCGGGGGTCTCTTCTACGCGACGCCGTCGCAGCGGTATGCCTATAAGACGCCCGCTATTTACTTCAGCCCGCGGATCGGTTTTGCTTACGCACCCGATACCTTCCACGGGACGCTGGCTTTCCGCGGCGGCTTTGGAATCTATTTCAACCCGTATAACGACTACAACGCACCGCAGGCCTATGGCTACTCCGCAACGACGAGCTACCTGAGCAATTCGACCAACCAGACGAACCAGGTTCCGGTCAGCAACTTGTCGGATCCGTTCAATTCGGGCGTCAATCCTCTCCAGCAGCCGTATGGATCCTCGCTGGGTGTGAATACGAACCTCGGCAGCAGTGCGATCTTCTTCTCGCAACTGCAGGTTCCGTACACGGAGAAGGTTAGCCTGGATGTGCAGAAGCAGTTTGGGAAGGCGTGGATGTTGGAGGTGAGCGGCTTCTCGTCTCACTCGGTGCACCTGTCGTCGTCTCTCAATGTCAGTGCGATTCCGATGCTTCCGCTGTTGAGCCATAAAAAGACGCTCGACACAGCGCTGACTACGACGATGAACACTCCGGTGCCCAATCCGTTCAAGGGGCTCTTCCCAGCGGCCACAACACCGAATGGCATCGTCATCCCGAACGGGACCTCGTACAACACCTCTTCGACCATCAGCACAGCACAAATACTGCAGCAGTATCCGCAATATTCGGGCGTGACAGAGCAGCTGGTTCCGAATCAGAACGCGAACTTCAACGCGATTATGGCTCGGCTGGCGAAGCGGATGTCCTATGGACTGCAGTTTGACGTCAACTACGAGTACTCGCGGCAACTTGGGGCACAATCCACGCTCAATCAGGGTCAACAGCCGGCTTATGGTGAGACGAGCTCGGACTTCCCCCAGCACCTGACGCTCACGCTGATTTATCAGCTGCCGTTTGGCCGTGGGCGGAGGTTCGCGAATCAGTCGCGACTGGCCGATGCGTTCGCCGGTGGCTGGCAGGTGACCTCGATCTACCAGGCACTTTCAGGTCAACCGCTCTCATGGGGCAATGTCATCTACACCGGCAATTGGCACGATCTGAACAACCATCCGCACCAGGCAATCGGACCGTCGTTCAATACGTCGGTGTTCGACCGGGTGTCGGCGGACCAACTAAACTCCTATAGCTACCGGACGTTCCCGCAGTACTTCGGGCGTTCGGATGCGAACAACAACTTCGACTTCTCGGTGCTGAAAAATTTCGCGATCGGGGACCGGTTTGTTGTTCAACCTCGAGTCGACGCTTTCAACGCGCTCAATCACGTGCAATTCCAGCCGGCAAACCTTAGTCCGACTTCGAGCTCGTTCGGAACCAATACCTCTCAACTGAACACGAACCGCCAGATTCAGGGCGGCGTGCACATCCTGTTCTAAGCGGGATCAAGGGCAGGAAAAGGAGAGGCTTTGGCCTCTCCTTTTTTATTTAGGGCAGGATTTGAGCTATGCGAAGGTGAGGGTGTAGGTCGTTCCGGCTTTGAGGAGAACACGGATCGAGCCATCCGGATTGAGCTCCGGTTTCAAGGACTCAGCACCGGCGCGGATCGATGCAATCTTCTGTTGCGGTGGGG
>DATNGO010000207.1:0-36829 GCA_035605855.1 Acidobacteriaceae bacterium | reverse complement strand
GAACCTTTGGATATCAGTTCCTGTTGAGCAGCAATCGTGTCGGCGGTTTCGCCGGACTGGGTGATGAGCAGGCCGAGGGTGTTGGGGTTGGGGATGGGGTCGCGGTAGCGGTACTCGGAGGCGTAGTCGACGTCGACGGGGAGGCGCGCGAGGCGCTCGATCATGAACTTGCCGGCGAGGCCGGCGTGCCACGAAGTGCCACACGCTGCGATGGTGATGGAGGTGGCAGAGCGGAGGTCGGCGTCGGAGACGGACATGTCGCCGAGGTGGACGCGGCCGGTGTCGAAGGAGACGCGGCCGAGGGTGGTGTCGCGGACGGCGCGCGGCTGCTCGTTGATCTCCTTAAGCATGAAGTGCTTGTAGCCGGCCTTTTCAGCCTGGATGGGGTCCCAGGTGATGCGCTGTTTTTTTATGACTTTTGGATTGGCATCGAAGTCGGTCAGGACAATGCCGGCGGTGGTGAGGGTGGCGACTTCGCCGTCCTGGAGAAAGTAGATGTCGCGGGTGTGGTGGAGAATGCCGGGGACGTCGGAGGCGAGGAAGAATTCGCCGTCGCCGAGGCCGAGGACGATGGGAGGGCCCATGCGGGCGGCGACGAGCTTGTCGGGCTCGTGGGCAGAGAGCACGCCGATGGCGAAGGCGCCGGTCATGCGGCGGGCGGCGCGGCGGACGGCTTCTTCGAGCGGCAGCTTGGACGTGTGGCCGTTGCCGACGACGGCGACTGATTCATTGGCGTCGGTGAACTCGCCGTGCTGGCGGGCGTGGTTCTCCAGTTCGTCCTGGATAAGGTGGGCGATGATCTCGGTGTCGGTCTCGGAGGCGAAGGCGTGCCCCTTGGCGATGAGCTCGTGCTTGAGCGCGAGATAGTTTTCGACGATGCCGTTGTGCACGACAACGAGCGTGCCGGTGCCGTCGCGGTGCGGGTGCGCGTTCTCCTCGGTGGGGCGGCCGTGCGTGGCCCAGCGGGTATGACCAATTCCATAGGTGCCGTGGACGGGGTCGCGAGCGAGGATGGCGTCGAGATTGCGCAGCTTGCCCGGGGCGCGGCGAAGCTGCAGGCCCTCAGGGCCGCCGGCGACGGCGATGCCGGCTGAGTCATAGCCGCGGTACTCGAGGCGGGCAAGCCCCTCCATGATGACGGGGACGCAGGGTTTCGGGCCGATGTATCCAACAATTCCGCACATATATATGGATGAGTGTAGCTGGCGCTTGCTCTGTGGACCGATGACGGCGGTGCGGGCAGGACGCGCGGAGGTAATGGGAGGCGGCGCGATCTGCGTCGGCTGATTGCGGTCAGACCGGAAGAGCGGAGGTCTTGTGGCGAGACAGAATTTGTTTCTGAATTGAAACCACATACTCCGGACGCATTTCCCCGCAGATCGATGTGGAAGACAGGCTCCATTCCGGATGTGACAGAACGAAAAACCTGTTTGACAGGTGTTTGCGGAAACACAGATAATAGCCAGCCGGGAGCGAAGGTTCCCTTTCCTATGATCTATGACGACCTGACCCTGCCAAGCAGGTTGCGCTTAATTGCGCGCGGGTGACGCAGCACGTATAGCGACATGTTTTGAATTTTTTGGAGGCACCAAAATGCAAAGGGTTCTACGCACTTTTCTTCTCATACTGCTAATCGCGGTTTCGGGATATGCAGTGGCACAGACGGAACGCGGGGGTATCGCGGGACAGGTCACAGACGACACGGGAGCGATTCTTCCTGACGCCGCGGTGGTGCTGAAAAACGAAGCGACCGGAGCGGTGCAGACGGCGAAGACGAACTCGGACGGAAACTACGTCTTTCAGGACCTGAATCCGGGCAGCTACACGATCACGGTGAACCGCGAAGGCTTCAAGAAGGCTGAGCACGTGCATACCGTGGTGGACGTGAACCAGACCAATCAGCAGAACATCAGCCTGGCCGTCGGAGCCACGTCAGAGACCGTGGAGGTGACGACGGGCATCCAGCAGTTGCAGACGAACACGGCGACGCTGGGACTGGTGGTGGAAGAGAGATCGATTGAGGAGCTGCCGCTGGTCTACAGCAATCCATTCACGCTGGAGACGCTGGCGCCGGGACTTCTTGTCTCGGGTGTGAATCCGAACATTCACGCGTACGACAGCAGCACGGCGACGGTTTCGGTGAACGGATCGGTGCTGAACTCGATGGAGTACCGGCTGGATGGTGCACCGGACAACCGCATCCGTCTTTCGGCCTACACGCCCAGCACGGAGTTCATCGGGCAGTACAAGGTGGAGACGTCATCGTACGATGCGACCGAGGGACACTCGTCGGGCGGGTTCGTGAACACGTCGCTGAAGAGCGGAACGAACCAGTTCCATGGCGTGGCTTTCGGCTCGTACCAGAACCCTGATCTGAATACGAATTACTGGCACATTCCGGGATCGTCTGCGCCGGCGAAGGCGAGCTGGATGCGTGAAGGCGCAGCCGTGGGCGGACCGATCAAGAGAGATAAGTGGTTCTTCTTCGCAGGCTATGAGCACAGCCAGTCGGCAACGCCGAATGTGCAGTTGCTAACCGTGCCGAGCAAAGCGGAACGCGGTGAGACGACGCCCGGCTACTATGATTTCTCCGAGCTGTATGCTCTGGATTCCGCGAATCCGCCGGGCACCAAGAACAAGTTTCAGCTTTACGATCCGACGTCGGGAGTGGTAACGACGGGCGGCGCCTGCGGCAGCGGCAAGACCTGCATTGTGCGCAGCCCGATTCCCGGCAACCTGATCCCGGCGGGTGCTGTGAGCGCGATTGCGAAGGCGGCGCTGAAGTACTATCCCGAGCCGAACACGGCGCCGAACTCGCAGGACGGCGGCAACTTCTCGTATTCGAAGGCTGAACCGGACCACTACTACGCGTACATCGTGCGCAGCGATTTCAACATTTCGAACAGGCAGCAAATTTATGGTCACTGGGTTCGGAGCCGTCGGTTGCAGCCGGCCAAGAATACGTATTTTGCTCCAGTGAGCGGAACGTCGTTGACGTATCAGAACAAGGGCGTCGCGCTGGGGTACACGTTCACCATTAATCCGCAGACGGTGCTGGAAGCGCACCTGACGTGGACGCGGTTCGTAAACCAGAACACCGTGACCTCGCAGGGCAAGTTGAATCCGACATCGATCGGCATGCCTTCGTACCTGGTCGATGGACTGGGGCCGAATGCGCAGGCGTTCCCGCGCATCGATATCACGGGCGATCAGTCGCTGAACTCGGACAACGGCGTGCTTTCGCACGACGATGTGACGCTGGGTTCGGTGCAGGTGAGCAGGCTGTGGGGCAAGCACTTTGTGCGCATGGGGTATGAGTACCGCATGTACAACACCAATGCGGGCATCACGACACAGGGCAACGGACGCTATCAGAACAACGGCTCTTACGCGACGGCGACGTCATCGACTTCGGCGCAGTCGATTGGATTTGGACTGGCGCAGTTCCTGTACGGCCTGCCGAACTCCTCGGCGGTGACGATCAACTCGGACCTTGCTTCGCGGTCGAACTACATGGCGGAGTGGGTACAGGATGACTGGAAGCCAGTCACCAATCTCACCGTCAACCTCGGTCTTCGCTTTGAATACGAAGGACCGAACAACGAGCGCAACCAGAAGGCGAATACGTATTTCGACTTCAGCGCACCGAACACAATCAGCCAGTCGGCGGCGAAGGTCTACAAGCCGGTGGCCATACCCAACCTGCCGGCGGCGATGCCGGCCGGCCTGCCGACGACCGGCGGTCTGCGCTTCCTGGGCGATCCGGCGACGCCGCTGACCGGAACGAAGGATTACCAACCACAGGTGATCAACATGCTGCCGCGGGTGGGCCTCTCGTATCAGTTCGCGAGGAATACGGTGGTCCGCGCCGGGTTCGGTATCTTCGACGACTCGCTGTCCACGTTCTTCCTGTCGGGCGGCAATTCGGGGTCGACGAGCACGTTCCTTCTGCCGCAGCAGGGCTTTACGCAGGCAACGTCACAAAGCGGAATTGCGAATACCGCTCCAGGAACTGGACAGGCGTATGCGTATGAGGGACCGGACGGCGGATATACGCTGGCCAATCCGTTCCCGAACGGCATTCAGCAGCCGACCGGCAATTCGCTGGGGCTGGAGACGTACGTTGGGCAGGCGGTAACCTTCCAGCCGTTGCATCCGAAGACGCCGTACAACATGCGGTGGAGCTTCGATATTCAGCGGCAGTTCGGTTCGTGGCTTGCGGACATCGCGTATGTCGGCAACCATGGCGTTCATCTGCCGATCCAGCAGGAGTTCAATGCGATTCCGCGGCAGTATCTGTCAACCTACACCGCTGGCTATGACCTGGCGGAGAACACGGCGATCACGCAGTCTTCGGGTGTGAACAATCCGTTTTACCAGATTGCTCCGAATACGGTTTCGCTAGGCACATCGAAGACCATCGCGGTCAATCAATTGCTTCGGCCGTATCCGCAGTTTACGAGCGTCTCGGCGTTCGAGACGAGCGGCATGTCGATCTATCACTCGTTCCAGTCGCAGTTGACGCGGCGGTTCACCCACGGCGCCAGCTTGACGGCAGCGTTTACGTGGTCGAAGTCGATGGACGCGACGGACTTCCTGAACGTCAGCGATCCACAGCCTTGGTATGGAATCTCGGCCAACGACCGCACGTTCCGCTTCGCGACGTCGGGCATCTATCAGCTGCCGTTCGGTCCCGGACGCGACTTTGTGAACAACGGAGGCGTGATTTCGCAGATCATCGGCGGGTGGCAGGTGCAGGGCGTGTACCAGGTGCAGAGCGGCGAGCCTCTGGAGTTCGACGGACCGTCGCTGCAGACCAGCGGAACGTCGCTGCCTGTATTCCTTGGCCAGGGCGACCCGTCCAGCTCGGCGTGGGGCCGCAGCGGCTTCAAGGCGAGCTCGACGAGAACGTGGTTCAACACGGGGGACTGGGCGACGAAGACTGGCAGCGCCACCGGAACTGCTCAGCAAGCCGGCGTGTACGGAACGCAGTACCAGATCCGGACGCTGCCGGAACGGTTCGATGGTTTACGCAGCGACTTCATGAATCAGCTGGACGCAGCGGTGCAACGCAATTTCAGCCTGGAGAAGCTGTATCATCCGCTGTCTCTGCAGATTCGGTTGGACCTGGTCAATGCCCTGAACCACCCGGTACTGGGAGGAAGCGGCCCGAACCACACGGTCGTCACGGACTGGACCAGCTCGACGTTTGGGCAGGTGACTGCGCAGGAAAATCAACCACGTATCTATCAGTTTGAGGCGTTCGTTCGCTTCTAAAGACTGGAAGAGATAACCAGATGGGTGTCCTTCGGGGCGCCCATTTTGATTTTCGGCACAAGAAATTCCGCGCAGGTAAGGTGGAGTCGTTGGCATACGCGTGGAGGATGCATGAGGCTTTTGTTGAAGCGACTGGCGGTGTTGGTTGCCGTGGCGGCAATGGCAAGTGCGGCGACAGCGCAGTCGCTGAATGACGGCGACGGGGCGTACAAGACGGGGCGCTATCGCAACCTGTTTGCGGAGCGCGGGCACTCGACGGCGGAGAGTCGTGCGAAGATTGATGCGGCGTTTCAGCAGCTGTTTCATGGCGACAAGCAGACGCAGACGGTGTACTTCGAGGCGGGAAGCAACGCCAACGGGCCGCTGGCATACGTCACGGACTGGGCCAACAATGACGCGCGCACCGAGGGCATGAGCTACAGCATGATGATCGCCGTCGAGTTGAACAGGAAGCATGAGTTCGACGCGATATGGAACTGGGCGCACACGTACATGCTGATCACCGATCCGAAGAATCCGAGTGTGGGGTACTTCGCGTGGTCGATGAACACAGATGGAACGCCGCGGTCGACGGGTCCGGCTCCGGATGGCGAAGAGTACTTCGTGATGTCGCTGTACTTTGCGGCGAATCGGTGGGGAAACGGCAAGGGCATCTATAACTACCAGGCTGAGGCGGACAAGATCCTGCGCGGCATGCGGCATCATCCGGTGCTGAGCGGGACAGGGCCATTCCGCATTCATCCAGAGGACCCGCCGTTTGTTCCGCCGTCTCATCCGTGGCCAAGCCCGAATGAGACAGCGAGAGAAAAGGCCGCAGCCAAAGCCGCTGCTGAGGCTGCAGCGAAGGGCGAGCCTGCGCCGAAGCCGCCCGTGTTTCCGCGGCCGCGCGGTCCATGGACGGAGACCATCGGCCCGATGGTGAACGAGGAACACACGATGATTTTGTTTGTGCCGAATGTGGAGCACCAGACGACCGATCCGAGCTATCACCTTCCCGCGTTCTATGAGTTGTGGGCGCGCTGGGGACCGGTGGAGGACCGCGGGTTCTGGGAAAAGGCTGCGGAGGTGAGTCGTGGATTTTTCGTGAAGGTGACGGGACCGGAGACGGCGCTTACTCCCGACCGCGCGAATTTCGACGGCACTCCGGCAAAGGGCTGGGATGGCAAGCCGGTGCAGTATTCCTATGACTCATGGCGGAGCGTGAGCAACTGGTCGGTGGACTACTCGTGGTGGAAGAAGAGTGGCGATGAGCAGACGCTGAGCGAGCGTTACCAGAAATTCCTGGTTGGCCAGGGAATTCATACCTTCGTCGACCGCTACTCGCTCGATGGCAAGCCGATGTCGGAGCGGCACTCGACGGGAATGGTCTCAACCGCTGCGGTCGGAAGTCTGGCTGCGCCGAAGGGAGCGAACGCGGCGGCCTTTGTAGACGAGTTGTGGAACACGCCCGTGCCGTCAGGCGAGCAGCGCTACTATGACGGCATGCTCTACCTGATGAGCATGATGCATTGCAGTGGAGAGTTTCGGATCTGGGGACCGAAATAGCTCTGACTGCGAGCCAATGAAAGCGGGCGCCCTTTGGGGGGGGCCCGGTTACTTCGGTGTTGAGTCGTGTGAAGAATCAGCGCGAGCTGTAGAGCAGCATCGCGGTGGCGGGTGGGACGGTTGAGGCTTCCCGGTTGCCGGCGGCTTCGCGATCCTCAACGGTGCGCGCGGTGAGCGACGGCGCGCTGAGCACGCGGCCGACGCTGTAGCTGGGAAGATCAATGTGCAGCGGTTGTGTCTCGTCCTTGTTGATGATGGCGACGACGGTCTGGCCGGTAGGTAGTTTCGCGGCGTAGGCTGTCGCGTTAACCGCGCCGGGTGAAAAGGTGAGCGGAATCATCGTGCCACCGGCGAGGTGACCAGCGAAGCGAAGGCCGTAGAAGGTGGGTTCGGCGACATACTTACCGCTGATGTCGGCGATGGGCGTGTAGAAGGGGCGCGGATGAACTTCGTTGGGATTGGTGATGAGCGCGTCGCCAGGCAGCGTCCCGCCGAGCGAGTTGGCGACTTGCTTCGCGCTTCCACCGTGAAGATTCACACCGGAATAACCGAGCGAGGCAAGCAGCAGGCAGTAGTCGGCGGACCACAGCGTGGCGGCGAAGACATCAGAAAACCCGGGCTTGCCGCCGCGATAGCAACTGTTGCCTTCGGTCATGCGGTAGTGTGTGCCGAGCTTTTGCGCAGTGTCGCGGGCGATGGCGGCGTCGCGAGTGACGCGCGGGTCGGGATGGAGAAGATCGTTGATGTTCGCCCTGGGATTCGACGGTGGGCCGGTGAAGTAGTAGTGGTGGGAGAGCGCGATAACGTCGGGGCGGTCCTTGAGCGCGGAGAGACGGTCAGCGATGGTGGGAAACCAGGCCACGCGACTGGCCACGTCAGGCATGCCGAAGCGCGCCGATGGGACGCGAGCGCGGATGGCACTGGCGGCGGCCAGCCAGTCGTTGAAGTAGGCATCGGCATTCCATGTGGCCTTGTCGCGGAAGCGGCTGCCAAAGCCGTCGGGCTCGTTGCCGATCTGGAAGTACTCAAGCTTGGCGCCGAGGGTCTTGTGAACGAACTCGGCCTCGTCGGCGGCGCGGGCCGGCGTGCTGGAGCCGAGGTTGATGCCGTAAAGGCAGGTCCATCCGGTGGCGTCGAGGAAGGCGCGCAGGTTGCGAACGGCCTCGGGCGTGACGGCGTAGGCGAGATCCATCGGCGAGCGCTCGCCCTTTGGGGTTTGCAGGACGACGTTCGGTGGCAGCGGTGGCTGCTTGCTTTCGGGCGTGGCCTTCCACCAGCCGACGTCGGATGTATTGCCGCCGAGCCGCAGGACACCGTTCGGTGAGAGCGCGCGGAACTGCTCGATCAGGCCGGTGTTTGAGGCGGAAAAGAACGAGGGGTCGGAGAGCTGCTCGATCTCATAGCTGAGCCCGATGTAGTTAGCCGGTACTGTGGGACCGGGCTCGCCGGAATGCACGGTGAGGGTGGCTGTGCTTTGCCCGAAGGACTTGACCGCGGGAAAAACCGCTACAGCCGCCGCGGCCTGCAAAAAACGACGGCGATCCAACAAGTTTGAATACGACATGACTTCCACTTTAGGACGCTGCACGATCACTCGCAAATCGGATTAGTCTTAGAGACTTATGTAACAAGATTGACGAAGCCATAGTTACTATTGAGTGTCTTTTTTGTAACCAGGCCCTCTCATCTAACCTGCTATCGTTGCTCCACGATTTAGTCAGGGGGTAAAGGGCATGCGACTAGTTTTCGCAACAACTCTTTTGGTGCTCGGCGGCTTCGCGGTGACGGCAAAGGCCGACATTGTGACGAATGGGAACTTCAGCCCAAGCAACGGGGTACCAGGCTACGGTGCAGTTTCCGGCTGGACGGAGACGACCACTTCGGGGGGACTCGGATCAACAAACTTCAATACGAGCGGCCTTTGGAATAACGGGACTCTACCGGCGGGCGATACATCCGTGGGCTTCATTCAGGGAGCTGGCTCCTTCAGCCAGACGCTCTCCGGGCTCAACGTTGGACAGACCTATGTGTTGAGCTTTATGGATAACGCGCGCTCCAATGTCGGCTGCGGTTCACCCTGCAACGCCACGCCCACGTTGACCGTATCGGTTGGCGGTACAACGCTTCTAGGGCCGGCAGCAGTTGGTTCGGTGGGAGATAGCAATCCCTTCAACTTCGTCCAGGACACTTTTATAGCGACATCCACGATGGAGAATCTGGAGTTCTTTTCGATGACTCCGCTGAATGGGAATGGAGGATCGACTGATGGGACGTTCCTGTTGAGCGACGTAGCAGTGAACCCGACGCCGGAGCCCTCAAGCCTGATGCTGCTGGGTACGGGGATTCTGGGCGCAGCAGGCATGATGCGACGCCGCTTCCTTCACTCGTAACGAGACGATCGCTGTTTGCAACAGACCTCGCATTCGCGAGGTCTGTTGCGTTTTGGGCACGGAAAGCTAAATGCGGCGGGCCAGCAGAATCGTCTGGTCGTCCAACTGACGGCCAAAGCTGCGGGCGGCGTCCAGAATCCTGAATGCAATTTGCGGAAGAGGATCGAGTGGGACCGCTGCGATGAGGCTGTTGAGGCGCTCGATGCCAAACTCCTCTCCGCTTTTGTTGGCAACCTCGAGGATTCCGTCGGTCGCGACGACGAAGAGATCGCCGGGCGAAGCCTCGAGCGAAAAGCCGTCGAAGTGCGAGACCGGGAGAAGGCCGACTGGAAACTGTGGCTCGTCGCATTGGGAGATGGATTGAGCGGCCGCATGCCAGTGCACGAGGGGCGGGCTGGCAGCAAGCGCGCAGAAGACGCTGCCGTCGGCGCCCAGTCGAAAGCCGGTGAAGGTGACGAACGAGTTTGGTTCCTTCACCTGGGGCAGAACGGTGTTGAGCCGGTCGAGGAGGCGAGGGAGAGTTTCCGCAGGCTCACGCTCACCGGCGTCGAGCAGGGCGGTGCGGGCCGCCGTCTTGACGCGCCCCATAAGAATGCTGGCGGGAAGACCGTGACCGCTGACGTCGGCGAGGAAAGCTACAAGGTCGCCGTTGGGCAGGGATACGGCGTCGACAAGATCCCCACCGACCTTCTCGCTGGGTTGCGAGATTCCGTAGACTTCGAAATGCGGAGTGCGAATCTCCAGGGTAGGAACGAGTGTGCGCTGGATGCTGTGAGCCAGATCAAGTTCATTTTGAATGATCAGCGAGCGTTTTCCTTCGGTACGGATGAAAGTGGTGAAGAAGAAGTAAGAGGTTATGCTGCAGATAAGGATGCAGCTGGCAGCGAAGTGAATTCCCTTCTCCGACGGTACAGGCTGAAAATCGAAGCTTCGCGTCATCCAGTGCGCTGCGGTGGCGTTGAGTCTGCCGATGAAGAACTGAAGGGCAACCAACCCAAGGATGAACACAGCAGGAAGACGCGACAAGGTGAGAATCCAGAGCATGGCGTTGACGCCACTGATTGCGGCGAGGAGAAAGACGGCAGCGTAGGGCAGCGTGCCGTAACTCATCAGGTCGTCGTAAAAGCCGAGGATGCAGAAGAGAAGAAAGGCCGCAAGGAGCAACATCCATAGCCGGCTGAGCGGGATGGAACGAAGGTGCGCCCACCGGGCGATAGGGCGCCGGTACCAGGGTATGCCGTGTGAGGCCATTGCGACGAAGCTATCAGATAGAGGCGAAATCTCAGTGCATAACTTGCGCGGCGAATCGAGCCATCTCGTCGTGCTGCGGGGAGCTCTGCAGCAGGACGAGCGAACAGCCGGCGCCTTCGAAGTCGGCGAGGCGCTGTTTGACCTGCTCGGGTGTGCCGATGAGGCCGGAGTGGAGACCGCGGTTGGAGACGGAGTAGTCGCGGACGGAAAGCTTCTTCTCGAGCTGCGACCCGCTGATCCACTGCTGGAAGTTGGCGAAGCCTGCGGGCGAGTGCGCAGGATCCGGCTGTGCGGTGATGCGGTCCACTTCCCTGTTCGCTTCGGCTTCGGAGTCGCGGACGATGCAGTAACCGGTGACGCCGAAGATGAGTGGCGGAAGATCGGCGTGCTGTGCGCGGCGCTGTTTCATGTCGGCGACCTTGGCGGCAATGGTGGAGGGATCGTCGCCGTGCATGAGGTAGGCGTCGCACTTGGCGGCGATGAGGTTCTTGGCAGTCTCGGACTCACCGCCGGCGTAGAGCGTGGGGCGAGTGAGGCCTTGGGGTGCGCGGGAGTAGGTGCGCCGCGGCATGGGCTTGGGCGAGAGGATGTTGTCGTCGATGTCGTAGAAGCGGCCGTGGAAGGTAGTTCCCTGTTGCGACCAGCAGTTGGAGAGGACGTCGAGCCATTCGCTGGTGCGGGCGTAGCGGTCGTCGTGCTCGTCGAAGGGGATGCCGTACTTGGTGGCTTCGTCGCGCCACCAGGAGCTGACGACGTTGAGCGTGAGGCGGCCGCCGCCGTTCACCTGACTGATGCGGTCGATGTTGGCGGCCTGCTTGGCAAGCACTGCGGGGTTGTGGAAGGTGGGGCGGACGGCGACCATGAGCTCGAGCTTGCGGGTGACGGCGGCGAGCGCGGCGGTGGTGGTCACGGCGTCGAGTGAGTCGGCTTCGACGCCCTTGATGTCGTTCAGGTTGAGCTCGGCGATGAGCGTGAGGTCGTAGCCCAGGTCCTCGGCGCGGATGCAGAGCTCACGCACGTAGTCGAAGGTGGCGGGCATGTGCTCGTCGTCGATGTTGCGGAGCCAGCCGCCGAAGACGGGGAGCCAGAAGCCGTAGCGCATGGAAATAAGCGTACACGGGTGCTGGTCGCCCGCCTCAAGTCCCCTTCAACGTGCAGCCGCCAACGTAGTGATGCCGGCTTCGGCTTCGAGCCAGTCGACGAGCTTGGCGAAGGGGTCGAAGCCGATGACGCGGGGGCCGTCGGCGACGAAGTTGCTGAGGGCGTTGATGTCGTAGTAGTAGCGCTGGGCTTCTCCTGAAGGACCGGGGCGGGAGTCGGTGATGTATTCGACACCGCCGATGTCGATGCCGGAGTGCTTCATGAGGAGCTCGACATCGCGGATCGCGTCTGGCGGTGGCGTGAAGGCTTCGACGGTGATGCCGGTTTTGGGTGCGTCGAGAGCGCAGGCGGCGCGGTTCAAATCTGTGCCGGTTGTGGTGCGGCAGATGTCGGCGGGGCAGAGGTCGAAGGTTTCGCCGGTGATGTGGACCTTGATGGCGTAGAGGTATTTACCGTTGAGGACTTCGACGCGAACGATGTGGGCGTCCTGCGCAGGGATGAACTCCTGGACGAGCGCGGTGGAGTCGAGGCCAAACTGGAGTGCGTCGGGCGAGGCTGGATCCGACGCTATCGCGTGACGCAACTGGGAGGCGCCGTCGAAGCGCTTGACGCCGGCGCCGGAGCCGCCGATGTTGGGCTTGACGACTATCGGCCAGCGCAGGCCTTCGGTGGCAGCGAGGGCTTGCTCGGGGCGGTGGATGACGCGGGCCTTTGGGTAGGGGATGTTGAGCGAGTCGGCGAGGATGAGCTGGCCGGCCTTGGAGAGCTCGGACTGGAAGGCCTTGTAGCCGTTGATGACTTTGACGCCGCGCGCGGCGAGGTGCTCGAGGAAGCCGAGTGTGTAGAAGATCTGGTCGCCGTGGTCGCGGTTCCAGGCAGAGGGCGACATGCGGTTGAACACGAGCGAGTATTTTTCTTCGGGGTGGTCGGCGGGCGAGTAGGAGTGCTCGGGCGCGAAGAGCTTGACGTAGGGTGTGCCGCGGCGGTCGAGCTCGGCGAAGAGCGGTTTGAACCAGTGGGGCTGCTCGTAGTAGATGGCGATGGGAAGGTTGTTGGGCATGGCGGCTGTATCAAGGATAAGACGTCCGGAGGCACTGGGAGATTCAATCGCCGGATTGAGTTTTTCCTGAGGGCGCCTGCTGCTTTATGGCCAGATCGTATGCCTGAGCCAGGGTCAGGTTATTTGGGACGCGTTTGAAGTGGCTATCCCGCTCGTCCTGTTGCTCGTTGATGGTTTTGAACAATAGCGCCTTGCCTTTGATGTTCACCTTCAGGAGCGAGATTTCCCAGTGTCCGGGGCCGGCTTCCTGCTGACGCACGTCGAAGGAGCCGCCAGCGTCGAGGTCGCCGAGGAGGCCGCCGCCGAACTTCACGGGCCTCATGAGGTGGCCGGAGAACTCAACCAGCCTGTGCTCTTTGGTGTTGATCACCATCTGGCCTTCCATGGCGGCGAAGACCTTGGCTTCACGCGATGGAGGATGGAAGTCAGGATTGGGCTTGAAGGTGAGCTTCGTCCTGTTTCCCTCATGACCGGCGTAGGTGAAGATCAGCGCGTCCGGCAGCATTTTCAGCATTTCTTTGCTCTTTTTACCATCGGCGTCGAGGTCCCCGCGCTGTTTCTGTTGCGCGGCGATATCGTTGACGAACTTCTGAGCTTTCTGGTCGGCCTGCTTCTGCTCGTCGGGACTGAGAGGCTGCCCATTGCGCGCGATTACACGTTCGAGATTGCCATGCGTTGTTTCGACAACCTCTTCGGTGAGCATGACGCCGTTCTTGCGGGTTTGCGACTGGTACATCCAGTGGGTATGGTCGTTGTCGATGGCGTTGACCTCGTTCTGAATGGTGGACTTTACGAGGGCGTTAGCGGAGCCGTTCGGTTCGGTCGCGTTTTGTGAGGCGTGGGACGCGGCCGGGGATTTCACGGGAGCGGTTTGCGGTGTTGGCGACGAAGTTTGGGACGAGGCGGTGAGGGCGAACAGAAGAAGTACTGCTGGAGAGCAACGGAAGGTCATAAACGGTTTGAGGCTCGAGGACTGAAGTCCGTTGCCGGCCGGGGCGTGATCGGATTCAAACCCACATCGGATTATCGTCTTCCGGCGCATTCTTCTCGCGCGTCTTAACGCGCAATACCCCACCCTTTCACTGCGTGAAAGGGTAGGCCACCCAGTTTCTTCGCCGCTGCGAGGGATTCAGGTGGCGGCGCGATGAAGAAGGTCGTCCTGGCCGCCGACGCGGAACCAGCGGTAGCCGTAGGGCTCGAGCAGGATGAGGTGGCGGCCGGTGGAGTCGGCCGAGCTGTGGTCGTCGGAGATGATGTTGGTGAGGGTGGAGTCGAACTGATTTTGCGATGCGGACTTCCCTGCTCTGCTGTTGCGTGGATTTGCGGAAGAGCGGAAACGGAGGTCCATGGGGTCAGGCGAGAAGTTGTGGATGATGACAACGGAATTGTCCTGCCAGGTGTAGCGGAGGATGAGGACGTCGCGACGGCGAGTGGGGATAATGATGAATTGGCCCCAGCCGATCTCGGGGGTTTCCTTGCGCGTGCGGATCATGCGCTCCATCCAATTCATGAAGGAGTTGGGGTCGCGGCGCTGGTCGGCGACATTGATCTGCTCGTAGCCGTAGGTTCCGCCGGTGATGACGGGATTTTTCGGGTGCGAATTGGTGGTGAAGCCGCCCTGGGGGTCACGTGACCACTGCATGGGCGTGCGGCAGGCGTTGCGTTCTGGCAGAGAGAGGTCGTCGCCCATGCCGATCTCGTCGCCGTAGCGGATGACGGGCGTGCCGGGCAGCGAGAGCATGAGCGAGTAGGCCATCTCGAGACGGCGGCGGTCGCCGTGCAGCATGGGGGCGAGTCGGCGGCGAATGCCGCGATTGTAGAGCTGCATGTTCTTCTCGGGAGCAAAGGCGGCGAAGCAGGCCTGCCGCTGCTGTGGTGTGAGGCGTCCGAGGTCGAGCTCGTCATGATTGCGGAGGAACTGGCCCCACTGTGCGGTGGCGGGGCGGGGTTCGGTGGCGCGAAGGCTGTGGATGAGCGGGTGCGTGTCGGCGGTGGCGAGCGCGTAGAAGAGATGCTGGTTGACCTGGAAGTTGAACATCATCTGCAGGCGCTCGCCGGCGTCGCCGAAGTATTTCATGTCGGTGTCGGGGGTGACGTTGGCTTCGGCGAGGACGATGGCGGAACCTTTGCGCCAGGATATGAACTCGGCGAAGGTGCGGAGCATGTCGTATTGCTCGACGGGCTTGCGGACGGCGGGGCCCTTGGTGGCGATGACGAAGGGGACGGCATCCATGCGGAAGCCGGAGACGCCGAGCTGCATCCAGAAGCCCATGATCTTGAGGATCTCGGCCTGGACGTCGGGGTTGGAGGTGTTCAAGTCGGGTTGAAATTTGTAGAAGCGGTGGAAGTAGTATTCGCGGGCTTTGTCGTCGTAGTTCCAGGTGGATTTTTGTACGCCGGGAAAGACGACGCCACTGGCTGCGTCGCGCGGCTTCTTCTTTGACCAGACGTACCAGTTGCGGAAGGGCGAGCCGGGTGAACTGCGCGCGGAGCGGAACCATGGATGCTGATCGGAGGTGTGGTTAATGACGAGGTCGATGAGAACGCGCATGCCGCGCTGATCGCAGGCGTGGGTGAACTCGACGAAGTCACCGAGGGTGCCGTAGCGCGGATCGACGTTGTAGTAGTCGGAAACATCGTAGCCGTCGTCGCGGCCGGGCGAGGGCTGGAAGGGCATGAGCCAGATGGCGGTGACACCGAGGCCCTGGAGGTAGTCGAGGCGACGCATGAGGCCGCGAAAGTCGCCGACGCCGTCGCCGGTGGTGTCCATGAAGGAGCCGACGTGAAGGCAATAGAGGACGGCGTTCTTGTACCAGAGGTCGTTGATCATGCTCTCTGGGTCGGATGCAAAAGGCGGGAGCAAAAGACAAAGACAAACGCAGATCCCCTACGGGGATGACAACAAGAAACGCAGATCCCCTACGGGGATGACAACAAGAGAGGCAAGGGCAAGGACAACAACGACGACAAGGACAACAACGACGACAAGGACGAAGACGAAGATGAAAGAAGCTTAGTTTTCGCGGAGGTGCTGGATGAGCTGGGTGGGGTGGATGGGTTTGGGGAGGAGCTCGAAGGTGTGGCCGCGCTCGCGTGCACGGGCGAGGATCTCGACTGTGGCCGCCTGGCCGCTGAAGAGGATGATGCGGGTGTCGGGGCACTGCCGGCGGATGGCGATGGCGGCTTCGACGCCGTCGACCTGGGGCATGAGGACGTCGGAGAGGACGATCTCAGGGCAGTGGCGCCGGGCTTTTTCGATGGCCTCTGCGCCGCCGTAAGCGGCCTCGGCGATGAAGCCATGGCGGTTGAGGATATGGACGGTGGTGTCGGCGATGACTTTTTCGTCATCTACGACGAGGATTCGGGGGGCCACGCTCTGCGCTTCGGCTTTATCGCCGACGGTCTTAGAGGAATCAGAGCGGTTGTTCGACGTGCTGCTGAAAAGGAATGAATTCATCACGGGGGTCCTGAATCGTGGAGAGGCTTAACGGACAGGGGGGTCCGCGAACATAAGTCCTCTACTGGTTACAGATGCTGCGATGAGAGATTAGAGCTGACTTCTGCCAGTAAGTCTACTGGATAAATCTCTGGGCAGGTGAGTTGAAAATTTCGCGATTGGGTACTTCGGTGGGGAGGAAGACGCGAAAGATCTATGCGCTGAATGTCTGCCGCCAGGCAGCTTCCTGGGGAGGCGGGCCCAATCGGACGGTTAGTAGCCGATATGGAAGTTGATGCCGGTGGCGACGCGGAAGCTGTTCTGAACGTTCTCCGCGCCGTTGGGGAAGCGCGTGTGGACGAGGTCCACTTCCACGACGCGGAGATCGAAGCGGTGATAGATGTGGAGATTGACGCCACCGCCGCCCTCGAGGTCGAGCGAGGAGGCGTTGCTGGTGAGGACGCCTTTGACCGGGTACTGGCCGGATGTCGCGAAGGCGTAGCCGAATTTGCCCTGGACGAAGATGGAGCCCTTGCGGTTCCAGGCTGTAGGGCTGATGTGGCCGATGTTGTAGGTGTAGCGCGGACCGACGAAGAAGGTGACGGTGTGGATGTCGACCGCGCCGCGCAGGTTGGTGCCCGCGGTGCCCGAGCCGCCGGCGACGAAGCCGACTCCCTTCCAAGGAGCATAGGCGATCTCGGTGGTCGCACCGCGGAGATAGAAGTAGGTGTTGGGCTGGTTGCCGACGAAACGCGCGGCATCCTGAACGAACATCATGCTGAAGTCGCCGCTGGCCTGGGCATGCGCGCGGGGGGGCGCAAGCATCGCGAAGATACCCGCCAGCAGCAGGAGCCCGCTGCGCAGGCTGCGGGTGTGGCGGCTGGTTCGGGTGGGACGCGGGTGCATTGCGGGGGTGGTCTCCAAAGCTTACTCGACGGTGAGGGTTACCTGCACGGTGTGGGTCAGGGTGCCGGAGGTTCCTGTCACGGTGAGGGTGTAGGTTTCAGGCATCAGGCCGTAGTAGCCGGTGGCCTGGTTGGAAAGACAGCCGCTGAGGCCGACTGCGGCAGCGAGCCCGACGAAGAGAACGAGGAGCCGGATCGTCCCGCGGGCCATCGCAGGGCGGCGGCGCAGCAGGAAGCCCGTGGGCAGAAGCAGAAGCGCGAGCAACGCCGGGGCATTGTTGCGGGAAGACGGATGCGCCGGATTGGCGGGCTGTCGCAGTGAGGAGGTGAGCGGCGGTGCGTTGACCGTAAGGACGATAGGAGTGACGCCCGCAGCAGCGGGAACGCTGACGGGATTGAACGAGCCGGAGCCGCCGCTGGGAAGACCGGCGACGGTCAGCGCGACGGGGGCCGCGAGTGAGTTCGCTCCAATGGGCGAGACGACGAGGTTGTACTGCGTGCTGGCGCCGAGGATGATCGAGGCGGAGTTGGCGGAGCCGGTGGCGAGTACGAGTGAGAAGTCTTCGACGACCTGCGTGAGCGGAGCGGAGGTTGCGGGCTGGTAGAGCCCATTGCCCGCGTAGGCGACCGTGAGGATGTGCTGGCCGTTGGTCGAGAAGGTGACGCTAAGAGTGGCGACTCCGCTGGAGTTGAGCGTGCTCGTGCCGATGGCCTTCACACCGTCGAAGAAGGTGACGGCGCCGGTGGGTGTGCCGGCGGGCGAAGTGATTGTCGCAGTGAGGAGGGTGGGGTTCGAGACGAGGGCGGGGTTGACCGAACTCGTCAGGGTGGCGGTCGCAGAGAAGTTCTGGACGGTTTCGTTGACGGCTGGAGAGGTCGCGGCCTGGTAGGGGCCGGTGGCGGGATAGCTGGCGGTGAGCGGATGCGTGCCGGGTGTGGAGAACGAAACCGTGAGAGTGGCGACGCCGCTGGCATTCAACGGCGCGGTGCCGAGGACGGTCGTGCCGTCGAGGAAGCTGATGGTGCCCGTCGGGGTGCCGGAGGTTGAACTCGCGGTGGCAGTGAGGACGGTGTTGGCGTTCACGTTGACCGGGTTCACGGAGCTGGTGAGGCCGAGGGTCGTGCCGAGGGTCTGGACGGTCTCGTTCAGAACGGCGGAAGTGGCGGCGTCGTAGGGGCCGGTGGCCGGGTAGCTGGCGGTGAGCGGGTGCGTGCCGGGTGTTGAGAACGAGACGGTGAGGGTGGCGACGCCGCTTGCATTCAACGGCGCGGTGCCGAGGACGGTGGTGCCGTCGAGGAAGGTGAGGGTGCCCGTCGGCGTGCCGGAGGTGGAGGTGATCGTCGCGGTGAGGACGGTGCTGGCGTTGACGTTGACCGGGTTCACCGAGCTGGTAAGGCCGAGGGTCGTGCCGAGAGTCTGGACAACCTCATTCAGCACGGCGGAGTTCGCGGCCTGAAAGAAGCCGGCTCCGGGATAGCTGACGGTGAGCGGGTGGGTGCCTGCGCTGGAGAACGAAACGGTGATTGAGGCTACGCCGCTGGAGTTAAGTGTTCCCGTGCCCAGAACGGTGCTGCCGTCCATGAAGGTGACGGTGCCGGTTGGGGTGCCGTAGGGCGAGCTGACGGTTGCGGTCAGCGTGGTGTTCGAGCCGAGGATCACCGGGTTGACCGAGCTGGTAAGCGTGACCGCCGGAGTGGTGATGACCGTGACAGGGTTGCTGGTGCCGGTATAGGTGGTGCCTGGCTTGGAGGTGGTGTCGGTGACGGTGACTGTCCAGGTGCCGAGCGTGTTGAAGTTCAGAGGGGGCGTCAGCGTGGAGGAAAAGACGTGAGTGCCGTTGTCGCCGGCGGTGAAGGTGTAGGCGCCGGTGGGGAGGACGCAGGCGGGATCGGTGCAGGTGAGGTTGATGGTGCCGGTGTAAGTGTCGTCGACCGTGCCGTCGTTGTTGATGGCGGTGACGACCATGGTGGTGGCCTCGCCAGGTGTGACGGTGGAGGGCGCGACGGTGACGGTGAAGTGGTCGAGGACGTGAAATCCGGTGCCTAACAGGTTGACCGTGGCGCTTACATTGCCGTTGCCGGAGGCGGCGACGCTGAGGGTTCCGATGTTGGGGCCGGCGATGGTGGGCTTGAAGCCGACCTCAAGCGTGCAGGCCGCGCCGATCGGGATCTGCGTGCCGTTGGTTCCGTTGATGGTGTTGGGGCAGGTGCCGGTGGTGTCGGTGAAGAAGGCGTTGTTGCTGATGATGGGGAAGCCGGAACCCGAGATCTGCAGGAGGTCGCTGCCGATGTTTTCTACGTTGAGCGCGAGATCACCGTCGGCGGTGTCGGTGGTGCCGACGAGGGTTGATGTGGGGAAGGTGAGCGACGATGTGGTGCGGGTGACCTGCACGAGACCGGCGACGGTGTCGGAGACGAGGAGGTCGCCGGTGGGAAGCAGAGTGATGCCTGCGGGCGTGGTGAGCGGGAAGGTGGCGGGCGGGGTGGCGCCGAGGAGTGTGATGACGTAGGGCGAGCCGCTGAGCGGGAGCTCGACGAGACGGCTGTTGCCGGTGTCGGCGATGGTGAGGCCGCCGGCAACGTTGACGACGACCGCCTCGGGGCTGGAGAGGGTGAGGCCGGAGATGGGCAGCACCGTCGCGGGGTTGGTCAGGCCGACGGTGGTGTGCAGGTCGATCTTGACGATGCGGTTGTTGTTGGCGTCGGCGACGTAGAGGTTGTCGGCAGCATCGACCGAGAGGCCTTGAGGGCTGGAGAGAGCCGAAGCGAGGCCGGTGAGCGTGAGTGCCGTGGCCGAGTTGCCGTTTTCGGTGTCGATGCGGACGATCTGATTCGCGGTGGCGTCAGCAACATAGAGGTAGCCAAAGCCGTCGAGCGCGAGCCCGGCGGGTTGCAGCAACGTGACGCCAGGAGTGGTGATGGCTATGGGCGAACCGCCGGTAGGAATCTTGTAGATGGCGCCCGTGTTGGGCGAAGAGATGTAGAGCGTGCCGTCGCCGGAGAGGACGACGGAGGAGAACGGAGCGGCGGCGGTCGAGGAAGGAATGGTTCCGAGCAGCGTGGCGGCGCCGGAGGTGGTGCTCTCAAGAATGCGGCCATTGATGGCGTCGTCGATGTAGAGGTTGCCGGCGCCGTCGTAGAGGGTGGAGGAGGGATTGATCGCAGTGGGCGCGATGCCGGTGAGCGATGTCATCGCGACAGCGGAGGCGGGGGAGACGATCATCTGCGGCCCGAGGCCGGTGCCGCGCAGGGGAACGTGGTTGGTTATGTTGCCGCTGCCGTCTTTGACTTCGAGCTCGCCGATGCGAAGCCCGAGGACGGCGGGCGCAAAGGTGATGGAGATGTTGCAGGTGGACGGGCCGGCGATGGTGCCGACGCAGGTCTGGCCGGAGACGGCGAAGTCTTTGTTGGGGGAGCCTTCGGTGAGGGCGGTGATCGAGCCGACCGTGACAACGTCGCCGGCGGGAACCGAAAAGACGAGGGTGGTGACGCCGGAGGTGTTGCCAACCGCCACGCCACCGAAGTCCACCGGGCCGCCGGGCGAGAGCGACTGTGCGGAGGCCGACGCAAGCCCTGCGAGCGCAAGGAAGGCTGAAAGGATGAGCAGGACGAGCAGCAGGGGACGCAGAGGCCTGCGGGCGGTCTGGTCTTCGCCCCAGCCAGCAAGCTGGCCGGGGACCCCGGCGTGTGCACCCCAACCGGCAAGCTGGCCGGGGACCCCGGCGTGTGCACCCCAACCGGCAAGCCGGCCGGGGACCCCGGCGTGGCGGGAGCGGGCTCCGCTCGGCGTTTGCATTCCGATCCTCCACCCTGCGGCTCGAGAGCTGGTGTTGCGCGACGGGACAGTAGGGCGCGGGGTCGCCCCGGAAGAGTTCGCGCGTGAAAGGGCTCTTCCAAAAAAACTCTCGGAAAAACTGGCGGCTCCTGGCATGATGTGTTGCTCCGTGGGCCCATGGGCGCTGAGCTTTGCCCGAGGTGGCTAATTTAGCAGCACCCCAGCGGTAATCCCCTCCCCCGAAAGGGGATTGTGCGGCAGAACGAAAGCGGCAGTGACGAACGCGAGACAGTGCTATGCTTGCGGGCAAACACAAGTTTTACGGCAGTTTTCGTGAGCGCGGGCAAACGCGGGATGTGAGGAAAAGACAGGATGAGCTCTGGGGGATGGACGACGCCGCGGGGTACGGAAGTCGTCGTTGGGAGTGGCGACTATCGTCAGCAGCCGGCGTACGCACTGCGGCCACTGAGCCTGGGAGAGATTCTGGACCGCAGCTTTGCGGTGTACCGGGCGAACTTCTGGCTGTTTGTCGGGATCGGATCGCTGAGCGCGGTGGTGCAACTGGTGGTGAACGCGACGCAGCTGCTGATCTTCCATGGGCTCTTTCCGAACATCCATCAGGCACAGGCACAACTTCACCACGAGACGCTGATCCGGCAGATGAGCAGTAGCCTCGGTGCAATCCCGGTACTGCTTGTATCGGCGGTGACGCAGGCGGCGACCGTGTGGGCGCTGAGCGAGGTGTACCTGGGCCGGCGTACAAGCATCGGGGAAGCGATTCGCGCAGTCATTGGGCGGTGCCTGCGATTTGTGGGCATCGCGTTGTGGCAGCTGTGGAGCGCGGTGTGGCTGATGCTGCTGGTCGCGGGGCCGGGACTGCTGCTGGTCATGGGACCGGCAAGGATTCATTCGCCGTGGATAGGTGGCACGCTGATTTTTATCGGAATCGCAGGTGGCGTCGTGTACGGCGCGATCGCATTTATCCGGAACTCGCTGGGGGTGCAGTCTGCTGTGCTGGAGCAACTGAAGATACGGCCGGCGATGCGGCGCAGCAAGGTGCTGACCGCAGGCGCCAAAGGGCGGATCTTCGTGGTCTATCTGATCACGTGGTGCCTGTTTCTGGTCGCGGGCATGATCGAGATGCCGCTGAGTTTGCTGATCCTGCTTGGCGTAAGACACGGGCAGCAGCATATCGGTGCACAGGTGGCGATGCTGCTGGTGAACTTTGTGGCGTACTCGATGGTTGTGCCGGTGATGATGATCGGGCTGTCACTGGTGTACTTCGATCAGCGCGTGCGGCAGGATGGACTGGATCTGCTGCTGATGCTGGATGGCAGGGCAAACGCAGGAATGGGTGGCAGTGCGCCGGATGCGTTGCAGGCAGGTGAGCCGGCGAGCGATGCTGCAGCGCTGTAGCCGTCGACGTCGCATGATCGATCGCGTGCGGTCGTGGATCGTCGTCTCTGCATTGAGTATGTGCGCCTTCGCGGCTGCTGGTCAGAGGGGCGCAGGCCAGATGGGCGCAGCGCAGGGTCCTCAATTGGGAACAGCAGCGGCGCAGCGTGCCAGCGTGGCTAGCCTGTCTCCCGCGCAACAGGCGGAGTTCGCACACGCACAGAGGGCGGCCGCAAAGATTCTTGCCGGCGCGGAGTTTCAGCGGCCGGAGCCGACGTTGTGGGATCGCGTGAAGGCGAGGATCGTAGCTGCGATTATCCGGATATTCCTGGGCATCGATCGCGTTACCACACAGTCGCCATGGGTGGGCAGAGCGTTGGAGTGGATGCTGTTCCTCGCGGCAGCGGTGGGACTTCTGGTGTGGGTGATGCGCACGGTTCAGCGGCAACGGCTGCGCGTCGCAATGGGAGGCGAACCGGCGCAGAGCGCAGCATGGGTTCGCGAGACCGAAGACTGGCGGAGGAAGGCGGAGCAGGACGCCGCAAAAGGAGCGTGGCGGGATGCGATTCACGCGCTCTATTGGGCCGCTGTCGTGCACCTGGAGGGCAGGCGCGCGTGGAGGCCTAACCCGTCGCGCACGCCGCGCGAGTATGTGCGGCTGTTGAAGGCAGGATCGGCAGAGCAGCGTGAGTTGCGAGGACTGACGAGCGCCCTCGAACAGAGCTGGTATGGGCAGCGCGAGGCGAATGCGGAGGAGTTCGGCGCAGCGAGGGAGAGCTTTGAGCGGCTGGCGGATGCCGGGGGCGAAGTGTGAGCGAGGCGCGCTGGAGCGACCGAAGGATCGTGTTGTGGATGGGGTCGGCGATTCTGCTGCTGATCGTCGTAGTAAGTGTGCTGGCGCCCAACACCGCAGACGACGATGCCAGGCCGACGAGCTACAACAATGGATCACAAGGAGCGAAGGCTGCATACCTGATGCTGCAGGCGATCGGGAGAACGACGTTGCGTTGGCAGCGGCCGATCGGCGACCTCAACCAGGTTGATGCGTCGCACACGACGCTGGTGCTGGCTGCGCCGGTGTACTCGCCGACCGATCAGGAGACGATTGCAGCAGCATTGAAGGGCTTTCTGGAGCGCGGGGGGCGGGTGCTTACAACGGGTCCGGCGGGAGCGCTCCTGCTGCCCGGCGGAAAGGTGGAACCGCCAACGTTCTTCATGGTCGAAATGTGTCACACATACCCGGGGGATGGGCCTCTGGCGGCAGCGGGCCGCGTGGCAATGGTGGATCAAGGCACGTGGGCCGGGAAGGAGAAGGTGGAGATTGCGCATCGCTGCGGGCAGGATGCGGTTGTGGTGCGTATGCCCGTGGGACGCGGCGAGGCCGTGTGGTGGAGCTCCGCTGTGCCGCTGACGAACGCGGAGCTGAAGACCGATACGGACCTGCGACTGCTTCTGCTGAGTCTCGGCGAAGGGCGAACAGTTCTGTGGGATGAGTCATTGCACGAGACTGTCCCGGGATTGTGGGATGCGGCGCGTGGGCTTCCGATGGGGTGGTTGATCGCGCAGGTGGTGCTGCTGGCCGTATTGCTGGTGCTGAGCTTCAGCCGCAGGAATGGGCCGTTGCGCGCACCGGTAATAGTGCCGAGGAGTTCGCCGGTGGAGTTCGCTTGCTCGATGGGCGATCTTTATGAGAAGGCGCGCGCGACAACGGCAGCGACCGACGCAGCACGGCGCAGATTGCTGCGCGCCATTGTGCGCGACGCGGGCGTGGCGCAGGTGATTGTCAACGACGGACCGAAGGCAATAGTAGGCGCGCTGAGACAGCGGCTGGTTGGAGACTGGACATCAGTGGGTGTACACCTCGAGAAGGCGAACGACGCAGCGAAGCAGAACCCGACTTATCGCGAGGCGCTCGCGATCTCGCGAGCACTTTCGGAGGACGCAGAGAGGATTCGCGCTGCGGCACGCACCGGGCGCAGGCGGGATGCTCGTGCGGTGAGAGTGGCGTAGCGACGCAATTTATTGAATGTTGTATTTGCGAGGAGCGGTGAATGAGTGAAGGAGTAGGGGCAGCAAACGAGCTGTTTGCGCAGGGACAGCAGGAGATCGGGCGCATCATCGCGGGGCAGGAGGAGGCGGTTGCGCAGGCTCTGCTGACGATGCTGTGCGGTGGCCATGCGCTGGTAGAGGGCGTGCCGGGCGTCGCGAAGACACTTGCAGTGAAGACACTGGCGCGGTTTCTTGGACTTGAATTTCGACGTGTTCAGGGAACGCCGGACATGATGCCTGCCGACATCCTGGGTACGAGCATTTTCTCCCCCGCCTTTGGGGACAAGCCGGGAGAGTTCTCGTTTCATCGAGGACCGGTGTTCACACAGTTTCTGCTGACGGATGAGATCAACCGCATGCCGCCGCGCACGCAGGCAGCGCTGCTCGAGTCGATGGAGGAGCGGCAAGTGACGGCCGATGGTGAGCGGCATGCGCTCGATGACTTCTTCACGGTCTTCGCAACGCAGAACCCGGTCGAGTTTGAGGGCACGTATCCGTTGCCGGAGGCACAGCTGGATCGATTTCTGTTGAAGATCAAGGTGGGGTATCCAGCGGCGGCGGACGAGCGCGTGGTGCTGGAGCGGCACCATGCGGCGACGGAACCTGCGGGGCTCGCAGACACACCGATTGAAGCAGTGCCGTTCACGATGCTGGCGCAGGCAAGGCGAGAGATTCGAGCAGTGCGCGTGGAGCCGGCGATCTTCGACTACCTGCTGGCCGTGGTGCGCAGGACGCGCGAGTGGCCGGCGATTGCGCTGGGGGGCAGTCCAAGGGCGAGCACTTCCCTGCTGCTGGTGGCGAAGGCGATGGCCGCGCGTGAGGGCCGCGACTTCGTCGTGCCTGACGATGTGAAAGAGGCGGCGGTGCCGGTGCTGCGGCATCGGCTGGTGTTGCGGCCGGAGGCGGAGCTTGAGGGGCTGGATGCCGATCGCGTGGTGAGCGAGGTGCTCGCGGCGACGGCGGTGCCGAAGTAGCGATGCAGACGTTGATTCCTGAGTCCGCGAGTGGGACGGCGAAGCCGACAGGACGACTTGGCCGGTGGGCAGGGTTTGGCTTGACGGCGAGGGCGCTGCTGCTGTTCTGCGCGGGGTTGCTGCTGGCGATTCCCGCGTTCTGGCAGCCGCGGCGCATCGGGTTCATGCTCGCATGGGATGCGCTGCTAGTGGTGGTGTGCGTGGTGGATGCGGTGCGGCTTCCGCGGCCTGAGTCTTTGACCGTGAGGAGGACGTTTCTGGATTCGCCGCAATTGGGCGAGCCGACGCGGCTGGAGATAGGTGTGCGCATGGATGCGGATGCGGTGATCGATGCGCGTGTCGTCGATGATCTGCATCCGGCGCTGATCGCGAAGCCTGGGGTGCAGCGCGCCGAGGTCTTCCCTCGTGAGGAGGCTGTATGCGCGCAGACGATCTGGCCGGCGGAGCGCGGCGACTTTGGGATGGGCAAGGTGTTTCTGCGCTATCGTGGCGCGCTGCGGCTGGTCGAGCGGTGGACGGCTGTGGAACCTCTCACGGCAAGCGGGAAGCCGCAGCGGGTGCGCGTCTTTCCGGCGCATGAGGACAGCCGCGGGCGAGCGGCGTTCTTTCTGCTGCGTGCGCGGCAGATTGAGCTGCAGCGGCGCAAGCTGCAGTTGCGCGGGACGGGACGTGAATTTGAGAGCCTACGCGACTTTCAGCAGGGTGATGAGTTGAGGAGTGTCTCGTGGACGGCGACGGCGCGGCGCGGCAAACTTGTGGCGCGGCAGTTCACGGCGGAGCGCTCGCAGCAGGTTTGGGTCGTGCTGGATGCAGGGCGGCTTTCCCGCACGGCATTCGAGTTGCGACGCGGAGAGCCGGAGCTGGTGGGCGAGACGGTGATGGAGCGCGATCGCGCGCATCGGATGACCGTTACGCAGCTGGACCAGGCGACAACTGCGGCGGTGATGCTGGCTCAGGTCGTGGGTGGTTCCGGCGACAAGTTCGCGATGATGGCGTACGGCCGCGAGATCAGGCAGGTGCTTCCGCCGGGGGCGGGAGTAGTGCACACGCGGCTGCTGCTGGACCTGCTGAGCCAGACGAGGGCCGAGGCGGCCGAAGCTGACCACCTGAACGCCGTTGCACGTCTGAAGACGCTGCAGCGCCGGCGCGGATTGATGGTCTGGATCACGGAGCTGGTCGATTCTGCTGGCAAGCCGGAGTTGGTGACGGCGGCGAGTGAACTCGTGCGCCGGCATCTCGTGGTGCTGGTGCTGCTGAAACATCCGGAGCTGGAGGAATTCGCGGCGCGCGTGCCGAAGACTCGCGAGGAAATGTTTCACTCCGCCGCGGCGCAGGAGATGCTGGAGCGCAGACGCGAGACAGTTGCGCAACTGGAGCGACGGGGCGTTCTGATTGTGGAGACGACCGCGGAAGAGATCGGCGTGCGCGCGGTCAGCGAGTACCTTGAGGTCAAGTCGCGCGGGCTGCTGTAAGGATCAGCTTTTGTTCTTCTTCAACAGCCCAAGCACCTCTTCGGCATGGCCATCAGGTTTCACATTCTCGAAGACGTGGACGAGTTTGCGGTCCGGACCGATGAGGAAGGTGGTGCGTGCAACGCCGGTGACGGGCTTGCCGTACATCGTCTTGTTGCGGAGAAGATCGAATCGCTTGATGAGCATTTCATCCGCGTCGGCGAGCAGGGGGTACTGGATGTCGTACTTCTCTGCGAATTTTTTCTGCGCCTTCACTGTGTCACGGGAGATGCCGAGGACGACTGCGCCGGCCTTCTTCAGCTTTGCGAATTGATCACGAAAACCGCAGGCTTCGATGGTGCAGCCGGGCGTGTCGGCACGCGGATAAAAGAAGAGAATGACGGGCGAGCCTTTGAACTGCGAGAGCGTGATCGGGTTGCCGTCCTGATCAGGCAGCGTGAAGTCTTCGATGAGGTCGCCGGGTTTGGGAGTCATGTGGCAAGGATAGCGCGGCGGAGCGGCAAAAGAGGAGGCCGCCCCCGAAGGGGCGGCCTGTGCTCGTTCGCATGAATTAGAAGAAGGCCGGCTCGCGGAGATCGTCGGTGATCTCCTGATCGGTCGAGGCAATGGAGCTGGCCTGCGGGAAGTAAGCGTTGGAGACGTACTGTCCAAGCATGCGGTGTGTGTTGAAGAAGGTTCCGTTGATCCCAATGCAGTGCTGGCGGATACGCGCGAAGGCTTCCTTGTTGGCGTAGAGCGGGGCGATAACGGTCTCGAGCTTGGTGTAGAGCTGCTCAGCCTCCTGCGCCTCATTGTCGAAGTCGTCGATGGCCCAGCCTGTCGTGTTCTCGGCGCAGCCTTCGATCCACCAGCCGTCCAGCACGGAGAGCGAGGGAACGCCGTTGAGCGCGGCCTTCATACCGCTGGTTCCGGAGGCCTCGTATGGACGGCGCGGCGTGTTCAGCCACACGTCAACGCCATTTGTGAGCTGCTGGCCGAGATCCCAGTCGTAGTTCTCGAGGTAGAGGATGCGGAGTCTCGAGGATTCGAACTTTGCAGCGTCGGCGAAGACCTCGCAGATGAGCGCCTTGCCCGCGTTATCCGCTGGGTGGGCCTTGCCGGCAAACAAAATCTGCAGGCCGCCGATGCGCTCGGCAAGATCGTGCAGACGCTGGCAGTCGCGGAACAGCAGCGTGGCGCGCTTGTACGTAGCGGCGCGGCGCGCGAATCCGAGCGTGAGAATGTTCGGATCATAGTCAACGCCGGTGCGTGCTTTCACGGTTGCAAGGAGCCGCTGTTTGCCGAGCGCGTGCGCCGCCTCGATCACGTGAGGCTCAATTCCGTAGACCGAGCGGAAGTACTGGTTATCGTGCCGCCACTCCGGGATCTCTTTGTCGAAGAGCTCATGAAAGGGCTCGGAAAGCCATGTGGCGGCGTGGACGCCGTTGGTGATGGCGTACACGCGGTACTCAGGGAACATGCCCTGCGAGACCTTGCCGTGCTGCATCGCCACGCCATTGACGTAGCGCGAGAAGCGCAACGCCAGATAGGTCATGTTGAGCAGACCATTGTGCAGCGCGTCGAAACGCTCGATGCAGGAGGCGCGCTCGTGGCCCAGGACGGAATACATCTGGTCGGCGCCAAACTGATCGTGGCCGGCGGGAACCGGCGTGTGCGTGGTGAAGACGCAGATCTGGCGAACGGCTTCGGCATCCGCTTCCGTGGCGTTGCGCAGCGGCGCACCGTTCAGGCGAGACTCGAGCAGGCCGATGGTCAGCAGCGCGGCGTGGCCCTCGTTCATGTGGCAGACCTCAGGCTGCACGCCCAAGGCATGCAGCAGATGAATGCCGCCGAGGCCGAGGATGGTCTCCTGACAGAGCCGGTAGTAGGTATCGCCGCCGTAGAGGTGGTCGGTCAGCGTGCGGTCGTAGGGGTCGTTGCCGTCGATGTCGGCGTCCAGCAGGAAGACGGGAATGACGTGGCCGGTGCAGCCAACGATGTCGAATCGCCAGGCGCGAATCGAAATCTCGCGGCACTGCATCTGGATGCTGATCGTGGTGCCAGCCTGGGGCAGCACGGCCTCAGGCGACCAGACGACGTCCGACTCGGTCTGCTGACCAGAAGAGTCCAGATGCTGCTGGAAGTAGCCGCGACGATGCACCAGTGAGATGGCCACCATGGAGGCGCCGGTGTCGGCCGCCGAACGCAACGTGTCGCCGGCCAGCATGCCGAGGCCGCCCGAGTAGGTCGGCAGGTCCTTGCGGAGGGCGATTTCCATGGAGAAGTACGCGATCTTGCGATCGGCAAGGTCGACGGAAGTGGTTTGGGGAAACGTTTGACGGGCCGACGCGATTGATTCACTCATGCGCAGTTCAGAATCCATTTCTCCAAACGGTGTACGCAATAGCACCGCCGGGGTGCAGGGGGATGAAAGGGGACGCGAGTTCGGCCTGGTAAGGCACGAAAACCCTGCAAATTTCCTGAGAAGAGACTATCAAACCGGAGCTTCACCACCTATAGGTGTGATGCTTCAAGTGTGGATTGCAGGACATTAATTCGGAGCACGAATCGCAAGCCCTGAAGAATCAACGGGTAGCGAATCCAAACTTCATCGCCAGCCCCAGAACCAAGGCGAGTACCACCGCCACCGTCGAGGTCAGGACCGCCGACCGCAGCCGGTGACGCGCGGCGCCGAGAACGAGGAACAGGAGATAAAGGATAAACATGAATACGATGCCATCCAGCACAAAGTAGCGTGTGCCGCCGAGGTTCACATCCCACGACGGCAGATGCGAGGAGGGAAAGGCAGGTAGGAGCGAGCCGGCGAGGAAGACGAAGAGAAACAGGATCGTCTCCAGAATGATGGCGATGGCGCGCTTCATGGGTATCCTTTCGGGCTTGGTTTATGTGCGATGAGTGTAGCGCAGAGCGTTCCGAATCTGTGAGTTATCGGATCTGTGAGTTATCGCAAGGAAGCCTCGTAGACGGCGAACCTCCGCTCCAGCTCCCACTGCTGGGCGGCCTTCTCGTTGGCGTCGAGCAGAGCCTGGCAGGCGCGGGACGGTGTGCTGCTCGCCGTGATGGTCGGAGCGCAGGCGGGCTTGCGTCGCGCGAAGTCATCCGGCGTCACGTACAGGCTTTCGCCGCGGAGGAAGCTGTGCTCGAGCGAGGCGCGCGAAGACTGCTTCAGTTCGGCGTAGGTCAGATCCTGATCGTCGGCGGCCTTTACATACTCGTGTGTCAGGTCGATGCGGGAGACGCCTTCGTCGTCGGTGGAGAGCGCGAAGGGCACGTGCGCGGCGAGGTACGCATGCAGCGGATGGTCTGAGCCGCTGACGTTCAGGATAACGTCGTTGGAAGTGAGATTGACCTCTACCATGATGTGCTTCATGGCCATCTCGTGCAGCAGACGAAGCGGATTGTCTTCGTAGAGCACATCAACGCCATGGCCGATGCGCTCCGCGTGGCCAAGGTTGATGGCCTCGCGAATATGAAAGCTGAGGCCTGCCGGCGGCACCATACCCGGGGCCAATTCACCCGCGTGCAGCGTGATGTGGACCTTTGGATAGACAGAGTGCAGGTAGTCGAGCATTTGCATCTGCAGGTGGTAGTCGCGCATCGAGATGGAGCCGTCTTCGGGCATCACGAAGTTGATGCCGACGACGTCGGGGTCCGCGCTGGCGACCTCGAAGCCGAGCAGAGTTTGCGCGAAGACCTGCTGCGGCGGAAAGCCGCGGAGGACCTGATAGAGGAAGCGAACCTGCACGTGACAGGCTGGCGAAGCTTCGCTCGGCCTCTTGCAGTGCTCGATGCTGTTGCGGACATCGAGCGAATGCGAAAGCTCGGCGCGATCGACTGCAACCTCGTCACGCAGGCCCGCTGAAATTAGCTTGTCGCGAAGCGGGGCGAGCTGCGCGGGCGTGACGGAGCTCTCTGCGCCTTCCGGCCAGCCGATCCTGTTCCCAATCTCACGGGCATGCGTAAAGGTCGGTGTCTGCATGATCTCGAGATACTGTTCGTTCTGCGCGGCGGCGCGGGTTGCCACTTCGTCGAGCCACTCGCCGGAGTGATCCTTCATGCCGCTCCAGCGCCCGAACGTCGCGAAGAACTGATCGTGGCCGTTGATGCTCTGGGTGGCGACGAACGCGCGCATCGAGAAGCTGTCGACGAGCGAATCATAGAGCGCCTGGTTCTTGAAGGCGTCGGCGACGAGAGCCTGACCGTGTGCGCAGTCGTTCGGCTTGTCATGCTGCGGCGGGACGAAGCGCAGCGCATTCTGGCCCTGGGGAATGGCGGGCGTGCCGGGATCGACCGCAGCGGCGCAGAGACCATCGCGAGCGCCGTCCTCGATGAAGGTTTCGGCATAGACGGCGCCAGAGAGATGCATGTGGAGATCGGCGCCCTTGGGCATGGTCTTCAGCAGCGCGTATAGCTCAGGATTGCCCGCTTTCTTCGCGGCCTCGAGCACACGCTCCGCGCGAACCTCGCCGGGTGTAGGCGCTTGCGCGCGCAGTGCCGCGGCGGAGATAAGTGCGGCGACAAGACAGCAGAGCAAGCGACGGACCATGAACAGACTCTCCCAGCGGCGCACCACAGGTGACGCGAGTGTGCTGCAGCTATGTGTTCTGAAGATGATACGAGAGGCCGCCGTTCCTCACGCCTGGCGAGCATGTTTGGCGCAGCGGACGCGCGTTGGTATACTGGGGCTCGTATCTGAGGCTGCGCGTGCGATGCGGGCGGCCAGTTCCCTCCCGACACAGGCAGGCGAAGTCAGAACGAGTGTAGTCCGGCGGCGACTCCGCTGCCCCGGATTTGTTGTGAGCGGAGGCCAGGTAGCTCAGTGGTAGAGCGCGGCCCTGAAAAGGCCGGCGTCGGCGGTTCGATCCCGTCCCTGGCCACCACAATCTAAGGGGCTTAGGAGAATCGAGCCGAAAAGCGCGACCCATACACGACCCACAATATCTCACTGCACGGCTCCAGAACCTTCAGAAAGTTCCGGTTTGGAGACTTGTTGCTTCGCTGCGAGATGCTGGTTACGATCTTCTCTTGGGCTTGCCGCTTCAAATAGCGGCGATAGGCCTCGACTGTGGAGTGCGACTTCGGCTTCCTTGCCCCGCTCTGACCAGGGTCGAGTTCCCTCGCCACGTAGTGACCGGCAAGTTCCTAGAAGGTCATGCCGAAGACCGAGGGACGAGGGGATTGTGCTGTTGATGTTGATCCGAAGCGCCTTTCTTCCGCAATACCCGACGGATGCTTCCTTGCTGATAGCGTGCTCTGCTGAATTCGGTTTCCTCCGATTCGAGCGGCACGGATGGCCATCCGAGTTTACCCGGCGTTGCATCCAGTCGTGAACTTTAGAGGGAAGGAAACGCCACGTCTTGCGCATGCCCTCGCCGAATGGGGAGGCGGGGATAACGCCGTCGCGAAGCGCGCTTGTCAGAAGCTGTGCTGTAGCGCCTCATCGCCAGACACGAATTTGTTCTCAATCCCGGCCAACATGTCGAGCATTCCAGTGGAATCCTCTAGACATCAGTGAGCGATGCCGCGCTCCTGGGGGCGGTGCTTGACAGCCGCAAGAAGCACAAAATGCTTTCGCTGGGAGAACATTTGGCCATATACTCTGGCCACCAATGGGGGCTTCCATGGATTCGCTGCCTCGTAGGTCGCCCACGGGACCGGAGCAGGAATTGAGCTCCAGCCTCTATGCTGAGTTGCATCGATTGGCAGCCGCAAAGATGCGGCACGAACGCGGAAATCACACCCTCCAGCCCACAGCACTAGTTAATGAAGCATATATGCGGCTCGCTGCCCAGACGGAGTCCGTTTGGCGCGACCGTGCTCGATGTCTCGGAACAGCCGCTCGAGTAATGCGCAATGTTTTGATCGACCATGCTCGCGTGTACCGCGCCGAAAAGAGAGGAGGAGGAGCCATACAGGTCACCCTCGATGACGATCTTCTTCCCTCGGCCAAATCGTTGATCGACGTGTTGGCGATTGATGAGGCACTCAATCAATTAGCACGGTTCGATCCGAGACAGGCCGAAATCCTTGAGCTGCATTTCTTCGGAGGTCTTACCTTCGAGGAGATTGCCGCGAATCTCAGCGTTTCGCCCCGAACCGTCAAACGAGACTGGACGATGGCACGAGCATGGCTGAAGAAAGAACTCTCATCCAGGCAATGACCGCCGAGGTGTGGCAGCGCATTAAGCCTTTGTTCCATAAGGCAATGGAACGATATCCCAAGGACCGCGCCGCCTTCGTCGAGGAAGCGTGCGTCGACACCCCGGAGCTCAAAGAACATCTGTTGGAGTTACTCATCGCTGAACAGCAGACAACCGGCGTTCCGGAGCTACACCGTGGTGGCTTCGCTGACGCCGTAGGGAACACAACGCGATTTGAACCGGGCGAGTTGATCCTGGATCGCTTTCGGATTCTGCGGCTCATCGGCTGGGGCGGTATGGGGGAGGTCTATCAGGCCGAAGATCTGGAGCTGGGGCTCATTGCTCTGAAGACAGTCCGCAACACGATAGCGTCCTCGCCCGCCGCGCTGGAACGGTTTCGGCGAGAAGTGCATCTCGCCAGAAAAGTTAGCGGCCCACAAATCTGCCGTATTCATGAGATCTTCCTTGTTCCGGCGACCGATGGACATCCCATCACGGCATTCCTGACGATGGAATACCTGGATGGGACAACACTCAGCAGCAAATTGAAGGACGAAGGGCCGATTCCCTGGAAGGAGGCCCGCAGTATTGCCCTGGATATATGCAAAGGGCTCGAACTCATTCACGAGGAAGGGATCATTCATCGTGATCTGAAGTCCACGAACATCATGATTTGCCAACGAGGCGCCACCGTTCGCACCGTGCTCATGGATTTCGGGTTGGCACGCGTTTTCGATTTCAATGAAGGTTTGCCACAAGGCAAGTTCTCAGCCAGTTGGCAGGAAAGCTCCGTGGCGGGAGCAATCACGGGAACCCCGGAATACATGGCCCCCGAGCAATTCGAGGCAAACGCGGTCTCACCGGCCACCGATGTCTATGCTTTGGGAATCGTCCTTTACGAGTTAGTCACGGGAACCCACCCCTATCCGGCACATAGCCCCATAGCTGCTGCGATCGGTCGAGCCCACCGCCCGAAGCCGGCTTCATCACTCGTCCCTTCGCTTCCTCGTCGTTGGGACCGCGTCATTGAGCGTTGTCTGGAGTATGAGCCTGAAAAGCGATACCAGTCTGCTCGAGAAGTGGCGAAGGCGCTTCGACCGGGGCCAGGCAATCTCCGCTACATTCACAAGGATCAGCCGTGGGCCGCGCTCGTATTATTCACGGTTGTCGTGGTTGCCGGTGTCTGGGCGGGTATAGCCTTCTGGCACTCGAGCCAGTATTACCACCCTGATCAAGAAGCTCTTCGCTGGTATCGGCCCGGTGTGGTTGCGCTTCGAGACGGCACCTACGTAAAGGCGATCCGATACCTCCAGACGGCTATTTCAAAAGACTCCGGGTTTCCGATGGCACACGCTCGGCTGGCGGAGGCGTGGGAAGATCTCGATTTTCAGGGAAATGCTCAGCGCGAGATGTTAATTGCAGCTTCGGGAGGACACGCCTTTCCGCCTCGTGACCGAATGTATCTGAGTGCGATTCAGGCAAGCGTTCTCGGCAACGACCAAGCTGCAATCGAGAGATACCGGCGCATTGCCGCCGATGCAACGCCTTCTGAACAAGCACCTGCTCACGTGGATCTAGGGATGGCTTATGAGAGAGCCGGCGACCCACAACAGGCGTTGGCAGAATATGCCCGAGCCTCAGCACTGGATCCGGACGACGCAGCATCCTACATGCACATCGGCGTACTCCAGGCCCGTCAACACCACGTGCCGGAATCAAACAGCGCCTTTCAGCAAGTCGAAACGCTCTATCAGAATTCATCCAATGCCGAAGGATTGGCAGAGCTGGATTATGAGCGGGGTTACGCAGCCAATCGTAACGGTGAATTGGCCAAAGCGAAAGGTCTACTCGAAAAGGCCTCACAGGAAGCGGATGGGATTCCCAGCGTTCAACTGAAGATTCGAACGCTGACGCAGCTTAGCAGTCTGGCGTACGGCTCGGGTGCCTATAAGGAATCGGTCAACGACGCGGAACAGGCTATCAAGCTCGCCCGCGACAATCAGCTTGAATCATGGGCAGCAAACGGATTTGTCAGGCTCGCGAGCGCGCAGCTGGGAGAAGGTGACCTTTCCGACACAGATAAGAGCCTGCAGGATGCGTTTAATATCCTTCACCAGAGCCCCCAGCCGCGAACCGAGGCGTTAGCCAACGTCACACTGGCCAGCTTGATGAGCCAAAAGGGCCAGCCGGATCATGTTATCGCTCCAGCTCAGTTGGCCCTGGACTATTACAGCCGCAACGGATTTTTTACGGAAGGCAAGAATGCCGCGACGCTGCTCATACGCGCCCAACGTGATAAGGGGCAATACCAACAGGCTTTGCGGTCGGCGAACGAACTTCTCGATCTGATCAAACAATCTGGCGTGCGGCCTCTTATGATGCAATCCGAGGAGACCGTAGGCAGTATATATCTGCAGATGGAGCAATACCCCGATGCATTAAGCCACTACCAAACTGCCTTGGCTCTGACGGACACCGCGAAGGATCGTGCCTTTCAGGCTCTTCACTGCGGGGCTGTTTTTTGGCGGTTAGGCCGCTACGCAGAGACTGAAAGGATGCTGCAGTCTGTCTCCGGCACAGAGTCTCTTGCTACGTGGGCTGGCATCAACCGCGTTCAGTCCCTGCTCAGTCAACGGCATTTCAAACCGGCGCTCGAACTTGCGAAGCAATTGCTGGCGAATCGGGGTACGATGAGTGGCGGTCAGGACGATTTACAGCAGGCTATCGCGATCGCTGAGGCTCACCTGGGCATGAAGCGGCAGGCGCTCGAATATATCGCCGAGCAACCTGCCAACGATACTCATGGCAAACCTGAAGACGTCGCAACCGGGGAGTTAGCCGACGCAGAGATCTATCTCGCACTCGGAATGAACAATGAAGCAGAAGAGACGGCTGCGAAGGCTCATGACTACTTCAAGCGCGTTTCACAGAATGACTCGCTGCTGCACAGCACGCTGCTGGAAGCCGCCGCGTTCAAGGCAGCGAAAGACGACACGAACTACAACAAATATTTTGCAGAAGCCATTGACACCGTAAACAGTCTGCGGAATACTTGGACCCCTCAATTGTTGCAAAGCTATCTGGCACGTCCCGATCTACAAATTGCAGGAACTCTCAGGTAGCGGGCCATCGAATCCATCCCCTCGGAGGAGAGCCATGATCGCAGCAGGGAAAGGACGCAGGCACAGGTTTACAAGTGGTCAACTGGCCATCGCAGGCCTGGCTATGGTGCTCGTCGTGGGATGTAAATCAGCACCGGCTCCGGTTGTGGCGGGTCCCCCCCCGGGCGCGGCTGCGAAGGCCGGCATCCCAAGCGGAATGGATACCCCGATAGTCATTAGCGGAGGTTCCATACACTTCAGAGCGAGAAAATCCGATTGGAAAACGTGCGACGGCAGTACCGCGACCACTAAGACGACTTGCTACAAAGCGACTTTCGATCCGAAAGTTAAACCGACCTTGATAAATTACCAACTTGTTAGCGAGGAGTTTGGCCTGGACACGGAACAAGTGACGTCGGCATCGAGTGGAGCGACTGAATGGGAGATCGATGTCGTAGATACGAATCCCGATAATCGCCACATGATACTGGTCTGCGCCGAGAGTACAGATAACGCCACTTGCGATCTTGACCCATCCAATAGCTCTCCCAGCAACTTCATCTATGTAATCGCCAAGGGCGGCGGGACCTTCGATCTTCCAAAGGGCCCGGGTAAACACCTCAATAGGCTCGTGTATCACGATGGCGATAAAAAGCACGACTACGCCTACATCAACAATATTTCCCTGAATGCTTCCGCTGGGACAGGTGGAAAAAACGAGACCTGCACTGACTCTGCCTGCATTCTATTTCTCTCAAAGTAGACGAAATTTTTAAGGGTGCAAGTCCCGATGTTACCTATGCCGCGGATTTACGTCCCCGGGATGTCGCTCACCGGCAAATTGCACGAAACCGCGCTCTATCCAACTTAGTAGCATTAATCCGCCCGGAGTTACCACGATGCGGCCTATTACAAGCTACCTTCCATACGCTTCACGCTCCAGATCTGGTAGTCGTAG
>DATNGO010000206.1:0-9818 GCA_035605855.1 Acidobacteriaceae bacterium | reverse complement strand
ATCGAAGCGAAGAAAACGATGGTCGATGTGATGGTTATTGATGCGGCGTCGCAGCCGGTGGCGAACTAGGCGCAGAGCGTTTTAGCGTGATTTCCCGGGCTGGGAAGTCGGCCGAATCGGACTTGGTAGTCATTTTGATCTCATCACCGGTGAGAGTGCCAGTGTGCGTGATCGTCGTGCCGTTGAAGGAGACGTTGAAGGAGAACTTGTCGCCATCGACCGTGCCCTTGTCGATGGTGAGGGGGTCGCCCTGCGGGCCTGTGACGGTTCCGGTGAGCTTGGCGCCGTCCTGCTTGAAGACGAAAGTGAGCGAGAAACTGTTGCCGTCGGGCGTCTGCATCTGGCCAATCCAGGTGCCGGTCATGCCGGTTGCGGCGAAGACTGAGCTTGCGCCAAAGACCATCAGCAATGCGGCGCAGAGGACAAGCCAGTATTTGAGTTGCTTCATTCGGGAGGGCTCCTTCAGTGGTTTCATGAGGCGTGCTGATGATATAGGCATGGAGGGTTTGGCGACTACCTGATGCTCGGATGAAGGTCCGAGTGAAAGCAGATTTCCTCCGGGAATGACAGAAAGAAAGGCAAGGGCAAAGGCAAAAGCAACAGCGGGTCTCGATCCAGTTTCGAGTTGTCAGTTAACAGTTTTCAGTGAAGGCAGATTCCCTACTCCACCCCAAGCTGGCTGGGGGCCCCGGTACGGGAATGACAGAACGAAAAGCAACGGCGAAAATGAAACGGCCAGCCGTGGCTGACCGTTTCATACGTTGAGCAAAGAGAGGCCTACGCGTTGAGGCTGACGGATTCCTGTGCTTTGATGGCCTTCTCTTCGGCCTTGGCGCGGGCGGCCTTGTTGCGCTGCGAGCGGAGCTTCATGAAGGATCTGGCTTCGACGTAGAGGCGGGGGACATCGCGGTTGACGATGGCCTTCCAGACCACGCGGGCCGCGGCCTTGGGGCGGAAGTAGTACTCGTCGTAGAAGCGATGCACCTGCTCCATGACGTACTCGGTGGGCAGGCCAGGGTATTCGATGTGCGCCATCTGATGGCCGCCGCCGTCTTCCATCTTTTCGTTGGTGATGAAGTTGTTGCGCTTGGCGAAGTCGTAGAACTCGGTGCCGGGGTAGGCGTGCGCTACGGAGACCTGGATGGTTTCGCAGTCAAGCGACTTGGCGAAGTTGATGGTGTTGCGGATGGACTCCTTGGTTTCGCCGGGGAGGCCGAGGATGAAGTCGGCGTGGATAATCAGGCCGAGGTCGTGGCAGTCCTTGACGAACTCACGCGCGCGCTCGACGGTGGCGCCCTTCTTGATGTTCTTGAGGATCTGCGGGTCGCCGGACTCGAAGCCGACGATGAGCAGACGGCAGCCGGCTTCCTTCATGGCCTTGAGGGTGTCGCGGTGGGTCGTCGTGCGTGAGGTGCAGGACCAGGTGATGCCGAGCGGCTTGAGTTTGGCACAGAGCTCGATGGTGCGGTCCTTCTGGATATTGAAGGTGTCATCGTCGAAGAAGAATTCCTTGACGTGCGGGAAGTTCTCCTTGGCCCACTTAAGCTCGGCAGCGACGTCGTCGGTGGAGCGCTTGCGCCAGGCGTGACCGGAGAGGGTCTGCGGCCAGAGGCAGAAGGTGCACTGCGCGGGGCAGCCGCGGGTGGAGTAGAGCGCGATGTAGGGGTGCAGAAGGAACGGGACGTTGTACTTCGTGACGTCCATGTCGCGCTTGTAGATCTTGGTGGCCCAGGGCATCGCGTCGAGATCTTCGACTTGCGGGCGGTCGGGGTTGTGCTGGATGGTGCCGGTCGAGTCTTTGTAGCTGATGCCGAGGATTTCGTTCAGCGGCTTGCCGTTGGCGAACTCGACGACGGAGAAGTCGAACTCGCGGCGGCATACGAAGTCGATGACTTCACACTCGTTGAGAGCGCGATCGGGGTCGGTGGTGACTGGCGGCCCGACGAAGCAGATCTTGATGGTGGGGTTCGCGGCCTTGATGGCGCGAGCAAGACCGTGGTCGCCGGACCAGCCGACGGTGGAGGTGAAGAGCACCAGGAACTCGTAGCCCTTGGCGATCTCGATGGTCTCGTCGGCGGAGATGTGGTGGGGCGGGGCGTCGAGCAGCCGCGAACCCTCCAGCATGCCGGCGGGATAGGCGAGCCAGACGGGGTACCAGTAGGACTCGATCTCGCGGGTTGCGGGCCAGCGGGAGCTGGCGCCGCCGTCGAAGTTCTCGAAAGAGGGCGGATTCAGGAGCAGGGTTTTAAGCGGCATACGATAAACCTCATTTTACCATTTCGTTACGGCGAAAAGGGCGCGTAGTGACGCAGGAGTAGAGAGAAAGATTCCCCTTGCGCGAAGAATAAGAAAGACAATGACAACAACGAGTTATGGAGTGGGGCGGGGAACCGCAGAAGGCGACGCAGCGGCGGTGCGGAGCCATGTGTCGAGGCTGCCCTGGGCACGCATCAGCTGCACCTGCGCCTGCTGAAGATCGAATCGTGAGTTGAGCATCGAGACGTATTTGCCGCGCTCGTCGATTTCCGCGTTGGCCTGGTCTTTAGGTGTGCGTTGCGGCAGGCTGGGGTTCGCAGCAGTGGCCTGAAGCTGCGTTTGGACGGAGGCGAGCTGCTGGGAGGCCAACTGCTGCTGGAGGTCAGCGACCTCGGCCTTGGCAGCCAGGGTACGCGTGCTGCGGGCGAGCCGGACGTGGCCCTCCTGCTCTTTGATGCGGGCATTGTCGTAGTCAGCGAAGGCGTGCGCGGCGTCCGCGGCGGACTCTTCGGCCTTCGCCTTGAGAGCGTGGTCGAAGATGGGCCAGCTCATCTGGATGCCGATACCGGCGTTGTTATAGCGAAAGGTGTTGGGAGGGAAGTAAAGCTGGTAATTGTTGAACTTTGCGAAAAGGCTGTACTCACCGGCAAGGAAGATCTGCGGCCGGTAGAGCCTCTTGGAGTCGCCCCAGGCCAGGCGTTGCTTGGACTCGGCGGTGGAAAGTGCTGCCTTGACGGCAGGACTGTCGGGCAGTCCTGCGGTCACTTCATCGGAGGCCGGGCTGCCGAGGTGGGGCACGCTGTCAGGAACGGTGGCGAGGTTTGTGGATGGAAGGCTGATGAGGTGCGCAAGATGGAGTTGGTCCGTCGCGGTCTCGTCCTGCGCGTCGAGGTACGCAAGACTAATTTGTGCAGCGGTGAGCCTGGCCTGCGTGAGATCCATCTGGCTGTCGACGCCAGCGTTGAGGCGGTCGGTGACGATGGTGACAAGTTGCTCGGCGCGTGCAAGCTGTTCGTCGAGCGCCTGCTCGCGTGCCAGGTCGCGGTCAAGTGCGAGGTAGGTGACGACGGTGTCCTCTTCAACGGCGGCCCGGGCGTCGTTAAGACTGAGTACAGCGGCCTGCAGGCCGAGGCGCGCGGCGCGAATGTAATCACGTTGCGACCAGCTGAGGATGGCGCCGGTTATCTGGGCGTTGACGATCGATGGCTGGCCCAGGGGGTAACCATAAGAGTAGCCGAGGCCCGATCCGACGGAGATCGCAGGAATGTAGACGTCCTTGCTTTCTTTCAGGACGGCCGTGGATTTGTCGACGTCAGCCTGTGCGAGACGCACGCGTGGGTTGTTTTTGAGGGCGAGATCGACCGCGGAGACCAGCGAGATCTGCGCGCAGGCAGACTGGAAGGCAGGCGCGAGCACCAGAACCGTGAGGATCAGGACTGCGGCCGCGTTAGTCCGAACGACTGAGTAATGCCGGTGCATCGTCGTTTTCGTCCGCCTCCGTTGCAGTGCCTAGCGCTCTGCGATGGTTTCTTCGTGTTCGATTGCGGCGAGCTCCCTGCGTGCGGGAGCGTAACCGGAGGCCAGCTCGAGAGAGTGCTCGAGTTCGATCTTAGCGTCCGCGGTGTTGCCTTCGTCGCGAAGCAGTTTCGCGAGCATGACGTGGACCTTGAAGGCGGGAGCGGCGTCGGACTTCGAGTGCGAGGCAAGGTAGTCGCGGAGAGCGCGCTCGGCGAAGCGAGGCTCGCGATTGATCTCGGTGAGAGTCGTGGCAGCGTCTACCAGCGTGGCGTCATGTACGTGATCGAGAAGAATCGCGCGGCGCAGGGCCTCGACGGCCTTGTCCGGCTGCGTGCGGCGGGAGTAGAAGGCGCCGAGGTCAGCCCATGCATTGGGCCGGTTCGCTACGGCGGCGGCGGCGTGGAATTCACGCTCGGCCGTGCCGTAGTCCTTCTGTTTCTCGGCGGCCATGGCCCGCATGCGGTGGGCGTTCTGCGGAAGCTGCGACTGCGAGCGGTCGGCGAGGAGTGCGGCCTTCTCGAAGCCACCGCCGACGATGGAGGGAGCGTCGATGTAGTATTCGCTGAGATCGTTGACGGCGTCGCCATTGAGCGGGTTGAGGCGAACCGCCGCCTCAAAGGCGTTGCGAACCTTAAAGGCGAGGCGCAGACCTGCGATGGGACCGGAGCTGTCGGCCTGCATGCCGAAGGCGCGGCCAGCCCAGTCCTGCGCGGAGCTGTCGTTGGCGAGCGTACGCAGAGCAGCGGCACACTCCGCGGCGGCGGCCGAGGCCATCGACTGCGCGTAGTAGGCGCGGCAGAGCAGAAGGTGCGCCTGACCGTTGGATGAATCGGAAGCGAGGATCTGCTTCAGCTGTGCGACGGCGTTGTCGTTATTGCCGTCGAGCAATGAGTGAGCCGCAGAGGGAAGGTCTGCTGCGCGGGACGCCCAGGGAAGCGCGAGAAGCGCAATGCCGCCGAGCACGAGGACGGCACGGCGAATGCTGGAGAGGCAGGCGAGGGCTTTCGATGCAGGTGGATTGAAAAGATGCATGGATGAACTATTGGGCAGACTTGACTCTGAGCCCGTTGGAGAGATCGACCTCGTTGGTTGCGCGGAGAGCGACAAGATCGCCCTCATTGAGGCCGCTGGTGATCTCGGCGCGGGTGAGGTTAACGACCGCATTCGGAGCGATCTGCACGGGTGTGCGGACAAGCTTTTTGTTGACGATCTTGTAGACGAAGTTGACGGAACCCTCGGTATGCAGGGCCTCGCGCGGTACGCTGAGCACATTGTCGTGCCGCGCAGTCGTGACTCGAACGGTGACGTTGGTGTTGGGCAGCAGGTCGCCGCGTGCGTCATCGACGGTGATGAGGCACTCGCCGACGTTGCGGGTGCCGTAGGTGATGACGGTGGTAGGGGCCTGTTTGACGTGGCCATGCCACACAAGGTTGGGCTTGGCTTCCCAGGTAATGGCAACCGGCTGGCCGGCGGCGAGTTTGCCAATCTCCGGCTCGTCGAAGTAGGCGCGGATCTGCAGCTTGGTGAGGTCGGCGACGTTGATGAGCGCCTGGCCGGCTTGCACAAAGTCATACTGCGCAACTGGCAGGGAATAGATCGTGCCGGCGAACGGAGCATGAATGTCCACGTCGGAGTAGCCGTTTTTCGCGGCCGAGAGGCTGGCGCGGGCCTGGGCAACCTGCGCACGCTGTGCGGAAAGATCAACGCTTCCGTAGCGCTCCTGCATGCGCTTCTGGATCTGCGCGACGTGCTGCTGGGCGTTTGTCAGCCGCTGCTGGGATAACGCGACCTCATTGGGTGAAGCGGCGCCCTGGGCGAGAAGCTTCTGATCGGTGGCGAGGGTTGCCTGTGCCTGTTGAACCTGGTTCTGGGCGGCTGCCAGTTCGGCCTGCCGCGCGAGACGCTCATCCTGCGTTCCACCGTGCTGCATGTTCTGGAGTGCGGCTTCGCTGCTCTGCAGGCTGGCTGCAGCGGTGGAGACGCGACTGGCGGCCTCAGCGGAGTCCATACGGAGCAGCTGCTGACCGGCGTGAACCTTCTCGCCCAGATGAACGTAAATCTTTGCCACTGTGCCGGGGCCGGGGGCATGAGCCTGGAAGTCAACGATGGGCTCAACCTTGCCGTTGGTTGGAATGGTGCTGATGAGATCCTGCCGGCTGACGGCCTCAGCCTTAACCTCAATAACAGGCTTCCGGTGCATGAAGAGGAAAACCGCTACGACAACGACGATCGCGAGCAAAATCCAGAGCCACGCGCGTGATTGGGATTTTCCAATTTTGGCCATATGCAAAGGGTCAGTATATAGGACGACGCAGGGTGCTCCGGAGGTCCAAAACTTTTATGACGAATGAATTACACGTCATTCAGGCCGTTACAAACTTGAGTCTCAGCGGCCCTCAGGGCCGGCGTTCGAGCGCAATGATCTCGAGCTCCCAACCACCGAAGTCAGGATGCCAGTTGCGGCGGAGATGGTAGGCGAGATCGAAGCAGTCGCCGGGAGCCCAGCTCTGCTGCCGGGACAGCTCAGCCCAGGAGGTGCGGCGGCCCCAGGCGACGCCACTGAAGCGAGCGCCGCCGTCGTGATCCTGGAGCGAGAGACGTACATGCCGGTCGGCGAGGATGCGCGGCGGAGTAAGCAGCCGCACGCCGCGTGTGACGAAGATGGGATCCGGATTACCGAGACCGAAGGGCGCAAGCTGCTCAAGTACGGCGAGGAGGCTGGGTGTGACTTCGACGAAGCGTAACTCGAGATCGAAGCGCGACTCCTGGGCGACAGGCGTCAGGCCAAGTTGGCTGGCAGCGATGCCGGCTAGCGAATCGCGGAGTTGAGGCACGTGAGTAGAGGGCAGCGCGAAGCCGACCGCATGTGCGTGCCCGCCGAAGCGTGAGAAGAGCATGCCGTTGGACTGCTCGTGCATGGAGGTGAGGGCATCGAGCAAGTGGAAGCCCGGAACCGAGCGGCCGGAGCCGTGCGCCGTGCCATCTTCATGCGCCAGCACCAGGGCAGGACGGCCCGTGCGCTCGGCGACGCGTGAGGCAAGGATGCCGACCACACCGCGGTGCCAGCCGGCGGTCCGGGTGCCGTGATCGTCCAGGACCAGGCAAGCGGGAAGGCCATCGGGGGCGGCAAGCAGTGCCTCGATCTGCTGTTCGATCTCGCGCAGCGCGTTGGCCTCGGTAGCGCGCCGGTCGTCGTTCAGGCGATGCAGCTTCTCGGCGAGCGCGCGTGCGGCGACGGGATCGCGCGAGAGAAAAAGTTCGACCACATCGCTCGCAATCTCCATGCGGCCCGCTGCGTTCAGGCGCGGCGCGAGCCGGAAGCCGACGTCGGTGGCGGAGACAGGGCGGGAGGTGTCGATGCCGGCAAGCTCCATCAGCGCGCGCAGGCCAGGTTGCGCGGGGCTACGGAGCTCGCGCAGCCCAATAGATGCAATGGTGCGGTTTTCGTCGATGAGCGGGACGGAGTCTGCGATGGTGGCAATGGCCAGCAGCTTGAGGAACGACGGCAGCGTCTTGCTGCGGAGGCGATCGTGCTCGGCGTCGTCACGGGCCGCGCCCTGGAGCAGCGCCTGTGCGAGCTTGAACGCTACAGCGGCACCGCAGAGGTCCTTGCAGGGATATTCGCAGCCCCGCTGATTGGGGTTCAGCACGGCGAGTGCGCGCGGGGGACCGTTCAGCTCGTCCGGGAGGTGGTGGTCGGTGACGATGAGATCGAGCCCTAACCGGGCGGCCTCTTCAGCGGCCGCATGCGCGCGGATGCCGGTGTCGACCGAGACCACCAGCCGCACTCCCTCGGCGGCGGCGTCTGCGATGCGCGACTCACGCATGCCGTAGCCCTCACGCAACCGGTGCGGGATGTGATAACGGATGTCCGGCGTCACGCCCAGCGCCGCCGCCGTGCGCTCGCAGGCGGTCTTGAGCAGAACCGTCGCAACGGTGCCGTCGACGTCGTAGTCGCCGTAGATGAGGATGGGTTCCTGCGCGAGCAGCGCTTGCCGAATGCGCTCAACGGCCTCACGCATGCCGTGCATTGCGTAAGGATCATGCAAATGCGAGAGGGAAGGGTTGAGGAACTTCGTCGCGGAGGAGACGTCTGCGTAACCGCGGGCGATGAGGAGCTGTGCAATCGGATCCGGCAGCTTCAGCTCGCGGGAAAGTTGTTGGGATGCGGTAGAGGGCGCAGCGGCTGCGGTCCAGCTGCTGGAATCAGTCATCGTCGGCATCGTCGACGATGATGTGGCCGAGCTCCGTGATGGTCTCCATGAGGTTCTGGAAAGTGTCGTACCAGTCAGTTGCAGTCTCGAAGAGGTACATGATGCCACCGTGCGAGAAGCCAAGCTGCAGGTAGCCGGTCTTCCCGACGTGTTCGGTCAGCTCCTGCGCATCGTGCAGTTCGGGCGCGTCGTGGTCCGGGTAGTTGTGACTGCGGACCTGCTCCATCAGCGTAGCGACATCCTCGGGTTCGAGCACGACCTCACTCATGGTGATGAACGGCGCATTGGCGGCCTTGGCGTGCTCAACGAAGTCCTTCCAGCCATCATCGCTATCGGTCTCGAAGACGACCGTGGGAATGTCCTCCGAGACGTACCCGTTCATGCGCCGCATGCCGTGCCCGGCGATGAACGCGATCATGTCATCTTTCACCGCTACCAGATCATCCAGAACCATAGACGAACTATTCTCGCAGATTACCGGGCCGTTGCGCTGTGCAGATCGCGGGCGCACGGCGGTCGGCTGACGACCCGATTTTCACGTGCTAACCTATGGCTGCCCATGATTTTTTCGAAAGACTATATTGGCTATCTTGCGCGGCAGACGACAAAACATCTGATCGCCGCGAAGATGATTAAGAGCGACAAGCCCGAGATGATGAACCAGCGCGTAGCGACTGCGCTTATCGAGGAGCTCGCGCTCGAGGACCGTATCAACGAAGAGGTTCGCGTCATCCTGGAGGCCTTCCAGGAGGATATGCACAAGAGCGGCGCCAGCTACCCGGAGATGTTCAAGAAGGTGAAGATGGAGCTGGCGCGCAAATACAAGGCGGTGCTATGAGGATCAGCCGGGATAAGCTCAACAAGCTGGCCCACACCGTCGCCGACACGCTCGCAGAGATCGACGAAGTCGAGTTCATGGAGGACCGCAATACGATCCGCCAGGAGGCCCGTAAAGCGCTCGAAAAGCTGCTTACCGAGGAGACCAGGATCGACGCAGCGGCGCGGCAGAAGATCGCATCGCAGCGGCGCATCATCGTGGAGGGCTCGCAGGAGTGGGACATCCTTTACCGCAAGTATTACAACGAGGAAGTCAAGAAGCTCGGGCTCTAGCGGTTCGCACGGATATCCCCGTGCAGGCTTCGGCTGGCGAGGCTTCTTTGGTATACTGTTCGAGTTGTAAGCGGTCGTTCTGGCCCTCGTGGCGATATGGTGTAACTGGTTAACACGTCGCCCTCTCAAGGCGAAGAGTTCGGGTTCGAGCCCCGATATCGCTACCAAATAAACTCAACAAATCAATAGACTTGCAGGTAGATACCTCGAGGCAGCGAATAGCTGATTCGAAGGTGTGATGCCAAACAGATACGTGCACACTGTTGCATCGTGTTGCCAGCGATCTTATTGGGGACTCAGCGGATCCCTGCCATATTCAGGCCCTGGTCGCTCTGGTGCGCTGTTGGCTTCCACTTGATCCTGGAAGCCCATCTGACCAGGTTGTCGCGCGGGGAATAAGAACGGCTTGCGCGATCTGATTGCGCGATCTGATATCGAGGCTGCCGGTGCTGATTCCCAGAACCAACCAACTTCACCTGAAAAAGGCTGCGGGCGACGCGAGCGGGAGTCGTTGTGTTGCCGCGACAGACCTCAACGGTGTCAAAACATTGACGTCTGAGTCCCAGGGGCGGAGTTCGGCTGCGTACTGGTCGCGTGTGTCAGGGGGACATACACGAGCAGGAGCGGGATGCCATGGCGCGGATCAGCGAGATCAGCCATGCGACAGGCTTCAACGTACCTTCCCTCGAGCAGCGACAGTCCACGAGTCGACAATTTTGC
>DATNGO010000205.1:0-5368 GCA_035605855.1 Acidobacteriaceae bacterium | reverse complement strand
AAGTGGATGCCGAGGGTTTTCATTTTGCGGTAGAGGTGGGAGCGTTCGAGGCCGAGGGATTCGGCGGCGCGGGAGATGTTGCCGTGGCTGCGGTCGAGTTCTTTGAGGATGTAGTCGCGTTCGTAGGCTTCGCGGGCGGCTTGCAGGGTGGAGAACTCTTCGCGTGAGCCGCGTGAGGTCGCGCCGGGGCCACTGATTCCGTCGGTGCGCTGGACGAGCATGGGGAGGTGTTTGGCTTCGATGCGCTGGGCCTTGGGGTTGAGGATGAGGACGCGCTCGATGACGTTGCGGAGCTCGCGGACGTTGCCGGGCCAGTGGTAGGTCTTGAGCTGGTTGATGGCGGTGTCGGAGATTTCGACGCGGGCGCGGCCGTACTCCTGGCCGAGCTCGGCGAGGAATTCGCGGGCGAGGAGGGCGATGTCCTCTTTCCGGTCGCGGAGGGGTGGGACGTAGAAGGGGATGACGTTGAGGCGGTAGAAGAGGTCTTCGCGGAAGTTGCCGCGGGCGATCTCTTCTTCGAGGTCCTTGTTGGTGGCGGCAATGACGCGGACGTCGACGTGCGTGGGGGTGGAGGCGCCGACGGGGTAGAAGCGCTGCTCGTCGAGAGCGCGGAGGACTTTGGCCTGGGTCTTGAGGCTCATGTCGCCGACTTCGTCGAGGAAGAGCGTGCCGCCGTCGGCGCGCTCGAAGGTGCCGCGTTTTTCGGTGGGCTGATTGGGGCCGCCGGGGCCGGCGCCGTGACGGTAGCCGAAAAGCTCGGTCTCGATGAAGTCTTCGGGGATGGCGGCGCAGTTGAGCTCGACGAAGATGCGGTCGCGGCGGAGGGACTCGGCGTGGATGGTGCGGCCGATGAGCTCTTTGCCGGTGCCTGATTCGCCGAAGATGAGGACGCGGCCGTTGGTGGGGGCCATGAGCTTGATTTGTTGACGCAGCGCTTTGATGGAGACGGATTCGCCGGTGACGGTGTGGCGGGTTGACTGCTGGTGGGCGAATTCCTGGTTTTCGACGCGGAGCTTATGCGCGTTGATGGCGTTGCGGAGGACGAGGAGTGTGCGGTCGAGCGAGAGGGGCTTTTCGAGGAAGTCGTAGGCGCCGAGCTTGGTGGCGCGGACGGCGGCTTCGATGGTGCCGTGGCCGGAGATCATGATGACCTCGGGCGCGGTGGGGCGCGGATTGTCGGCGTCGCCTCGGACCTGGCTACTCTTGATTTCGCTGAGGACGTCGAGGCCGTCGCCGTCGGGGAGCCAGATGTCGAGGAGGACGGCCTGGAAGTCGGCGTCGCGGAGCAGGGTGCGGGCTTCGGCGGCGCTGCCGGCAGAGGTGATGGTGTAGTCCTCTTCGCGGAGGATGGCTTCGAGGGACTCGCGGATGTCGGCCTCGTCGTCGACGATGAGGATGTGATTCATAAGGGCAGGGAATAGGGAGCAGGGAACAGGGAGTAGGACATCTCGGTTAGTGTTTCATGGGCGCTGGTTGGGGAGATTCGGAGGTCCGGACCCCATCCTGCCGGACGATAGAGCCGTCCGTCGAGGATCGGGCACCCGTGTCTTCGCTGGGCTCGGAAGCGGTGGCGGGGCGGAGTTCGATGATGAATTTGGCGCCGGCGGGGACGTTCTTTTCGGCGCGGATGGTGCCCTGGTGCTCCTGGATGATCTTGGAGGCGATGGAGAGGCCGAGGCCGGTGCCGCGCTGCTTGGTGGAGAAGTAGGGGAGGAAGAGGCGCTCGCGGAGCTCGTCGGTGAGGCCGGGGCCGGTGTCGGCGACGCAGAGTTCGATGAGACCTGAGGGCAGCAGGCGGGTGGAGAGGGTGAGCTCGCGGTGAAGCGAGTCCTGCATGGCCTCGGCGGCGTTGTCGATGAGGTTGGAGAGCGCGCGACGGAGGGCTTCGGGGTCGGCGGAGACGAGCGGGAGATTGGGCTCGAGGGCACGGCGCAGACGGATGTTGCCGAGGCGGCCGGCGAAGAGTGCGAGCGAGTTTTCGACGATGGAGTTGATGTCGGCGGGGCGGAGGCGCGAGGACGGGAACTCGGCGAGGGTGGCGAATTGATCTACCAAAGATCTCATCGTCTCCACCGACGATGAGATTACGGTGGTGGCGCGTTCGATGACGGCGGCGGAGTTGGATTCGACATTGTGCCCGGTGAGCAGCGGAGCGAGACGGTGGATGTGGCGTTGGATGAGCTCGGCGTTGAGGGCGATGGGCGTAAGCGGGTTTTTGATCTCGTGAGCGACGCGTCGAGCGACCTCTTTCCAGGCGGATTGCTTTTGTGCGCGGAGGAGCTCGGAGACGTCTTCGAGGACGAGGACGTAGCCAAGGTGTTCCCGCCCCAGCGGGTGAACTCGCTGGGCTCCCCCATCTTCGTGGGCCTGGTTCGCGTTGCCTTCGAGGAGGGCGATGGTAGCGGAGATCTGCAGCGGCCCGGAGGGCGAGGACATCTGCATCTCGTCGGAGGCAGAGCCCATGCGGTGGGAGCGGCGGAGGAGACGCTCGATGGTATCGAGGATGTCGGTGGGGAGTGCTTCGTTGAGGCGCATGCCGACGAACTGCAGTTGGCCGCCGGGATCGAGGAGCTCGGAGAAGGCGCGATTGGCGAGGACAATGCGGAGTGCGGGCGAGAGGGTGGCGACACCGTTGGGGATGGTTTCGATGATGGTCTCGAGCTCGGCGCGGCGCTGCTGGAGGGTGGCGTTGAGTTCGGAGAGCTGTGCGGTGGACTGCTCGGCGAGGGCACGTGAGGACTCGAGGTCGGTGGCCATGGCGTTGAAGCTGGCGGCAAGCTCGCCGAGCTCTTCGGTGGCGGAGGGCGAGACGCGGCGGGCGTAGTTGCCGGCGGCAATGGCCTCCATGGCCTCGGCGAGTGACTCGACGGGACGGGTGACCTGCTTGGAGAGATTGAGCGCGAGCCAGCAGATGGCGAAGAGCGCGACGCCGGTGATGAGGAGCAGGTAGAGCATGTAGAGCGCGCGGACCTGGCGGCGCTCGCGGAAAAGGACCCAGTAGGTGTCGGCGGCGGAGCGGAGCTGCGCGGCGGTGTCCGAGACGCCGGGCGGAATGGGCAGGGCGATGACGACGAGGCCGCCGTGCTGTACACCGGCGGCGGCGAGTGAGTAGTCGGCCGAGCCGAGGGAGTAGAAGGGCTGGTCGGTCTGCTGCGCGGCTGTGCGCAGGGCTTCAGTGAGGGAGCCGTGGACCGGCGTGCGGAGGATGGGGGGGCTGGGTTGCGGGTTCTCGTCGGAGGCGTTGTCGGGCGGGAGCAGGGAGCGGAGCTCGGCTGGACCGGAGGAGGTGGGGAGATGGAGAGAGGTTACGGGACGTCCCTGGCTGTAGACAATGGCGAAGCCACCCTGGAGAGTGAGCTCGTGGCGCAGGAGGACCCGGTTGATGGCGGCGAGGTCGGGGTGCGAAGTGGCGAGATTGAGGCCGGAGAGCTCGACGGCGATGGATTCGGCCTCGGAGCGGGCGTTGGCGGCGGCGTAGCGGAAGAGCTCGAAGGTGGCGCGGTTGGCGTCGTCACGCATCTGGGTCACCGGCTGCGAGAACCAGCGGTCGACGGCGCGGTTCATCAGCAGGTAGCTGAAGGCGAACATGAAGACGAGCGGAACGAGAGAGACGAGGACGGCTCCCCAGAGCATGCGGGTACGGAGGCGCGTGCCGAGGATGCGGCTGCGCTGGTCGGCATAGAGCTTGAGGAAGTTGCGGACGAGCAGGACGAGAACGACGACGAAGAGGACGAAGGCGAGGGTGGAGAGGGTGATGAATACCAGCGTCTGCAGCGGGGACGCCGGATTGAGGAAGTTGATATTGAAGGCGTTGAGGGTGGCAAGGAAGATGAAGAGCAGCAAACACACGCCCAGGCCGATGAGGAGCTTGCGACGAGCGGCGGATGTGTCCATGCGAGGAAGTTTACTCGCTTTGCGGGGGTGGTTAGTGGTTAGCGACACTCCGATGATCCCAGCAAAATACAGAGGTCCTTCGCCTACGGCTCAGGATGACGGCGCATTGAGTTTTGTGGGGCTTAGATCGGACCGCTGGAGCGGCGCAGGCGAATGATGAGAAAGAGCGCGAGCGCGGTGAAGAGAAGGCCGAGCCAGAGCGCGGGTGTGGCGAGGAAGTGGCCGGGAGTCCAAATGGCGCTGCTGAGCGGGGAACCACCGCTGTACGCCACGAGGTCGTGATTATGGCCGTCGGTCATGTACCCGCTTGTGAAGGCGGCGGGAAAGACGCCCGCAAAGCGATTCTTGATGAAGTCGATGACGTGATGGGTGCGGAAGGCGATCTTCTCGAAGAATGCGAGGACAAAGAACGGAATAACGGCCCACAGCAATGGCGCGCGTCGAGCCCATGCAGAGACCAGCAGACACCATGCGTAAATGGGCGCATACCAGAGCGTGACAACGACCAGAGTGTAGGCCATGAGACCGAAGAGTGATAGCACCGGGATGCTGGCCCATGCGGAGGATACGGAGGCGTGGTGGGTGAGCAGCGCTAGCGTTTCGATGATGAAGATCGCGACTTCTGAAACGACAGCGAGGACGAACGTGACGACTGGCAAGACCAGCATCGGTATAGCCACCTTCGAAAGCACTGTCGTCGTGTCGGAGACCGGAAGCGATTTCCAGAAGAGGATGGTGCGGTCCTGGCGTTCGCTGAGAAGTGCGTCGAGTGAATAGAAGATGGCGACGCCCAACATCGTGACACCGAGAACGAAAGGAACAGGAAGAAGCGGCAGGACCCCAATGCTCGATGGCTCGATGTTCCTTCCGTTGAGCTGGATTAAGAACGGACCGGTGGCGCGCAGAAGGGTGAACAGGATAGTGAGGATCGCGATCGACGCGATAACGATGGGAGCACCGATTATGGTTGGGTTCTCCCAGAGTTCGCGGCGGAGGGACCAGAGGAAGGGGCGCGTGAGATGGGTGGCGGTGGCGGTGCGCTCGGGGGCCACGACGCCCATCTCTTCGGCGATGTTGAGGGAGCTCATTGAATCACCTCGCGGCGGGCGGATGGTTCTTCCATGGTGGCGATGAAGAGGTCGGCGATGCTGGGGGTGCGGATTTCGCCGAGTTGCTGGAGCTGCTCGCGCGGCACGTTGTCGAAGAGCATGACGCTGCGGCCGAAGATGGGGCGCTCGCGAAGTGGTTTGAGTGCGCGGGCGGCGTCGGCGTGTTCGGGCCGCACCATCAGTTCGGTATAACGGGCGGCGACCGCATCCATTGTGGAGTCGAGGACGATGCGGCCGTGCTGGATGAAGATGAGATCGGTGAGGAGGTCCTGAACCTCTTCGACCTGATGGGTGGTGACGAGGATGGTGCGGCTACCGTCGAAGTACTCGTTCAGCAGGGCGTCGTAGAACTGCTTGCGATAGAG
>DATNGO010000204.1:0-12367 GCA_035605855.1 Acidobacteriaceae bacterium | reverse complement strand
ACCACCAGCGTGCGGCTCGCGGCGGTCGACCCCAACGCTCGCAGGCTCACACCGCTGCTCGTCGGGTTCGCTGTCCACGAGCTCGTCCTTCGAAACAACTGAAACCCTGCAATCTGGTGCAATCGATCATCTAACGTAAGTCCCGGCGCAGCCTTCAGCTTCTCTGCCGTCAACACCGCAACACTTGAGGCCGCGTCATTGATCCCCGCAAGCCCGCGGTCCGCGGTGACCGTCACACTTTCCTGCGCCGCAACCGGCCGCAGCACCACGCGTTCGGTCGCACCCGCAACCGGTCCGGCTGCAGTCACCCGCGCGAAGCCCTTCATGGTCACAATCACGACTGAGCCTGGCGGCACATTCACACACGCATTCGCATCCATCGCCGCTGGTGATCCACTCTGAGCCGTCTGCACCCGCACCGTCACCGTCGCGCCCTGCAGAGGGTGTCCCGTCGCATCGACGACGCATACGCGCGCCTGCTGCGCATTCGCCACTGCGGCGAACACGGCCCACCCCATCCAACGCGCGACGCCCATGCCTTCAGCGTCTCACACACTTCTCACTTGTTGGAGTCACTTCAGCGGCCCTTCTGCGCCGCCTCAATCGCCGCTCCCACACGCAGCACCGTCGACTCATCAAAGTGCCGTCCCAGCACCTGCACTCCAATCGGCAGCCCCGCTGCAGTCTCGCCCGCCGGCACGCTCATTCCGCAGATCCCCGCCAGCGACGCCGCCACCGAGTAGATATCCTCGAGATACATCTGCAGCGGATCATCCGTCTTCTCGCCCAGCTTGAACGCAGGCGACGGCGTCACCGGGCACACAATCGCGTCCACCTTCGCGAACGCCGCCAGAAAGTCCCGCGCCAACAGCGTGCGAACTTGCTGCGCCTTGCGATAGTACGCATCGTAGTAACCCGCCGAGAGCGCGTACGTCCCCAGCAGAATTCTGCGCTTCACCTCTGCCCCAAATCCCTCGTCGCGCGTTTTCCGATACATCGCCGCCAGCGTATTCGCATCCTCCGCGCGCAGCCCGTAACGCACGCCATCGAATCGCGACAGATTCGCGCTTGCCTCCGCCGTCGCCACCACGTAGTACGTCGGCACCGCATACTTCGTGTGCGGCAGTGATACCCGCTCGATCGTGCATCCCGCCGCGCGCAGATCATCCAGCGCGCGCTCGACCGCAGCGCGAATCTCGGAATTCAATCCCTCGCCGAAGTACTCCTCCGGCACGCCAATCTTCAGACCGCTCACCGGCTGCTTGAGCTCACTCACGTAGCTGCCAACCGGTAACTCCGAACTCGTCGCATCGCACGCATCCTTGCCCGCAATGACCTCCAGTACAGTCGCCGCATCTTCAACCGATCGCGCCAGCGGCCCGATGCGATCCAGCGACGACGCAAACGCGATCAGCCCGTACCGCGACACGCGCCCGTATGTCGGCAGCACACCCACCACGCCGCAAAACGCCGCCGGCTGCCGAATCGACCCGCCCGTATCCGTACCCAGCGACGCCACGCACAACCCCGCTGCAACCGACGCCGCAGATCCGCCCGAGCTCCCACCCGGCACGCGATCCAGCGCCCGCGGGTTGTGCACCGGTCCATAGGCCGAGTTCTCATTCGACGAGCCCATCGCAAACTCATCGCAGTTCAGTTTGCCCAGCATGACCGCGCCCGCGGCCTCCATTCTCGCCACGGCCGTCGCGTCATACGGCGGATGGTATCCCTTCAAAATCTTCGAACCCGCAGTCGTCTCGACACCGCGTGTCGTCAGCACATCCTTGATCGCAACCGGTACACCCGCCAGCGGCCCCAGCGCATCGCCAGCCTTCGCCGCGGCGTCCATACGTGCCGCCTGTTCCAGCGCACGCTCTTTCGTCAGCGTCAGGTAGCTATGAATCGGCCCATCCGCCGCCGCGATCCGTTCAAAGTGCTGCTCCGCCAGGCTCACGGCCGAGATCTCTCCCGTCCGCACCTTCTCCCGCGTCGCCGTCAGCGACAACGACTCCAACTCAATATGAGGCGCCTCAATCATCTCTTGCCCAAACTCCCAAACGAAAACTCATAGCCGAGAGCTCACAGCTCACAGCTGAAAAAGCAGCCCGCAGTCTGCAGAAGATCTCTACCGCTCAATCACCTTGGGCACCTTGAAGAACCGTCCATCCGTCTCCGGAGCCTCGCGCATCACCTCTGCGCGATCCGTTGACGGCCTCACCTCATCCGGCCGCAGTGTCTCGCCGTGCTCCGCCGGAGCCAGCCCCAGCACTTCACTCGGCTGCGCCATCGCCGGTACGTCACGCGTATCCAGCTCATTCAACTGCGCAATGTAGCCAAGCACGGCATTCAAATCCTTGGCCAGCCGCGGCAGCTCCTCCGGCGTCAGCTCCAGGCTGGCCAGGTCCGCCACATGCCGAACATCCTCAATCGTTACCGTCGCCTCTCCGCTCATGAACTCCTTCGCCGCTCCTTGCGCTGCTCGTTCCGCCGGGTCGCCGCCGGCAGGGCCGTCGAACCCTTCGCTCCTGGCGTTGCAGCGTCGTGTCTTCGCTCTCTTGTTGAACCCTGTCCTTCGAAGTGTATCGTCTGCAGCCTGACGCCTGCGATCTTCCGCAGCTCCTCTGTCAGCATCGTGCGCATCTGCGCAAACTGGTCGCGCCATCCCGGCAGCAACACCCGCACGTGCAGGACCCGATCCTCGTCCAGTCCCATCACCTCGGCCCGCCCTGCCAGCGCCGGTCCGCAGGCCACCACCCACGCCGCCGCCAATCGATCCTCATCCGAGAGAGTCCGGAGGCTGCGTCCCAGTGTCCCGCGCAGCACATCGCGCATCGCTTGCATAGCCTTGATTGTAAGCCGCGCCGCCGCGCCGTTTTCAGTCGCTCAGTGAAGCACGACCTTCGCCGCCCCGCCCACCGCCGTCGCGCATCACAACCAATACTGCACGATGGCAGCCCGCAGCATTTCCCCTCAGGCCCGAGCCTCAATCAGCGCCCTAGTAAGCCCCGTTTCGGTTCACCACCGACGACCACGTGCGCAACAGGATCTTCGCATCCGTACCCAGCGACCAACCCTGCGCGTACTGCCGGTCCAGCTCCACCCGCTGCGGATAGCTCAGCTCACTGCGTCCCGAGACCTGCCACAGCCCCGTAATTCCAGGCTTCACGGCGCAGTAATCCCAGAACTGCTCACCGTACTTCTCCACCTCCGCTGCCACAATCGGCCGTGGTCCCACCAGGCTCATCGTTCCGTTCAGCACGTTCCAAAGCTGCGGCAGCTCATCCAGGCTGGTCCTGCGCAGCAACCTGCCCACCCGGGTCACCCTCGGGTCACACTTCAGCTTGTGCGTCGCCCGCCACTCCGCGCGCGCCTCCGGATGCGCCATAAGATATCGCTCCAGCACCTCGCCGGAGTTGATGCACATCGTGCGGAACTTCCACATCGTGAAGAACTCACCGTGCCGGCGAATGCGCCGGTGCGAAAACAGAACCGGCCCCGGAGAACTGAGCCAGACCGCCACCGCGATCAGAACCAATATCGGCAACAGCACGATGCACAAAGACGCCACCAGCGCCACATCGGCGCTGCGCTTCACAACCCGATAGCGAAACAGATGTTCAGGTCCGCTGGTCTGCGGCCGCATCCGCACTGTGGTTGCAGAACCGCTTACATCAGGGAGATCGAATGTACTCGAGCTAAACGCAGCTGCGTTTGGTTCGTGACTTTGCAGATCCAACGACATCCAGTCCTCATCTGCTCCCCCTGGGCCGCTCCGCGCTCTGCACTACTCCGCAGATCGCATTTTCGTTCATGACCGGAGACCACATCGATCACACAGTCCATGCAACCCAAGAATATCCGCCGACGATTGGGGGGCTTCGTCGACGATTTCTTCTCAGGCTCGGGCTCGCGTACTTCCCGTAATCAAACAGGCCATCACACGTAAGAGTTGTTTGCCTTGCCAGTGTATCGTCCGGGTTGCCTGGGTGCGATAACTAAATGTGTTAGACGGAAGGTCCTTTGCAGAGTTGCGGTCCCAAAACGGGAATCATCGGCTCCCGTTATTCCCTTGATTCAGGGTGCTGCCCTATCCTCGTCTCATGACCCTACGTGAGACCTCCCTGCGCGATGTGAAAATCCTGCAACCCCGGCGCCACGGCGACCAGCGCGGCTGGTTCGCTGAGCTTTTTAATGCGGACACCTTCGCCGCCCTCGGTCTTCCTTCTGTCTTCGCTCAGGACAATCAGTCGTTTTCCGCACGCGGCGTTCTCCGCGGGCTCCACTACCAGCTGGGTCATCCTCAGGGCAAACTCGTCCGCGTCCTCTCCGGCCACATCTGGGATGTCGCCGTCGATCTCCGTCGTGACTCGCCCGACTTCGGCCGCTGGGCCGCGTTCGATCTCAAGCCCCTCAACGACGACGGCGAGCTCGAGCTCCTCTGGATTCCCGAAGGCTTTGCCCATGGTTTCCTCGTCCTCTCGGAGACCGCCGAGGTCCTCTACAAGACCACTCGCGGTTACTACCCTCCCGGCGAGCGCTGCGTCCTCTGGAACGACCCGGAACTCGGCATCAGCTGGCCTCTTGAGCAGATCAAAGCCGAACTCCCGGGTGCCGAGCCCGCCGTCTCTGCCAAGGACGCAAAGGGCGCGCTCCTGCGCGACGCCGAACTGCCCTGATGCACGGTGTTAATCGTTTAGAGGCTCGTGACTATTAATGACGAAAACGTCATGTCCAGCCCATTAACCAGCGAAGCTCCTCTATCGCATTTCGCGGATCCACCACTCCGCTTCAGCCAGCGATCCGATCGCCATGTACTCGCCGGGGCAGGGAACCGTCTCCGTCCCCCTCATCAGAAACGCCTTCCGCAGTCCCGCGGCATTCGCCGCAGCCACATCCGAGCACCGGTCGCCCACCATCACCGACTGCGCCAGGTCCAACCCATGCTCTCGCGCCGCGCGCAGCAGCATACCCGGCCCTGGCTTGCGGTCCTCGTGCTCGCGCCGGTACTCGCCCACACCATGCTCCGGGTGATAGGGGCAGAAGTACACCCCATCCACTCGCACCTGCTCTCGCTCCAGTTCCACACCCATCCACTGCATCAGCGAATGAAAATCCGCCTCGCTGTACATCCCTCGCGCTATGCCTGATTGGTTCGTCACGATGATCAGCTTGTACCCCAGTTCCATCGCCGTTCGACAGAGGTTGAACGCACCCTCTACCCAGCGCACGTCCTCCGGTCGATACAAATATCCAACCTCTTCGTTCAGCACGCCGTCGCGATCCAGAAACAGTCCCCGTTCCATCACTCGCTCGTCCTCATCGCCGGAGTGTTCTGCAGTCGTTCCATCTGCACTCGTTCCAGTGGATGACGGCTCTGCAGATTCGCAGCCATAGCCTGGCCGCCCTGGCCAGTCCGCTTTCGCTTAGTACACTTTTTCAGCCACAACGCGCCGCAGGTACTCCGCATAGCTGCTCTTGCCGAGCCTGGCGGCCAGCGCATCCAGCTGCTGCGCGTCAATGTATCCCAGCCGGAACGCAATCTCTTCCGGCGATGCCACCTTCAATCCCTGCCGATGCTCGATCGTCTGGATGAAGTTACTCGCATCCAGCAGCGAATCATGCGTTCCCGTATCCAGCCACGCCATGCCACGTCCCAGCACCTCGGTGCGCAACTGCCCGCGCTCCAGGTACCAGCGATTTACGTCTGTAATCTCCAACTCCCCACGCGGCGAGGGCTTCAGTTGTTCCGCCACACCCACCACCTGGTTGTCGTAGAAGTAGATTCCTGTCACCGCATAGCGCGACTTCGGCTTTGCCGGCTTCTCCTCGAGCGAGATCGCCTTCCGCTGAGCATCGAACTCCACCACGCCATAGCGCTCCGGATCATGCACTGGATACGCAAACACCGTCGCTCCCGTCTTGTGCTCCGCAGCAGCGCGCAGAATGTCGGCGAACTCATGCCCGTAAAAAAGATTGTCGCCCAGCACCAGGCAGCAGCTGTCATTGCCGATGAACTCGCGCCCGATCAAAAACGCCTGCGCCAGGCCATCCGGCGAGGGCTGCACTGCATAGCTGAACTTCACGCCCCACTGCTCTCCCGTGCCCAGCAGCGCCTCAAACCGCGGCGTGTCCTGCGGCGTCGAGATCACCAGGATCTCGCGAATCCCCGCCAGCAACAGTGCCGACAGCGGGTAGTAGATCATCGGCTTGTCATACACCGGCAGCAACTGCTTGCTCACCGCCTGCGTTACCGGATACAGCCGCGTGCCCGACCCGCCTGCGAGAATAATCCCCTTCATCGGCGAGCCTCCGCCGCAGAGCTCTTCGCCTCACCGGCCCTGACTTCGCGAGCCCCGTAGTTCTGCTCCATCCAATGCTGATACGCTCCGCTGGTCACATCCTTCACCCACGCAGAGTTGGCCAGATACCACTCCACCGTCTTGCGCAGCCCGGTCTCAAACGTCTCTGCCGGCGTCCATCCCAGCTCGCCGTTTATCTTCCTCGCATCGATCGCGTAGCGCCGGTCATGTCCTGGCCGATCCTGCACAAACTTGATCTGCTCCGCATACGGCTGTGCGCCGGGGCTCAACTCGTCCAGCAGCGCGCAGATCGTCCGCACCACATCCAGGTTGGCCCGCTGATTGTTGCCGCCGACGTTGTACGTCTCGCCCAGCCGTCCCTCGCGCAATACCGTGCGAATCGCCGTGCAGTGATCGACCACATACAGCCAGTCCCGCACCTGCTGCCCATCGCCGTAAACCGGCAGCGGTTTACCCGCCAGCGCATTGCTGATCGTCAGCGGAATCAGCTTCTCCGGGAACTGAAACGGCCCATAGTTGTTCGAGCAGTTCGTCACCAGCGTTGGCATCTTGTAGGTATGGCGCCAGGCGCGCACCAGCATATCGCTCGAAGCCTTCGAGGCCGCATACGGCGAGTTCGGTGCGTACGGCGTCGTCTCGCTGAACGCCGGATCGTCCGGCTCCAGCGTCCCGTACACCTCATCGGTCGATACGTGCAGAAACCGGAAGCTCTCGCGCTCCTCACCCGTCAGCGTCTCGTAAAACTTCCTTGCCGCCTGCAGCAGCCGGAACGTTCCGTCAACATTGGTCTGCAGAAACGCATCCGGTCCCAGGATCGACCGGTCCACATGGCTCTCCGCTGCGAAGTGCACCACGGCTCGCGGCCTGTGCTCGCTGAAGATTTTCTCCAGCAGCTCCGCATCGCAGATGTTGCCATGCACAAACCTGTAGCGCGGATCGTCAGCCACTGCCGCCAGGTTCTCCGGATTGCCCGCATAGGTCAGCGCATCCAGATTCACCACTCGCGTGCTCTCATTCGCCAGCCAATCCAGCACAAAGTTCGACCCGATAAAGCCGCAGCCACCAGTTACCAGAATGGAATTGGAACAAGGATTGTTTGAATCGTTCTTGGAATCAGTCATGTGCAACGGCACTCTCACCACTGGGAACTTGTATGACTTCCGCGCCGAAAGAAGGCTTTGATCTTATCGTAGTGGCCGGTTCGGTGAGACGCCATTCCGTTTCACGAATCTACGCAGAAATTCTCACAGCGCTACTGTCTCGCCAGAACCGCGACCGTGGCTGCGCTAAGCGCGAAACTGCCTACGATCTGGGCGATGTTCAGGAAACGCTGCAGCGTGTTCTTCGGAATGGTTGGCGGCACCACGATCGTGTCACCCGGATAGATTGCCGACTTCTTCACATCCGTGTACTGCTGGCTCACGACCGAGCCATCGGCACGCAGAATGAACATGCGCCTTGGATCTGCCTGCCGGTCCGGCCCGCCCGCCTCATGCAGGTACAGCCTCGCGCGCTTACCCGGTGTGTAGAGGAACGCGTTGGCGCTGTAAACCTGCCCCTCGACCGACACACTTGAAGGAACCCGCGGCACAATAAAGCGGTCGCCATCCTCCAGGGCAATGTCCGGCAGGCTGTCGAGTCCGGCGCTGTCCGGCGTGAGGTTCAGCACCAGTCTTCCCGTCGGCCGTACTCTCCGCAGCCGGTCCACCGCGGCGCGAATCGCCGTTTGCGTTGCAAGCTGCGCCGCCTGGTCCTGCGGGCTCGCCGGAACATTATTGAGGCTCGCCAATTGCAACTGCCCCTCAAGCTGGTCGGCGTACTCAGTCAACCGCTGCTGCTGCAGTCTCCGCGTCGACTCCCGGGTGAATTCCGACGCATACAGGTAGGCGTCCGACGTCAGTCCTCCCGCACGCTGCAGCAGACCGCGCAGCGTCTCTCCCGGCTGCACGCTATATACGCCCGCCGAGGCGACCTCACCCTCCAGCCGCACGTAACGCGTCTGCTGCTGGCTCGGCACGCGAATGTCCGCCTTCGAGAAGATCGTCACCACATCGCCCGGCAGCAGCTGCACATCCTGCGACGTGTCGCCGTCCAGCACAATCTTGCCCAGGTTGAACGGAATCAGTGAGGTCGTCAGCGTCTTATCATCCTGCCGCTCGATGACCGCGTATCCCCAGTCGATGTCCGGTGCGCTCAGCACCACATCATTCTTCGCTCTGAAGCGCGTCGAGCCTTCCGCCAGCGCCGAAGCCGCCGGGTTCCCGCCGGCGCTCACAGCGCCATTCGCCGACTGCTCAGAACCGTTTGTCCCCAGCAGCGAACCCTCCGTCTGCCGTCCCGCGGCAGCCGCAGTTTCCGCACCCACACCCACACCTGGTATCTGCCTTCCCTGATCGTCATACGACGGCGTCGCACCCAGCGGCATCGTGTTCAACGGCGTTGCGACTTGCCCACTCTGCCCTCCCGGAACCTGCTGCCCGGTCGTCTGCGGCTGTTCCAGCTGCCGCAATGGCCGCAACTGTTGTTGACGCTGAATCTCATTCTGAAGCACCCGCTGCGTCCGCTCCTCATTCGGCTCTTCGCCCTGGTCCAGCACAAACTGTCCAAGCTGGTTGCGCTTGCGCCAGTAATCGCGTGTCACCAGCGACTCCCGGTTCGGAATCAGATCGCTCACGCGCATGCCCGGCTTCCACGAATATCGTCCCGGATTCGCCACGTTGCCGCGCAGTGTCACCGCATTGCGGAAACGGTCGATCACGGCACGCACCGACAGGATGTCGCCACCCTGCATCATCTCCGTCCTGCTCTGGTCCAGACTGATGGTCTCAACGTTGCGGTTCGCATGCTCGTACACCCGCTCCAGCAGAACATCCGCGCCTGACGCCAGGGAGCTCTCGCCGCCCGAGAACGCCAGCGCTTGCTCCACGCTCGTCTCGCCCTTCAGTTCGTAAATGGCCGGATGATTCACACTGCCCAGCACCGCCACCTGCGGCCCGGCGAACGGAATGAAAATAACATCGCCCGTCGCCAGCGCAATGTCTTTCGTCTTGTCGCCGTGCAGCAGCAGGTCGTACAAATCGAAGTGGTCGATCGTCTGTCCGTTGCGCTTCACCTGGATGTCGCGCAGTGATCCCGTCGGCAGCGGTCCGCCCGAGGCAAACAACGCATTCAGCAGAGTGCTCAGCGAACTCACCGCAAAGCTGCCCGGCCGCCGTGCCTGTCCCACCACAAACACCTGGATCGTGCGCAGCGCGCCCATGGACACGCTCAACGTAAAGTTGCGGTAGATGCGTCCTATCTGCTTGTTCAGAAATCCCGGCAATTCGCCGTACGTCAGCCCGGCAACGTGCACCTCTCCCAGCTCCGGAATCTGGATTCCCCCGTCGCGGTTCACGGTCAGTCTCATCTGCCGGTTGATCTGTCCGGACAGCTGCAGGACAAGCTCATCGCCCGGTCCCAGCACGTAACCCGGCCCCACCGGCACGTTCTGCACTGGAGCAAAGGTGGTTGGAACCCGCCGGAACAGCGAAACTCCATAAATCTCCAGCTTCTCTCCCGTGGTCGCTTCCACCATCTGCTGGAAGGGACTCGGCGGCTCCGGCGGCAGAGGCGGCTGATTCTGGTTCGCACGCAGCTCCCGCTCCTCCTCCTCGCGCATCAACCGTCCCTGCTCGTCGGTTTGGGTTGTGCCCGTCTGCGCGCCGTACTGGCCCAGCAGGTTGGCAATGCTCGAGCTCGAGGGCGACGGATACTGAGTCGACGAAGGCAACGTCGCCGCTGACGGCTGATCGAGTACCTGTGCGCGCAGTCCCCTGCCGGCAAGGATGCCTACGGCAGTAAACCCGCACAGCAAAAGGCAAGAACGAAACGGTAGCAGCCTCAATCGAAACAGATTCACGCCTGGCGTCGTCCCCTTCACGAACCCCAATCCGCTGGGCGCAGCATCGCTCGCCCTTCGTTAGTCTGGGTTACAGGTGTAAGTCTATCTGACGCCGACAGTCGCCGTTGTCACTGAATTATCCGCCGTTGTCACGGAATTATCGCGACCGCCAGCGCACAAAGAGCGCTGCACCGGCAGCTCCAACCACACCCAGAATCGCCGTCGGGCACTCCGGCGAGTCCACACAGGACGTCTGCGCATGCAAAAGGGCGGGAGCCAGCAACAGGGAGCTGAGAAACGCGATGCGGGTAAGAATCTTCATCCTGAAAGAAGTCGCATGGCGTTCCAAAATGGGACACCGTGAACCTGAGCCAGCATAGCAGCCACCCCCCACCCCGGCAACAAATCTCTCCCGCCCTCACCTGCCCGGTACCTGCCACGAACCGGGTCCCCCACCCTCGGCCGGGCCGGGTGCCCCACTCTCGACGCGAACGGGGTCCCCGGCGAGCTTGCTCGCCGGGGCAGGAAGCGGCAGGGTGGTGGTATCGCGCGTGGTAGCGCGCGAGAAAATGCCTGGACCAACAAGCACACCGGGTCCCCCACCCTTGGCCGGGTGCCCCACCCTCGACGCGAACGGGGTCCCCGGCGAGCTTGCTCGCCGGGGCAGGAAGCGGCAGGGTGGTGGTATCGCGCGTGGTAGCGCGCGAGAAAATGCTCAAGCGCACAAAACGGGCCGCCTTGAGAGCTCACTCGCCTTGAAAGGGCGGGGCTTCAGCCCCGCCGTAAACACTCGAAAGAATGAAGGGGCTTCAGCCCCTGAGGGGATCCAGCGCCGGGTTACGTCCGCCTCATCCTCCGCCTTAACTCCGCCGTCGCCTCCCGATGACACATCAGGCACAGCGTCCGCAGATTCTCCAGGTCGCACTCGCCGCCGCCCTCCGCTACCGGCAGAATGTGGTCCGCGTCCCACAGCGACCGCCGCGCGGTCACGCTGCGTACTCCCCACATCTCCAGCGCCTCGGCTCTCATCTCACCACGGCTGCGCTTCAGTTGCGCGTATGCCGTCACCGTATCCACGCCACACTCCGCGCAAACGCCTGCGTCGCGCAGAAACACCTGATCGCGCAGATATCCGGGATCTGACCTGAGCCGCCATTGATGCACGCAGTAATCCGAGCAGAAGGTCCGCCGCCGCTTTGCCAGGATTTCCATCTGGCACCACCGGCACAGTGGCCTTCCGTTGGTCCCCAGCGAAAGCGCCCCGCGCTCCGCCGCGCCCGCATCCGCCAGTCTGCGCCCCGGCTTCTTCACCTCTCCAGCCTAGCCGCCTAACGCAACGTCACACTGAAGCTGGTGCTTTGCGTGATACTCCCGCTCTTGCCTGTCACGGTCACCACGTAGCCGCCCGCAGTTGTCCCTGCCGTGGCCTGCGCTGCGCAGCTCGGCGAAACTGCCGCCCCGCCGGACCCGCCACCGCAGCCCATCACCACACTCATCCCAGCCGCGGCCGCCACCACCATCAGCAGCCCGCGGAACTCTCGCCTTAGGCCGCGTCTCCGCGCCACCGGCAACAGCAGCACGCACAGTCCTGCCAGGGCCAGCCCACCCAGCCGCACATTCACACCGCCGCCCGTCGACCCGCACGAGCTCCCCGTGCTGTTCGCCCCTGCCTGCGACGACACCGTTACCACTCCGCTTGCGCTGGGCGACGCCGTGCTCAGCACCAGCGTCGACGGGTTCACCGCGCAGTTCGGCAGCAGCACCGCCGTTCCCGTCGCCGTCACCGTGCAGCTCAGCGACACCATGCCCGTGAAGCCGTTCGCCGCCGTCGCAAACACCGTCACCGTGTTTCCCGTCGTCGCGCCCGCCGCAACGCTCAGCGACCCCGCGCTCGTACCCATCGTGAAGCTTCCCGCCGTCGACGAACCCGCGCCTAGCGATCCGCCCGCCGTTATCCCGGCCGCAATCAGCTTCGCCGCATCCACCGATCCCCAGCCCGTCGACTGATCGAACCCCGCCGCAACCTCAAACCCTGCCAGCCCGCCCGTCAACCCAGCCGCTGACGGCGTGCTGTTGTTGCACATCGAAGGAATCGAAACCGCGCAGCCGGAAACCCCCGCCGTCGCCTCCGTTACATCATGAAACACACCGCCCGAGCCGGCCGCTA
>DATNGO010000203.1:0-18644 GCA_035605855.1 Acidobacteriaceae bacterium | reverse complement strand
TTGCGAAGGTCACCGCCCATGGCGATGGGAAAGCTCAGGCCTGTTCGCCGGACATAGCTGGTGACTGTCGGTGCAGGGTCGCCCTTGTCGATGGCGACGATGTTGAAGCCTTGCGAGCGGAATTGCTGATAGAGCTTTTCGAACTCCGGGAACTCGATGCGGCAGGGAGCGCAGTTGTAGAACCAGAAGTTGATCAGTGTGGCCTTTTTGCCTTGCAGCTCTTTTGAGAGTGCGATCTGGCTGCCGTCAGGCGATGGGAGTGTGAAGGTGGGGGCGGTCTCTCCCAGAGGCAGCAAGCTGTCCGCCAGAGAAGCTGCGCGTTGTCCGGGTGCGGGGACAAAGTGGAAGGTTGGCGGTGCGAGAGGGACGTTCACGCGTATGTTGCTCAGGGCTGCTTCAAAGAGTGCAGCCTTGTCCCCCTGGCCGAATTGAATGCTGGTCTTCTCGAGCACGTGCGAGCGCTGGTTGAAGAAGAACTTTGCCGAGTAGAAGCCCATCGCGCTTTGGCCATGCGCGCCGAGTACACGAAAGACGGTACCGTCTGCACCGGTCTCGCGGCCGAGGTCTTCGAACTGCTCTTGAGGATCAGCGGTGGGGCCGAATGGGTTCAGGCTCTGCGTGAAGAAGAAGCGAAAGGGAATGCCCCACCATGGAGAGTCGATCTTGCTGCCTGTCGGGTCGATCGGCTGCTGGGTGTAAGTGCTCGCGGCAGAGGTGACGAAGCGCGATTGGCCATCGGAGACCAACCGGCGTTGCGGATAGTCGCCGGTCAATGTGATGGCGGCATAGTTCGGCTTCATAAGTCGAACAGTGCCGCTGGAACGGCGCTCGACGCCGTGTGCCTTCCAGGTGAGGACGATGTGAGCGCTGAGACTGTGCTCTGCGCGGCTGGAGGCGATCATCGTTTGGAGAAGATCGCCGGGAGATTGCTGGGCGCGGGAGCCTGGCTCAAGGCACGCTGCGATCAGCAGAATCAGACTTGGCGGTAAGAATTTTGAGGTTCGGATCCTGCGGTTTGTGGTGACGTACGACTTCATAGCGCTCTTGTTCGGCTATACGCAGCAAGAGACTGGTGAGGATGCAAATTCTTTGTGCCTACTCGCCGAGCATGATGCGCTGTACGCTGCGGGCGCGGCCGGTGGCGCCGTCGCAGTCGATGAGCGTGGCGCAGAGCTTGGGATTGCCCTTCGCGGCCTCGAACTTGCCGGGCATGCCGGTGAGGAAGCGTTTGAGGATCATTTCGGTTTCGACGCCGATCACTGAATCGTAAGGCCCGCTCATGCCGACGTCGGTCTGGAAGGCGGTGCCGTGGGGCAGAACGCGCTCGTCCGCGGTAGGGATGTGGGTGTGGGTGCCGAGCACGGCGGTGACCCGGCCGTCGAGATACCAGCCGAGCGCGACCTTCTCGCTGGTGGCCTCGGCGTGGAAGTCGAGCAGGATGACCTTGGCGCCGGACTTTTCGCGGATCTCGGTGAGCAGGTCGTCGGCCTTGCGGAAGGGGTCGTCGCAGGAGCTCATGAAGACGCGGCCCTGCAGGTTGATGACCGCATAGGCGGGGCCGTTGGGAAGCATGCCCTGGTAGACGCCGAAGCCCGGCGTTCCGTGCGCGTAGTTGGCGGGACGCAGGACGCGGCGGCCGCGCACGTGCGAGTCGACGGGGACATCGATGTACTCGAAGATCTCTTTTTTGTCCCAGACGTGGTTGCCGGTGGTGATGACGTGCGCGCCGAGATCGAAGAGCTCTTCGGCGATGGCCGGTGTGAGGCCGAAACCGCCGGCGGCATTTTCGCCGTTGATGACGAGGAGATCGACGGCGTGGGTCTCGATCAGGTGGGGCAGGTGCTCATGCGCGATGTGACGGCCGGCGGAACCGAAAATATCGCCTACAAACAGAATCTTCACTGAACGAGTTTATATGGGTGGGAGCATTTCACCTGCCATTACAAGGCGAAGAGGAGGCGATTCAGAAGTTTCCTGTTAAGAAAGCGGCATTATCACGCTTTCTGTAGGGCGCAACATGGCGTGAATGCTCTAGACTCACGGAATGATCGACCTGGTGTGGAACTTTCCGCTGATGCCGGGTCAGCAGGAGATCTGGTCGCGTTATCTGGCGACTGCCTTTGCTGAGTCTGGTGCGCAGCCTGTTGAGTCGTTGCGTCCTTCGTTCCGCAACGTAGAGACGAAGCTGCGCGAGCGCGCGGCGAACTGGCTGGGTCAGGCGGCCAGCCGGACGTGGCTGACGTGCGGTGGACATCACGGAACGCTGAACGCGCTGATGGCTTCCGGGCTCGCCGGCACGCGGGTTGCGGTGGAGGGCAATACCTATCCGGGATTTCTGGATCAGTGCTGGATGACGAAGACTTCAGTCGTTGCGTGTGATGTGGACGACGAAGGGATTGTGCCGGATTCGCTGCAGGAGTTGTGCGACCGCAAGCGTCGGGAGCTTGAGCCGGTGCATGGAATATTCACGATGCCGACGGTGCAGAATCCGCGGGGGTTTGTGACGCCGGAGTCGCGACGCCAGAAGATCGTGGAGATTGCGCGCCAGTTTGACCTGACGATCATTGAAGACGACGCGTATGGCTTTATGGAGGAGAATGCGCCGCCGAGCTACGCGGAGCTCGCGCCGGAACGCACGTACTACGTGCGCGGGCTGGCGAAGAGCCTGGCGCCGAGTGCACGGACCGGCTTTCTGGTTGCGCCGGAAAACGCGGCGGCGTCCATCGAGGCATCCTTGCGCTGCACCGCCACGGGCACGAATGTGCCGCAGAACATGGCGGCGCTGGCGATGTGCGAGGATGGCGTGCTGAACCAGCTGATGAAAGCGAAACGCGAAGAGGGCAGGCAGAGGAATCAGGCCGCGCGTGCGTTGCTGGGCAAGTTGTGTGCGCCGGGCGCGAGTGCGGCGTGGCATCTGTGGGTGCGGCTGCCGGAGGACGTTGAGCCCAGCGATGTCGAGAACGCGATCCGGTCTGAGGACGTGATGGCGACGAACGGGCAGTGGTGCGCGGCGGCGCCGGAGTATCGGCACGGGCTGCGGCTGGCGCTTGGCGGCGAGATTGAGCGCACAAGGACGCTGGAAGGCGTGGCACGTGTGGCGCAGGTGCTCGAGGACTTCCTCAAAGAGGCGCAGCAGCAGCAGCAGCAGGGCGCGAGCGGCTACTCAAGAACGGCGTGACACGCAACCGCTCCTACATGTTCCACATCAATAAGGCCGGCGCGCCGATTGAGCGCGAGAACTGCAAGCCGTACTGACGCCGACCAAGGGCGCGCTACTCGGCGGATTCGCCGTGGGTGTGATCGCCGCCTTCAGCCTCATCGGCTGGGGTTTTGGTGAGCGGGCGCATGAGCGGGAAGAGAATCACGTCGCGGATGGAATGCGCGCCGGTGAGGATCATGGTGAGACGGTCGATGCCGATGCCTTCCCCTGCGGTCGGGGGTAAGCCGAAGCTCAGCGCGCGGACGTAGTCCTCGTCCATCTGGTGGGCTTCGTCGTCGCCGCGGTCGCGTTCTTTCAGTTGGTCTTCGAAGCGGCGGCGCTGATCGTCAGGGTCGTTGAGCTCGGAGAAGGCGTTGCCGACCTCGAAGCCGCCGATGTAGAACTCGAAACGCTCGACCCAGTCGGGTTCGCCGGGTTTGATTTTGCTGAGTGGGCTGACGGCGAGCGGGAAGTCGTAGATGATCGTGGGCTGGATGAGGTGTTCTTCGGCCAGAGATTCGAAGATCTCGGCGATGATCTTGCCCATGTCAGTGGAGGAGCTGCATTCGTCGAGGTTGCGGGCCACCGCTTCAAAGTACACTTCGATGTCCGCGCGCCGGGAACGTTCGCGTCCGTGTGAGGTGGAGGGGTCGGTGTCCTCAATTGAGTCCGCAATTTGGATGTCGCCCGATTTCCCTCGATGAGCTTTCATCTCACGGCTGGCCTCTCGAAGCCGTGCCGCGAACTGCGCGGTACTGTGAAAGTCGTCCAACGCCGGAGCTTGTGATTCCGCCGGCCAGAATCTGATGATGGCCTCGCGCATGCTTAGCTTCTGCCACTTGCTGAGGTCGATCTGGTGGCCGTTAAAGTTTGTGATTGTTGTGCCGTTCACTTCCTTCGCAACGACCGTGATGAGTTCCTGGGTGAGGTCCATCAGGTCGTGGTAGTTCGCGTAGGCCTGATAGAACTCGAGCATCGTGAACTCCGGGTTGTGCTGCGTGCTGACGCCCTCGTTGCGGAAGTTGCGGTTGATCTCGTAGACACGATCCAACCCACCGACAACAAGCCGTTTGAGGTAGAGTTCCGGCGCGATGCGCAGCGAGAGGCCGATGTCCAGCGCGTTGTGATGCGTGCGGAAAGGACGCGCAGCGGCACCGCCGGCGATGGTGTGCATCATCGGCGTTTCGACTTCGAGGTAGCCACGGTCGTCGAAGAAGCGGCGGATGGCGCGCAGGATGGCGGCGCGCTTGACGAAGACGTCGCGGACGTTGCGTGGCTCGTTGGGTCCCTCAGGGGCTAAAGCCCCATCCTTCTGTGCGGACGCAACGGACGGGCTTAAGCCCGTCCCCTTCAAAGCACCTGGGTCCGCCTGTGCGGACACCGCTTCGGCCTTGGCCAGCGTGCCGGAGTTCATGATGAGGTCGACGTAGCGCTGACGGTAGCGCAGCTCGACATCCTCAAGGCCGTGGTACTTGTCGGGCAACGCGAGCATGGCCTTGGAGAGGAAGCTGATCGCGGGCTTGCCGCCGACGGGCAACGCTTTGAGCGTGAGCTCGCCGGTGCGCGTGCGCATAAGATGGCCGCGCACGCCGATGTGGTCGCCGAGGTCGAACAGCTTATAAAGCGCGAAGATGTCTTCGCCCACGTCGTCCTTGCGGACATAGATCTGCAAACGCTTTCCGCCCTGCTGCAGATGCGCGAAGCCGGCCCTGCCCTGCAGGCGGATGGACATGATGCGGCCGGCGACGGCGAACTCGGGATGTTCGGCTTCGAACGTCTCGCCGGAGACAGGCGCGGACTCGGAGTCGTAGCGTGCGAGGAGGTCGGGGATGTGCGCGAAGGTGATGTGCTCGCCGGCGGCTGGGAAGCGGTTGGGGTAGATGCTCTCGGCGGTGGAGAGGCCAAGGCGCTGGCCGATGGCGGAGATATCGCGTAGCTTCTCCTGGCGCTGCTTAAACAGATTTCGCTCGAAGTCGCTTTCAAACTGGCTCAATGCAGAGGCTCTCTTTTCTAAACGTATGAAGCTTCAGTATATCGGCGAGTGGCGGCGCGGCTTGGATGGGTGATAAGGTTTGGTCGATGGCGGACGGCGGCGACAGTTCGAAGAAGAAGGGCGGGATGCTTGGCGACCTGGTGAAGGCCGAGACGATGGTCCAACTGGCGCTGGCGGTGCCGGGGGGTTGCCTGGTCGGGTGGCTGATCGGATTGGGGCTGGATAAGCACTTTCACACGGAGTGGATCCAGATTGCGGGCATTGTGGTGGGCGCGATTGCGGGGTTCCTGCAGATCTTCCGGACCGCTTCCGGGTACCTGAAGCGGGGCGGCAACTGATGCTCGACAAGATGATGGAGGGCTTCAGCGACGACGACTTTCGCCGGATTATGCTGCGCTCCCTGCGGCTGATGGCGATTGTGACGGTGGTGGCGGCCCTGCTGTTGTGGTGGAAGATGGGATGGCAGACCGCTGCGCTGCTGACGATTGGGGCGGTGATCTCGGGGTCGGGGCTGTGGGAGTGGCTGCGGCTGATGACGGCGGTGATGGTGCGCATGGACGGAGGAGCGAAGCCGCAGCCGATGGTGCTGGTGCTGGCGGGGTTCTTCCTCAGGCTGGGAGTCGCGATTGCGGTCCTCTATGTTAGTCTAAGATTTCTGAATGGTTCCGTTTATGCGCTCGCCGCAGGCCTTGCAATGGGTGTCTTTGCACTCACATTCGAGGCGCTGAAGACGGTGAAGGCATGGACGGTTTAGCTCGAACAGGCTAAGCGCGGCGGACCCTGCAGACCCTTTTAGTTATGCCAACACAGCTTTTATTGACAAGACTTCTGAACCACTCGTTTGCCGGTGCGGCGACCTGGCTGCTGCACCTGGTGCATGTGACGCCGGTGTCGGCGCGGGCCCCGATTACGAACACGGTCGCCATGGAACTGCTGGCGTTCGTCGTGCTGCTGATCTACTTCGTCATCGTGCGGTTGAGCCTGACGGTGGAGAAGCCGAAAGGCGTGCAGCATCTGGCCGAGATTATCAATGAGTTTGTCGTAGACCAGAGCGAACAGATCATCGGCGACGGATACCGGCGGTTTACGAGCTATCTGACGGTGCTGGGGCTGTTCATCCTGGTGTGCAATCTGATGGGGTTGATTCCCGGGCTGGAGTCGCCGACGGCCAATGTCGTAGCGCCGCTTGGCTTCGCGATCGTAACCTTTATCTACTATCACCTCCACGGAATCCGGGCGAATCGGGCGAGTTATATCAAGCAGTTCCTGGGACCGGTGTGGTGGATCTCCTGGCTGCTGTTTCCTATCGAGATCATCTCGCACGTCGCGCGCGTGCTTTCGCTGACGGTTCGACTTTATGCGAACATCTTCGCGGGCGATCTGCTGATTCTGGCCTTCTTCTCGATCATTCCGATCGGAATTCCAGTGGTCTTCATCGGGCTTCACTTCGGTGTGGATATCATTCAGGCGTATGTGTTCTTTCTGCTGGCATCGATCTATCTGTCGATGGCGGTGGCGCACGAACATTAGTACTTCGTGCACCTCCGGGCTGAAGCCTGGAGGTACCAAGTTTGCCGGTCACGGGGCGCCCCCTCTTACCGGTCGTTGTAAGTTGCTGCACAGTGTGAGGGTGTTCCATCGTAGTTGCCACCACTGGCGGACATCCTGACGGGGGCAAGGAGCAACACAATGCGTAATCTGCAATATCTATTGATGACACTGGCGATGTTTTTGATCGCCTCGCCGGCGCTGGCGCAGGCCAACGGCGGAAGCGCCGCGGGCCAGTGGGTTCCGATCGCGGCCGGTATCGGCATGGGCATCGCCGCGGGGCTTTGCGGCGTCGGTCAGGGCAATGCAACCGCTTCGGCCACGTTGGCGCTGGCGCGTAATCCGGGAGCGCGACCGGGAATCTTCATCTTCCTGATTCTCGGTCTGGCGTTCATCGAGTCGCTGGCGCTGTTCACGTTCGTCATCATCTTCCTGAAGGTCAAACCGTAAGCTTCGGGAAATTCAGAACTGGAAAGGCCTCCGCATCGCGGAGGCCTTTTTGTTTGTATCTTGAACTGCGTTGTTGAGTTACCGGGCGGGCTCAGGTTGCGCTGGAGATGCTTCTAAAGCGGGAGCACTGGCAACAGGCAGCGTGATCGGTGTAGCGCGCTGGGTGAGATGCAGCAGGCGGCCTGGAGCGATTCCGAGAATGAGGGTCGCAAACGCGGCGCAGGCAAGTGCGATGCCGGCAGGAACGGCAACCCTGCCTGTTTCAGCAGGCGAATCAGCCGCAATCACCGGACGCGTGTAGAGTGCCGCGAGAAGCCGCAGGTAGTAGAAGCAGGCGATGCCCGAGTTGATGAGGCCGATGACCACGAGCCAGACGTGGCCCGTGTACATCGCGGCGGTGAAGGAGTAGAACTTGCCGAAGAATCCGCCCGTGAAGGGAATGCCGATCAGCGAGATGAGGAAGAAGGCGAGTAGCGCGGCAAGGACCGGACGGCGCAGGGCGAGGCCGGTATAGTCATCGATTGTGCGGGCTTGTTCGCCATAGCCGGAGACTACCGTGAGCACGAGGAAGGCGCCGACGTTCATCGCGGAGTAGGCAGCCGTGTAGAAGAGTGCCGCGGAGATGGCGTTCTCGCGGGTGGAGCTGAAGGCGACCAGCAGATATCCTGCGTGCGCAATAGAGGAGTAGGCGAGCAGGCGTTTGACGTCTCGCTGCACGAGCGCGCCGAGGTTGCCGATGCACATGCTGGCCACGGCGAGCAGCTCGATGAGGATGATCCAGTGCGGCCGCAGCGCAGGCATGCCGTTGAACAGGAAGCGCAGCAGAACCGCGAAGGCAGCGGCTTTGGGGCCGGTGGACATCAGGCCCACAACCGGCGCGGGCGCGCCCTGGTAGACGTCCGGCGTCCAGACGTGGAAGGGAGCGAGCGAGACCTTGAAGCCGAGACCAATGAGCACCATCGCGATGGCGAGTATGGCCAGGTGCGGCGTGGTGGTGGTCGCGACGCCGCTGTGGATGGCAGCGATCGAGGTCGAGCCGGTTGCGCCAAAGCAGAGCGCAATGCCGTAGAGGAAGAAGGCAGTCGCAAAGCTGCCAAGCAGGAAGTACTTGAGCGAGGCTTCCGATGCCGGGGCGTGGCCTTTGCGGAAGCCGGCTAGGATATAGGTAGAGATCGAAGAGATTTCGAGGCCGACGAAGACCATCAGAAGTTCGACCGAGCAGGTCATGAACATCATGCCGCTGGCGCCGAACAGGATGAGTGCGTAGAACTCGCCGGCGTGGGAGTTCACCACCCCGACGGGCGAGCCCGCCGGGGACCCCGGATTGGGCGTGCCTTCGAAGTAATCGAGCGTGGCGAGCAGTGTGACGAGGACGATGGCGGCGATGAGGAGGTGGAAGAAGACGGAGAAGTCGTCGACCTGTACAGTGCCATAGAACGCGCTGATCGTGCGCCACTGAAACTGGCTGAACATGCTGTGCTGATAGAGCGCCGCGAGCCCTGCCGCGAGGGTGCCGAAGACTGCCAGCCAGCCGAGTGGCTTGCGGGAGCGGCCGGCGGGGATGACGGGTTCAGCGAGCATGATGAGCACGCCGGCGATCGTGAGGATGACCTCGGGGAGAACGGAGAGGAGCGGAGTGGACATTAGTAGTGCGCTCCCTTATTCGTTGCGGGCTGTTGCTTTCCGAGGGCCGCGGCCCCGAGCTTCGGATCGACGAAGCCGTTCGGTGTTGAAGGAGGCAGCGGAGTGTGGCTCGCGGTCGATATGCCACGGGCGACCGTTTGGCTATAGGGGTCAATGGCTCTGGTCCAGTACGGCGAGAAGATACCCATGACGAGAAAGAGAATCGCGAGCGGCCAGAGCTCGATGTGCTCGCGCGCATTGATATCCCAGCCGGGTACTTCCTCCGGGCGCAGTCCGAGCGAGCCGTAGAAGACGCGCTGAATCATCCACAGCATGTAGGCGGCGGAGAAGATGACGCCAGTGGTGCCGACCACCGTCCAGAGGACGTGATGCGTGATGAAGGTCTGCATGGCGCCGGAGAGGATGAGGAACTCGCCGACGAAGCCATTGAGCATGGGAAAACCGATGGCCGCGAGCCCGGTGATGACGAAGAAGGTGACCATCCACGGGTGACGCGCGGCGAGGCCGCCGTAGTCGCGCATGTCGTAGGTGCCGTAGCGTTCGTAGAGCAGGCCGAGAAGGATGAAGAGTGCGGCCCCGATCAGCGACTCGTTGACGATCTGGTAGACGCCGCCGTCGAGACCCGCGAGTGTGAACGTGAAGATGCCCAGCACGATAAAGCCGTTCGCGCTCAGCGTGGCGAAGGCTGCGAGCTTCTTGAGGTCGGTCTGGACGAGCGCGAGCAGAGCGCCGTAGACGATACCGATGGCTCCGAGAGCGATGAGCAGGGGAGCAATCTGGTGCGACTGCTCCGGGAAGATGACGAAACTGAAACGCAGGATGGAGTAAAGGCCAAGCTTGCCGGCGAGCACCATGACGGCAGCGGTCGGTGCCTCCTGCACGGCTTCGGAGAGCCAACCGTGCAGCGGGAAGATCGGGACTTTAACACCGAAGGCGAACAGGAACGCCAGCGAGCAGAGCAGCAGCGCGGTGCTGCTGGTGGAGATGGCATGCTGTGAAGCGAGCGTCTCGATGGTGGGCAGATCGAAGGTGCCTGTGTGCGCGTAGAGCCAGATCATCGCGACCAGCAGCAGCGCCGACGGGATGAAGGTGTAGAGGAAGAATTTGATTCCTGCCCGGCGGCGGTTCTCAGTGCGGCCGAAGGTCGCGATGAGCAGCGCCATCGGAACCAGCGAGAGCTCCCAGAAGCCGTAGTAGAGAAAGAGGTCGAGCGAGACGAAGATGCCGATCATCGCGACCTGCTGTAGAAGGAAGAGCGTGAAGAAGAGTCGCGTACGCGTCTTGATCGCGTTCCATGATGCGAGCACACCGAGCGGAGCGAGAACTGCGGTAAGCACGACCAGCCACATGGAGAGGCCGTCGACGCCGAGGTGGTAGCGGATGGCGGGGTTGGCGATCCACTCGCTGTTCTGTTCAAACTGGAACCGGCCCAGGGTGGCGTAGTCGAAATGCGCCGGCAGATGCAGCGCGAATAGCAGAGTAAGTAGCGTCACGATGAGCGCAACGACGTGGTGCGCCTTGGAGCCTTCACGCTCCGGAATCAGCGCGACGACGATCGCGCCGACCAGCGGCGTAAGGAGAAGCAACGTGAGAATGGAGTGATCGAGATTCATCGAATGACCGTTGTTGCATGCGCCGGGTGGACAACGAAGAGGACAATGGCAATGACAGCCGCGGCGCCGAGTGCGAGCCAGCCGGCGTAGGAGCGGATGTTTCCGGACTGCATGCGGCGTGCGAGCCAGCCCAGGCCGCGCGTGCTGCCGGCAAGCGTGGCGCCGGTGCCCTGAACGATGAGTCCATCGACCAGACCGCCCAGGACGATGCGCGAGAGCATGAGCAGCGGCGAGACGATCAGGCGGCCGTAGATCTCATCCACCCAGTACTTGTGATCGAGCAGGTTGTAGAGCGGCCTGAAGCGTTCGGCCGCTGCGGCAGCGGTGCCGGGCTTGCGGTAGTAGAGCATGTAGGCGATATAGAAGCCGATCAGTGCCGCGAGAACGGAGATGAGAGCCAGCAGGGGCTCGGCGCCGCGTGCGGTGACGTGTTCAGCGATGTGTTCAGCCGGATTGAAGACCGGACCGAGAAAATGCTCGAATTCATTGTGGCCGCCAATGGCCAGAGGGATACCGACCCATCCGCCAATCACGGATAGGACTGCCAGAATCGCGAGGGGAATCCACATGACCGCAGGCGATTCATGCACACCGTGCGGATGCGCAGCCTGACCGCTGTCGTGCTCAGGCTCCGCAACCATCGTTGCATGCGTGTCGCGCTGCGCGTGGACGGGGGCGAGGTCCTCATCGTGATCGCCGTGCGCTCCGTGGCCATGAGCCAGTGCAACCTCATCGAAGCGTGGCGTACCAAAGAAGGTCTTGAACCACAGCCGGAACATGTAGAAGGACGTGATGCCAGCGGTGAGCAGGCCGACGAACCAGAGCGTATAGCCGAGCGCGCCTCCGCGCAGGAACGTCTGGTAAAGGATCTCGTCCTTGGAGAAGAAACCTGCGAGGGGCGGAACACCTGCAATGGCGAAGACGCCGGCGGTCATGGTCCAGAAGGTGATGGGGATACGCTTGCGCAGGCCGCCCATGTTGCGCATGTCCTGCTCGCCGGAGAGCGCGTGGATGACCGAGCCGGCGGCGAGGAAGAGCAGCGCCTTGAAGAAGGCGTGGGTCATCAGGTGGAAGATGCCGGCCTCGTAGGCCGCGACGCCGCAGCCGAGGAACATGTAGCCGAGCTGCGAAATAGTGGAATACGCGAGCACACGCTTGATGTCGTGTTGGGCCATACCGATGGTCGCGGCGAAAAACGCCGTGGCGCAGCCGATGATGGCAACGACCGCGAGCGCGAAGGGCGAGCGGTCGAAGAGCACATGGCAGCGCGCGACCATGTAAACGCCGGCGGTGACCATCGTCGCAGCGTGGATGAGCGCGGAGACCGGCGTGGGGCCTTCCATCGCGTCCGGCAGCCAGACATACAGCGGAATCTGCGCCGATTTGCCGACGGCTCCTACGAAAAGCAGCAGACAGATCGCGGTGAGGAAGCCACCGGTGAGACCTGAGGGCAGGGCATTCACCTGGCCGAACACATTACCGAAATCCAGGTTGCCGAAGTGAGCGATAAGCAGGAACATCGCGAGCAGAAAGCCGAAGTCGCCGATGCGATTAACGATGAAGGCTTTTTTGCCGGCATTCGCGGCGGAGTCGCGCTTGAAGTAGAAGCCAATGAGCAGGTACGAGGCGAGCCCGACACCTTCCCAGCCGACAAACATCAGCAGGAAACTCGAGGCCAGCACGAGCACCAGCATGAAAAACATGAAGAGGTTCAGGTAGGCAAAGAATCGCCAGAAGCCCTCTTCCTCCGCCATGTAACCGACCGAGTAGACGTGAATGAGGAAGCCGACGCCGGTTACGACGCCCAGCATCACCAGCGTGAGATGGTCGATGGCGAAGGCGAAGTTGACCTGGAAGCCGCTGATCGCGATCCACGGCGCGCCGCTGAGCGCGAAGTGATCCGGCGCGCCAGCCGAGTTCATATGGATCCACAGCTTCAGGACGATGAGCGCTGGAATCAGCGTTGCAATGAGCGCTACGGTCGAAACAAGTGCGCGCGGAAACTTTCGGCCCAGCGTTCCGTTTACGAGGAAGCCGGCGAAGGGAAGAGTCGGGATGAGCCAGAGCAGGGTATCGTTCATGCGGTTTATGCGGGCTCGTTAGCTTTCATAAGTGCGGGCTCGTTAGTCCTTCATAAGATTGACCTGATCGACGTTCAAGGTCTGGCGTGCGCGGAAGAGAGCGATGATGATGGCAAGACCGACGGCGGCCTCCGCGGCGGCGACGACCATGACAAAGAAGACGAAGATCTGCCCTTCGATGCGATGCCACATGTGCGCGAAGGCGACGAAGGTCAGGTTGACGGCGTTGAGCATCAGCTCAATCGACATGAAGATCGTGATGACGTTGCGCTTGATGAGGAAGGCGCAAACGCCGATCGAGAACAGGATCGCTGCGAGGACGAGGTAGTAAGCGATAGGAACCATCAGCGGTCCTCCCTGCGGCGAATGCGCTTGGAAATTAACACCAGGGCCAGACCTGCGCCGATACCCAGCGCGAAGGAAATCCAACTGTCACGGGAACCCGTGAAGAGCAGAGCTGCGGCGAGAGTAATAGTCATGGCTATCGCTCCTTCCTGGCGAGCACGACAGCGCCCAGAATCGCAACGAGAATCAAGACGGAGGTCACCTCAAATGGCAGCAGCAGTGAGGTGAAGAGCGTGCGCGAGAGAACCTCGATATTGTTGATCGCGCCAGTCAAATAACCGCCAATCGGGCTGCCGCCGAGGTGATCGCGCTCGGAGAGAAAGACGAACGTCAGGAGGCAGAAGATCGCCGCTGCGCCCGGAAAGCCCGCGATGGTCGCGGCACGTGAGAACTTGGACGCGGGGCTCGTATCCTCTTCGCCGGCGTTTAGCAGCATGATCACGAAGACGAACAGCACCATGATGGCGCCCGAGTAGACAATGACCTGGGCGGCTGCGAGGAACTCTGCTCCGAGCGACCAATAGAGCACGGCCAGCGCCATCATCACGACGATGAGCGAGAGCGCTGAATTAATCGGGTGGTGCTGCAGCAGGAGGTTAAGCGCTCCTGCAACTGCCAGCAGACCGAAGATGATGAACAGGGCAAGTTCCATCGTTGCTGTCTTTGGAGTTCCTTCTTACGTGCGCGTGTACTTTCGATTGTAGAACGCGCAGCGTGAACGGATGCGGCCCGATGGGTGCGGCGCGCGTCGTTTTCAGCTGCGGTAAGCGAGTGCCAGGGCCGTTGCCAGGATGTTGAGAATGGCGACGGGCATAAGAAACTTCCAGCCGAAGTTCATCAGCTGGTCATAGCGGAAGCGGGGAAGCGTGCCACGCACCCAGATATAGAGCAGAAGAAAGAACAGAATCTTGACGACAAACCAGAAGATCGGAAGGATCGCCCCGACGACGGTACCGTTGAGAAACGCGACGTTGTCGAAGATGTGCCCGAAGGGCGAGTTGGCCCCACCGAAGAAAAGCAGGGTGGCGACGCACGCCACAGTAATCATGTTCGCGTACTCGGCCATAAAGAACATGGCGAATTTCATCGACGAATACTCAGTGTGGTAGCCGGCGACGAGCTCGCTCTCGGCCTCGGGAAGGTCGAAGGGCGTGCGGTTGGTCTCGGCGTAAGCGGCCATGATGTAGATGAAGAACGCAACAATCTGGAAACCGCCGAGGATGTTCCACGAAAGCGCGCCGTGTGCCGACTGCGAACCGACGATGTCACGCAGCCGCAGCGAGCCGGCACGGAGTACAACGCCGACCAGCGAGAGGCCAAGCGCGAGCTCATAGCTGACAAGCTGGGCCGAGGCACGCAGCGAACCGAAAAGCGAATACTTGTTGTTCGAACTCCAGCCGGAAAGCGCGACTCCGTATACGCCGATCGAGGTGATGCCGAGGATGACCAGCAAACCAATGTTGATATCGGAGATCTGGAAGAGGTCGACTGCGGTCCCGTTCACATGAATGAAGGTCTGATGGCCAAAGGGCACGACGGCGATCGAGACCAGAGCGCAGGAGAGCGCGATCAGCGGCGCGAGAATGAAGAGCGGGCGCTCCACGGCCAGCGGCATCATGTCTTCCTTGAGGAAGAGCTTGACGCCGTCAGCCAGCGGCTGCAGCAGGCCGAACGGGCCGACTCGCGAGGGACCCCAGCGGTTCTGCAGGCGGCCGAGGACCTTGCGCTCAAGCAGCACAGTGTAGGCGACCGCGGTGAGCGTGATGACCAGCACGACTGCGATCTTGATGATGCTGATCAGCAGGAAGATTTGAAATGGCGTCAGATGGCTCATTAATCAGAGATTCGAGATCGATTGGTTAGTCGGCTTCGGCGAAGTTGTCGGCAACCTCGCGCTGCTGATGTTTCTGAATGTCGAGAAGAATGGGGCTGTACCTGGTGAGTGAGCCCGAGGTGAAGAGCGTGTCCGACGACGGTAGCACGAGATCCTTGCGCGCAGTCGCGTCCGAAATCTGAATGAGACCGGCGCCGCCCGGGTTCAGATGCTGGTCGTTGCCGCTGAGCAATTGCAAACGCAGCAGCTTGTCGTAGCCCGGTACGAGCCGCTGAATCTCGTCGAGGATTGCGAAGGGATCGAAGGGCGAGAGCTTGGGCTCGAGGTTGTTGGCGGCGAGCCAGACGGCGTGACGGTCGGCCTCGCCGGACTGCACTCCGCGCGACTGACCGACATCGGCGCGCAGCCCTTTGCCGAAGGGAACGAGTGTCTTGACCGGGTGCCCCATCTTGTCGGCCAGGCGAACGATGAGCTCGAAGTCGCTGCGGGTGGCGGCCTTGTCACCAGCCTTGTTCACGAGCTGAACATCGCCGTAGCTGTTGGTTACAGTGCCCGACTTCTCGTAGAGCATCGCGGCGGGAAGAACTACGTCGGCAATCGCCGCGGTCTCGGTGAGAAAAAGATCCTGCACAACCAGGAATGTGTTCTGTAGCGCCTCTGCCGTCACGCCGTAGCGCGAGACGGGATTGGAGCCGACAACATACAGGGCTGCGAGATTGCCGGCATTCGCGGCGTCAAACATCGCGAGGATGTCGAGGCCGGGTGTTGTTTGTGCGTTGTACTCAGACGCGAGCGCACATCCCGAAAGCGGCTGATAGCCGGGAAGAAGGTCGGGCAGCAGACCCATGTCCGAGGCGCCGCGGGAGTTCGCATAGTCCGCCAGGCATGCGAACCTGGCGCCGGGCAGCGTGTTGATGAGACGAGCGAGCTCGCCATCGCGCAGCTCATTGCCCACCAGGACAACGAGGTTCTCCTCGCCGCGAACCGCCGAGCGGAAGTTGGAAAGCTCATCGGCCTGCGCAGTCACTGAAGCGGCGGAAGCCGAGGCGTCGTCACCGGAGAGGTAGCTGACGAAGTTTCCATAAGCGAAGGGAGCGACCTGGATGAAGGCGCGAGCCTGTCGGCGCAGCTTGATCTCCTCTGTATTCGCGACATAGATGCGCCCTCTGTTCAGCCGCACATTGCTGCGCAGATTCCATGCGGTCAGCGGCGCCTGGTTCGTCGGGTCCCCGCCGATAAGAAGCACCGCCGGCGCGTCTGCAACGTCACGCTGTGAAGCAAATCGACCGGTTGTTCCCTGAAGTGCGCTGGCCAGCGAAACGAAGTCTGCCGTGCGGTGGTGGTCAATGTTGTTCGTCCCCAGTACGGTGCGCGCGAACTTCTGCAACAGATAGCTCTCTTCGTTCGTCGTGCGATTCGATCCGATGACGCCCAACGACTGCGGCCCGCGTGAGTCGCGCAGCTCGCGCAGCTTGTCGCCGGCGAAGGTCAGCGCTTCTTCCCACGAGACCGGCGTGAGCGGGCTACCCTTGCCGTTCCTGCGAATCATCGGCTGCGTCAGGCGAGCTTCGTTGTTCGCAAAGTCGAACGCATAGCGCCCTTTGTTGCAGAGGAAGTCGCCGTTCATACCGCTCTTGTCGCGGTTGTCGCCGCGGATAATCTCCGCGCCCTCGCTTACGGCGCGCACGCCGAGGGTGGTCTTGCAGCCGTCGCCGCAATGCGTGCAGATGGTGGCGACGTGGTTCATCTCCCACGGCCGCGTCTTGTAGCGATAGGTGCCGGAAGTGAGCGCGCCCACAGGGCATACGTCAATGCACATGCCGCACTGCTCGCAGTCGAGACGCGGCTGGTTGTCGGGCGAGAGCTCGGCAGGAACGTTGGGTGCGATGACCGAAGACGAGGCGCGGTTCTGGATGCCCAGCGCGAAGACGTCCATGCCCTCTCCGCACATGCGCACGCAGCGATAACAGAGGATGCAGCGCGGGCGATCGAAGAAGACCACCGGCGACCACTGCTGCTCGTCGCGGTGGTTCTTGGGCTCCGTATAGAACGAGTCCGCCGCGCCGTACTTGAAGGTCATGTCCTGCAGCTCGCACTCGCCGCCCGCGTCGCAGACCGGGCAGTCCAGGGGATGATTGCCCAGCACGAGCTGAATCATGCTCTTACGGGCCTGAGCGATCTCGGGCGTCTCGTTGCTGACCACCATGCCTTCCGCAACCGGCGTCGTGCACGCGGTCTGCAGCTTCGGCATCTTCTCGATGCGCACCAGACACATGCGGCAGGCGGCCTGCAGCGAGAGCCCGGGGTAGTAACAGAAGGCGGGCACCTCGATCCCTGCGGACTTGCACGCGTCAATGAGCAGCGTGCCCGCGGGCGCCGTGATTTTCTTGCCGTCTACGGTAAACGTTACATCTGGCATCAATGTGCTCCTGCAAGCTCGGGTTCGCCGACCGGCTGAATCTGAATGAGCAGAGGTTCGGTGCGCTTGCCCTCGAGATACTCTTCGAACTCCGAGCGGAACTTCTTGATGAAGCCGAGTGTTGGCATCGCCGCTGCATCGCCGAGCGGGCAAAAGGTGCGGCCCATCATGTTCTCGGCCAGGTACTGAATGTTGTCTATGTCCTTTTTGTTGCCGCCGCCGGCGTGGAAACGTGTGAGCGTCTTCTTCAGCCAGTCTGTGCCCTCGCGGCACGGGATACACCAGCCGCAGCTCTCGTGCTGGTAGAACTTGATCGTCCGCAGCGCAAACTCCACGATGGAGACCGTCTCGTCGAGCACCACGATGCCGCCCGAACCGAGCATCGTGCCGGCCTTCGCCATCTGGTCGAAGTCGAGCCCGACGTCGATCTCATCGGCGCGCAGCACCGGGCATGATGATCCGCCAGGAACCACCGCTTTCAACTGCTTTCCATCCTTGATCCCGCCCGCCACCTCATAGATCGCCTTGCGCATCGAGTAGCCCATGGGCAGCTCGTACACGCCGGGCTTGTTTACGTGCCCGCTAATGCCAAAGAGCCTCGTGCCGCCGTTGCGTTCGGTGCCGAGCTTGGCATAGGCCTCGCCGCCCATAAGAAGGATGTGCGGTGCATTGGCAATGGTCTCGGCATTATTAATCACCGTAGGTCCGCCGTAGAGGCCGACGACGGCGGGGAAGGGAGGCTTGATGCGCGGGACACCGCGCTTGCCCTCGAGCGATTCCATCAGCGCCGACTCTTCGCCCACCTCATACGCGCCAGCGCCGGTCTGCGTGACGATCTCGAAGTCGATGCCATCCTTGCCGAAGATGTTCTTGCCGAGAAATCCCTTCGCGTAAGCGTCGGCGACCGCCTTCTCCATGATCTTCAGCAGGTAGCGATACTCGCCGCGCAGATAGATGAAGCCCATCTTCGCACCGATGGCGAGGCCCGCGATTACCGTGCCCTCAATGACCGCGTGTGGATCTTCGAGGAAGATGACGTGGTCCTTGCAGGTGCCGGGTTCGGACTCGTCACCGTTCACGAGCACGTACTTCGGCTTCTCGCTCTGCTTGGGAACAAAAGACCACTTCATGCCGGTTGGGAAGCCGGCTCCGCCGCGGCCGCGCAGGCCGGAGGCCTTCATGGTGTCGATGATCCAGCCAGGCATGGCTTCGAGGCCCTTGGAGATGGCGGTCTGCACAGCTTTGTAGCCGTCGAGGGCGATGTATTTGTCGATGTCAGCAGCGCCCTGGCCCCAGCGGCGCTTGAGCACGATCTTTTCGTCGGGATGGGAGACGAGGCGCGGCATTATTTCTCCGCCTTTCGGTTCGCATAGTCGGCGAGCACTTCGTCGACCTTGGCGGGCGTGAGCTCTTCGTGGAAGTCGTAGTTGACCTGCATGGCAGGCGCCCAGCAGCAGGCGCCAATGCACTCGACCTCTTCGAGGGAGAACTTGCCGTCGGGCGTGACCTGTTTGTGGC
>DATNGO010000202.1:0-14209 GCA_035605855.1 Acidobacteriaceae bacterium | reverse complement strand
ATGGGCCGCATCCGAGTTCTTTCTGATCAAGTCGCGAACCAGATTGCTGCCGGTGAGGTGGTGGAGCGTCCTGCATCGGTGGTGAAGGAGCTGCTGGAGAACTCGCTGGATGCGGGGGCGACGCGGATTCGGCTGGAGGTTGAGGGCGGCGGGCGGAAGCTGATTCGGATTGTCGACAACGGGCAGGGGATGGGGCGCGATGATGCGCTGCTGGCGTTTGAGCGGCATGCGACGTCGAAGCTGAGGTCGAGCGATGATCTGCTGAGCATAGCGACGCTGGGGTTTCGCGGCGAGGCGCTGCCGTCGATTGCGTCGGTGGCGAGGGTGACGCTGGAGACGAGGGCTGCGGAGGATAAGGTGGGGACGTCGCTCGAGATTTCAGGTGGGAATCTGCTGCGCGTGGATGATGCGGGGCTGCCGGCGGGCACGACGATTGCGGTAAGGGATCTGTTTTTCAATACGCCGGCGCGAAGGAAGTTTCTGCGCAGCGAGCAGACGGAGCTGGGGCATGTGGCGGCTCTGGTGACGCATTATGCGCTGGCGCATCCGACGAAACATTTTGAGCTGCATACGTCGACGCAGGCGCTGGTGATGGCGCCGGCGGTGGCGGATGCGGGGGAGCGGCTGTTTCAGATCTTTGGGCGCGAGACGTTTGAGAGCCTGATTCCGGTGGCGGCGGAGATTGATTTTGCGCGGGCTGGGTTGCCGGAGCCTCCGCCGTGGAGGCGCGCTGAGGATTGGGAGCGGCCGGAGCCTGGGTTTCTGCGGATGAGCGGGTTCTGTTCGAAGCCGGAGCTGCAGAAGCTGAATCGGAACTCGATCTATGTGTTTGCGAATGGGCGGTTGATTCGCGACCGGCTGGTGCTGCATGCACTGACGGAGGCGTACAGGAACATCATTCCGCCGACGTCGTTTCCGGTGGTGCTGCTGTTTCTAGAGATGCCGCCGCAGGAGATCGATGTGAATGTGCATCCGGCGAAGACAGAGGTGCGGTTCCGGCAGGGCTCGTTTGTGCATGATTTTGTGCGGGATTCGGTGCGCACGGCGCTGATGCAGGCGAGGCCGGCGGCGAGCTTCTTTGAGGCGCTGCGTGCGGCTCCGACGGCGGGGGAATCGCTGATGATCGATGTGAGCCCGTTGCCGGGGGTGGACCAGGCGGTCTTTTCTCCAAGAGACGGGGAGTCTCCAAGAGACGGGGAACCGCGCGAGATGGTCTCGCAGAGCGAGGGTGTGATTGAGCCCGGGGATGTGGCGAGCTTTGAGCTGAGGGAGAGGATGGTGGCTCCGTCGCCGGGGCGGCTGGGGTTCGAGGGTGCGGGGATGGCGGTGGGGTATGGGGATTCTGCGGACCCGCTCATGCGCGATGACGCCGCGCATGAACGGGGCACCCTGAGTGGTGGTGAACGGGGCATCCAGATTGGTGGTGAACGAGGCACCCTGAGTGGTGGTGAGCAGAGGCCGACCTTGAACTCGCTGGCGTCGCTGCGGCCGCTGGGGCAGTTGCGGGACTCGTTCATCCTGGCGGTGAATGAGGAGGGGTTGTGGATCATCGACCAGCACGTGGCGCATGAGCGGGTGCTGTTTGAGAAGATCCTGCGCGCGCGCGAGGTGGAGAAGGTGCAGCGGCAGAGGCTGCTGATGCCGGTGCTGGTGGACCTGCTGCCGGAGCAGATGGTGACATTTTCGGAGATCGGGGAGGAACTGGAGCGGAACGGCTTTGAGGCGGAGCCGTTCGGGCCGCGGACGCTGGCGATCAAGGCGGCGCCGGTTGGATTAGAGGGCAAAGAGCTGGAGCGGATGCTGGAGGAGGTGCTGGGGGTGACCGAGAAGTCGGCGCAGGTGGAGAACGAGGATCTGCGGCGGACTAGGATTGCGGCGTCGATAGCATGCCATGCGGCGATCAAGGTGAATATGCCGCTGGAGGCGGCAAAGATCGACTGGTTGCTGCGGGAATTGGCGAAAACTGAGCATCCAACCAGCTGTCCGCATGGGCGGCCCATCGCGTTGCGGTATTCTTTGAAAGAGATCCAGCGCGCCTTTCAACGGATATGACGAGGCGCATCAGAAGGGCCAAGCTGGGAGATTCCTGACCTCCGCCATGTGCGGAGGTTGATGCTGGCTGGTGCTGAAAAAGTTGTGATCGGGAACGAGACGTACCTCAGGGGCTAAAGCCCCATTGCAGAGAGGGCATTTACGGCACGGCTGAAGCCGTGCCCTTAACGAGACGGGACTTTCAATCCCATGCAGGCCATGTGAGGCCTTGTTACCGGCGGCGAAGTGCCGTTCACGCGGACAAGCTCCGCAGTCTGAGAGTTTTATCTTGAGTTCTACACCTGAGTTCAACGGGGAGCAGTTGGCCGCCGCGCGCAGTGAGCGATGGCATCAGAACGGCGAGGCGCTGCTGACACTGGAAGCGGCGCGCGAGTGGGTGAGCGAGCTGGGCCTGGTGTTGTTTGCGCCACGAGCGCAGCAACTGGCTACGCCTGCGCCATCGCTGGTGGAGGCAACGCTGGGACGCGCTGTGAGTGCGCCGACGGCGGCGGAGAGCGAGGTTGCACGCGGGTTGGTGGCGCGAATGACGGCGGAGGGCACGGCGCTGCCGCTGAATCTGCTGGGGTCTGCGGGCGATGTGCCGGACTTTGTGGTGTCGGCGCAGGCGTTCAGCTATGTGTTTACGCTGCGGGGCGACAAGAACTGGAAGCAGCCGCCTGGGGCATCCGGAGGAGGGAACGTTTCGCCGCTGACTCTGAAGGTGTATGAGGCGCTGGTTGCGGGCAATGCGATGACGGCGGGTGAACTCGTGTCGGAATTGGGACGCGAGGTAACGGAGAGTGCGATCGTGAGGTCGCTGGTCGAATTGTGGATGCAGCTGCGGGTGATTCCGCTGTTGCAGCAGGATGGGGCAACGCATGGGACAGCGACCATGTGGGAGCTGACGTCGCGGCGTTTCACAAAGCAGATCAAGGCTGGAGCCAATGCGGGGCTGCCGACTGCGCTGTCGGCAGCGATTTCCTTGTATCTTGCGCAGGTGTATGCGGCGACAGAGGAAGAGGTTGAGACGTTTCTTTCGCCATTGACTGCGCGGTCGAAGGTGCGCGACGTGTTGCATGGCCTGACTGCAGCGAGGCAGCTGGAGAACGCGGTGCTGGAGGGCAGGACGCTGGTGTACATTCCGGGCACACTGCCGGAGTTTCCTGAGGTGGTTGCGGCGGAGCCTGTGGTTGCAGTGGCAGAGATCGCGGCTTCTGCGGGTCCTGGGGGCGGAGAGAGGATTCGGAAGTTTGATCGTCCGCGCCCGCCGCGTGCTTCGCGTGAGGGGCAACCGCGAGAAAAACGAGGTGAACGGCCATTCCGCAAGGCGGGTGGTGAGCGAGAAAGGCCGGCGAAGCCGTTCGGTGAGCGAGGCAGGCCGGCGAAGCCGTTCGGTGAGCGGAAGAGTTATCGGCGGCCGGAGAGCACGACTGCGGGTAAGAGCCCTGGAGAACGCGAGAGGCGTCCGTTTCAGAGCGATCGCGCCAGCGGCGAACGGCCGAAGTTCACACGTCCGTGGGATGAAGAGCGGAAGCCAAGACCGCGGCGTGAGGAAGGTGAGCGTCCTGCACGTCCTGCGCGTCCTGCGGGGGAGCGAGCTTATCGCAAAGATGACACGCGGGGTGTGGGTGCGAAGAGGGAGTTTCGCGCAGGTCCGCGGAAGCCGGGTTCGGATCGCGGGCCGCGCGAGGAAAGACCGTTTCGTCCGCGGCGTGAGGAGGGTGAGCGTCCTGCGCGTCCTGCGGGGGAACGAACCTATCGCAAAGACGATGCGCGGGGTGCGGGTGCGAAGAGGGAGTTTCGCACAGGTCCGCGGAAGCCGGGTTCGGATCGCGGGCCACGCGAGGAAAGACCGTTTCGTCCGCGGCGCGAGGGTGAACGCGAGGGATTTGCCGCACGACCGCAGAAGCCATTTCGGCGGCGGGAGGAAGGCGATCGCGGATCTGCGGAAAAGAGACCGTTTCGGCGAACGGAGAGCAGCGATCGGCCGCGGCCGACGGATCATCGGAAGCCGGGAGGCAAGCCGGGCTTTGGCGGTAAGGCAACATTCGGCGCCAAGAAGAAGTTCGGTAGCGGCGAGCGGAAGTTTAGCGGGGAGCGCAAGCCTGGTGGCGAGCGGAAGTTTGGCGGGGAGCGCAAGCCTGGCGGCGAGCGGAAGTTTAGCGGCGAGCGAAAGGCTGGTGGTGACCGGAAGTTTACGGGAACGGGCAAAGCGGCCGGAGGGAGCCGGTTTGGAGGCAAACCGAAGCCAAAATTTGGATCGAAGAATGACAGATCGAAGGGTGGCAGTTCGAAGGGTGGCAGTTCGAGGAGTGGCGGTTCGAGAAGTGGCAAGAAGAGTGGACCGGGGACGGGCACGCCCAAGCCGCGGCCTGAGGCGGAGGAGTAGCTGCGAGGCATGAATGAGACAGCAGCGAAGAACAGGGTGGTTCGCGAGCGCCCGGTGATTGCGATTGACGGTCCAGCGGGTGCGGGAAAGAGCACGCTGGCGGCGCATTTGGCGAGGAAGTTCGGGTTCCTGAACCTGGAGACCGGGGCGATGTACCGCGCGCTGGCGCTGAAGGCCATCGAGAACGATCTTCCGTTCGATGACGAGGCGACCTTGATGGACCTGGCCGAATACACGCGGCTGGCGCTGGAGCCGCAGGCCGAGGGCAACCGCGTGTTTCTGGACGGTGTGGACGTTTCACGCAGAGTGCGGGATGTGGACGTGACGGAGGCGGCGTCGAAGATCTCCGTGCACCCTGCGCTGAGAGCGTGGATGGTGACTCAGCAGCGCAAGCTGGGTGAGCGCGGCGGCGTGGTGATGGAGGGCCGCGACATTGGCACGGCGGTGTTCCCGGACGCTGAGGTGAAGATTTTTCTGGATGCGGCGCCGGAGGTGCGGGGAAACAGGCGGTTCAGGCAGTGGGGGCCGGAACACGAAAGTAAGGTTACGGAAGAGGCAGTTCTGAAAGAGCTGCGGGAGCGGGATACGAGGGACCGAAACCGGGCGGAGTCGCCACTAAGGCCGGCTGCGGATGCGGTCGTTCTGGACTCGACGGCGATGACTTTAGACGAGGTTCTCGGGGCAGCGGAGGCGATCGTCCGGAGCCATGTGGACGGAGCTAAGCTGCACTAAACACAGTGCAGTTTGCGTATGCCTGAAATTTTTAGTGGAAAACTTGCCTGTCGTGCTAACATTCCCACATCGTTTGAAACAGATTGGTTTTCCGCAGGTTTCAACCGGCCGAAGCCCCGATTTGGATTCAGCGTCAAAGTCACAACACGAAGGATTTACGAGACATGGAACAGGGAACAGTGAAGTGGTTCAACGACGCCAAGGGTTTTGGCTTCATCAGTCGGCAGAACGGCGAGGATGTGTTCGTGCATTACTCAGCGATCAACACGAATGGCTTCAAGAGCCTGCAGGAAGGTCAGGCCGTTCAGTTCAACGTAGTGAAGGGACCCAAGGGCTGGCAGGCGTCTGACGTTCAGCCGCTGTAGTCATCGATCGGCTGTACGGGAGAGTTTCAACTTTTGAGGCTTGTAGGGACGCTACGAGATATGACCAGGGACAGCAGATGCTGTCCCTGTCTCCTTTTGGTTTCAATCCTGTAACGACTTGATGGCGTCAGGACTCCGGCAGAGGGTGCGGGGTTGGCGGGACAGGAGCCGGTCCAGCAGGAACCGAAGGCTCCGGCGCGGGGATTCCCGTGTCTTCGAGAACCTGAGTGCCCGGCAGAATGGTGACTGAAGTTTTGAGTTTTCGGTAATCGGAAAAGGTCTGGCGGGCGTCGCCATTGAAGCCTTTGAAGACGAGGAAACGGCCGTCGACGTGGGCGGTCAACTGGGTGGGGAACCAGATCTCTCCGTTGACGTGTGCTTCGGTGAAGTCGATCCAACTGCCCTTTCTGATGTTTAGAAGCAGGCCGCCGGCGATGCGGAAGTTGCGCTGCAAGATGCCGGTGGCACGAAGAATGGCGTCATCGCGTTCGTCGATCCACAGGGTTCCTGCGAGCTGACGCATGATTTCTTCGCCGAGGTTGCTGGCTTTGGCTCCGGGATTTCCTTTGTAGTCGAAGAGCAGCGTCGGACGGCCGTTGATGATCTCGCGGCGCGGATTGCTGAAAGTTGCGACCTTCAGCAGGCCGGTGAGATGGATCTGGTCTTTATCGGGCTTGTTCTGGTGCGACTTCAACCTGGCTACGAGTTTGTCGACGCGCTCCTGCTCCTTCGCTGCATCTTCGGGAGAGAGCGGTTTGCCGTCATGTGAGATGTGCTGGAGGACCTCGGTGTTTCCGGCGTAGAAGGCCTGGAATTGATCGGTGTGGGTTTTCCTGCTGCCGTCGGAGGAGAACTCGTCGGCAACCTGGGTCATGGTGCAGATGTAGCTCCTGCGAAGAGATTCGAGTGCGTCGGAGTGGGCGCGGACGCGAGTGAGAAGGGTCTGGATGTCAGGGAGCGGTGCGGAGAGGTCGGGGGATGGATCGGGTGAGGCGACAGTTGAGGATGCCGGCGGAGCGGGGGCCTGTGGAGTCGCAGTAAGACCGCAGAGGAGAAAAGCGGCGACTCCTGCGAGGACCCGGCGGTGCATAGGCCTCACTATACAGATTGGAATGTCACGGGCACGGAGGGTCGTCGCTGGACTTGCCGCGACGGTCGCGGGTGCGGCGGCGAAGCCAGTGAACGCCACCCATGCCCAATCCGCCGGCAAGAGTAGCGATCAGCGCGGCTAACACCGCGAGGGCAATCAACACGATGACCAGCAGAGAGAAGCCGGCGAGCAGTGCCGAGGCTGCGGTCTGCAGGATCGCGTGGATGACAGCGATGAGTGCGTGGAGAAGAGTCACCTGGGCGATAGGACGCTGGAATCAGGCTGCGTGCTCGCGAGGGAGGGTCAGCCTGGATCGCCGGTGTGGCTTGTTGCTTGTGCAAGGTCTGCGGGGTCCGGCAGGGTGATTACTGTGAAGCCGAGGGCGGCGAGCCAGTGCTCGACGGTGGAGAGGGATTGATGGGACGAGCGAGAGGTGTAGACGATTTCGGCGGCGCCCGGGCTCGGGAAACGGAGGGCGAAGCAGAGTTGCGGGCGGTAGGTGCAGGAGGCGAGGTCGGCGATGCTGAGTGCGGTGGTGGGCGTGCAGAGGATGGTGCGCGGGGGCGCCATGCGATCGAGCATCGAGAAGATTTCGAGTTTGGACTCGAGCTCGTCGGGGAGGAAGTCGATGGCGAGGTCGGCGTCGCGAACGGCGTCTTCGACCGTGGAGGCGAGATGCAGTGCGCCGGGAGCCGCCTGGGAGGCGAACATCTGTTGAGCGATCGCCTGCGAAGCGCTGCGCAGGCGCGAGGGCATCACGTCTTCGAGTGTGACGTCGAATCCGGCGCGGACAGAGCGCAGCGCCACATCACGGCCTGCGGATCCTGCACCGATGACCGCGATGCGGCGCAGCTCGCGGGAGGATTGCATTGGCGGGCGGTTACTTTGCGGTAAGCGCAGCGAGGACGGACTCGTAGCTGGGCTCGGAGTGGCTGATGTGATCTGCGACGCGGGCGCGCTCTTCGTCCGAGAGTACCGGCAGCACGGAGAGAATGCGGCGCAGGGTGACCGAGATATCGTCAACGTAGTTCATGGTGCGGATTGCTTCGCCGGAAAGAGGCACTGCGGATTCTCCTGAATGGGTCTGACGTTAGTTTACGCGGATTCGGTGATGTGGGTGTGGGAGGGATCCTGCGAAGAGTTTTGTGCTATCAGTTGTCAGTTGTCAGTTCCCAGTTGCGAGTTAAGAAAGCAGATTCCCTTCGGGAATGACAACAAGAAAGGCAAAGGCAGAAGCGAAAGCAGATTCCCTTGCACCCCAGCCGGCAAGCTGACCGGGGACCCCGCTTCGGCAATGACAACAAAAGGAAACAGGATCAGGGCTCAGCGCGCGGCGCCTTCCTGGATGCGGAGGGCGGCGGAGTCGGTGGGACTGCCGGCGGATTCTCCCTCGATAGGCTTCTGGTAACCGTCGCGGTCGGACATTTCGGTGATAGCGGAGAGGCGGGCGGCGAATTCGGGTTTGAGATCGTTGAGACCAACGCGCCAGGTCCAGTTGCCGACGGCGGCAGCGGGGCGGTTCATGCGGGCTTCGCTGCCGAGCTCGAGAACGTCCTGCAAAGGATAGATGGCGATATTGGCGACGGAGCCGGCGGCGGCGCGGATCATCGCCCAGACGATCTCGTTTTCTGCGAGCATGGGGCCGAGGTAGGTCTCGACGTTGGTGCGCTCGTCGAGAGTGGTGTCCTGACGCCACCAGCCGAGCGTGGTGTTGTTATCGTGCGTTCCGGTGTAGACGACGGTGTTGGCGATGTAACGATGCGGAAGATAGGTGTGACCGCCGCGCTCCGCGAAGCCGAACTGCAGGATGCGCATGCCGGGCATGCCGAAGTATTCGCGCAGCTCGTCGACTTCAGGCGTGATGAGGCCGAGGTCCTCGGCTATGAACGGAAGGTCGCCGAAGATCTCTTTGAGGCGGTTGAAGAGTGCGTGGCCGGGCGCCTGGACCCAGTGACCGTTGATGGCGGTATCTTCATCGGCAGCGATGGACCAGAAGGCTTCGAAGCCGCGGAAGTGGTCGAGGCGGATGAGGTCGTAGAGCGCGAGGGAACGACGGATGCGCGCGACCCACCAGTCGAAGCCGCGCTCTTCGAGCAGCCCCCATTTATAGAGAGGGTTGCCCCAGCGCTGGCCGGTGGCGGAGAAATAGTCGGGAGGGACACCGGAGACGCGTGTGGGTTTGCGCTGCTCGTCGAGTTCGAAGATCTCAGGGTGTGTCCACACGTCGGCGGAGTCGTAGCTGACGAAGATGGCGACGTCGCCGAGGATCCTGATTTTGCGCTCGGCGCAGTAGCTGTGAAGCGAACTCCATTGTTCAGCGAAGAAGAATTGAATGACCTGCTCGATGGCGACGTCCCGGCCGGATTCGTTGAGCAATGCAGTCATGGCGTCGGAATGACGGAGGGCGTATTCAGGCGGCCAGCTAATCCAGCTGGAGTAGTTGAAGCGGTGGCGAAGGACAGCGAACATCGCCCAGTCGGTGAGCCACGAGATGTTGTCCTGCGCGAAACGCTGAAAGCGAGCACGTTCCTCACTGCTGGCGCGGTCGAGGAAGTTGGCGGCCGCCTCTTCGATGAGCGGACGCTTGGCTTCGAAGGCGCGTTCGAAGACGCAGGGACCGTTGTGACCAGGGAGACCGTCGATGCGATCCGGTGTCAGCCAGCCGGCGTCAACGAGACGCTCCAGGGAGATGAGGAGCGGATTGCCGGCGAAGGCTGAGAGAGCAGAGTATGGCGAACTTCCGTAGCCGGTCGGATTGAGTGGGAGAACCTGCCAGAGCCGCTGCTTGCCTGCAGCAAGGAAGTCAACAAAAGCAAAGGCGGCCGGGCCGAAGTCGCCGATGCCGCCGTAGGAGGGAAGCGAGGTGATGTGCAGTAGGATTCCGGAAACCCGCTCTGAGGTCATCGCGTTCCTTCACTCCTGAAGGGAGCTGAAGCGTAGGACGTGTCCGCGCGCGGACGGGATGCCGACCCGTCTCACGCATGCGATGGGGTTACGGGAGGCCGACGGGCTGCTTTCGGCTGTAGACGACACCGCCGGTTTGTTGATAACGCTGCAACAGCGAAGCGGCGAACAGGCCGAAGGCCTCCTGCCGCTGCTGGTCGAGGAGTTTCTCACGCGTTGCGGGGAGATTCTTTGCCAGATCTTCGGGCGTGGGCTCCTGCTTGTCGACAACCTGGGCGACGGTTCCGTTGGGTCCTTCGTTGATGGGACCGGAGATGCCGCCCTTTGGCAAGGAGAAGAGAACAGACGCGGCGCCGCTCATGGATCCGAGGTCCGGGAGCTGTGTGTCGCGGCCGACGAGGTCGCTCGTCTTGACCGGGAGTTTCATCTCCGCAGCGGCCTTGGGGAGATCATTGAGAACCTTGGCACGGTCGGCGAGCTTGATGAGCTGCGCGTTCAGCAGCTCGGGCGCCTTCTGGTCGCGATAGTCCTCAAGAACGTGCGACTTCCAGGAGGCGAAGTCCGGTGCATGCGCGGGCTTGACGTCGAGGACCTGGAAGATGGCGTAGCCCTCGCCTGTCGAAGCGCTTTGCGGAGCCGCGCCCTTGGCTGCGCCAAAGGCGGCGGTCAGCAGAGCTGTTGAATCGGGCAGGCTGGGGATGACGCCATCGCGCCCGATGTAGTCGGTGGTGACGACGTGCAGGTTGTGCGCCTGCGCGGTCTTGTCGAGGCCGTCCTTGCGGGCTTCGGCGGCGAGCTGGTTGGCGTAGTTCTGCGCAGCCGCGGCGGCCTTCTGGCTCTCGAGTGCGGCAACGATAGAGTCATGTGCCTCAGCGAGCGGCTTGGTATGTGCGACCTGCTTCGCGATGGTCTGAATGATGTGGTAGCCGAACTGCGAGCGGACGAGGCCGGAGGTCTGGCCGGGGTTGAGCGCCATCGCGGCGTGCGCGTAGGCGGGATCGAGACCGCTGGTCGGCATCATGGGCAGCGCACCGCCCTGATCCTTCGAGCCCGGATCGTCAGAGTACTTCTTCGCAAGTTCTGCGAAGTTGCCGCCGGACTGAACCTGCTTGAGGACGTCCTCAGCCCTGGCTTTAGCAGCAGCGTCCGTCCTGGCGTCGGCGCCCCTGGCCACGGAGATCAGAATGTGGCGGGTCTGAACCTGCTCAGGAACCTTGAACTGATCGAGGTGAGCGTTGTAGTAGGCCTGGATTTCAGGCTCGCTGGCCTGGGGCTTGCCGCCCGGAAGGCTGGCGTCGTCGAAGGCGATGAAGGTGACCTTGCGAGTCTCGGGAACTGCGTTCGCGTAGCGGGCTGCGTTCTGCTTGAAGAAGGCCTGGAGGTCGGCGTCGGAGGGATTGATTGTCTTCTTGACGTCCTCGGCGGAAACGACCGCGTAGGTGAACTTCACCTTCTGGCCCTGCTGGAGGTATTCCGTGCGGACGGCGTTGTCAGAGACCGTCACGCTGCCGGTCACGAGCGCCTGAAGACGCTGAAGTTCGAGATCCTCTTTGACTTCCTTCTCGAAGTCTGAGACGCCGACACCGAAGAACTGCTCGACGAAGTTCATGTACTGCTGGTCGCCGATGAACTTGCCGCCGGGGAAGAGATACTGCGAGAGCGGACCGGTCTGAAGCTCGCGACGAAGATCTTCGTCGGAGACCTGGAGGCCAAGGCGGTCGGCCTCGCGGACAAGAACGGCGCGCTCCACCTGCTGCTGGCCGATGCGATTGATGAGGAAGGGCATCGCGTAATCCGGCAGGTGCTGCTGCTGCATCTGGCGCTGGGTTTGCTGCTGGACCTCCTGCATCGTGACCGGTGTGCTCCCGCCGAGGAGCCTGCCCCAGATGCCGGGAGTGCGGACGGTGGCGAACAGCGCGGCGTTGTTCCCGGTGTCGTCATTGAAGATGCCGGGCACGAGGAAAATGACCATCAGGACGATGGTCGCGGCGATGATGACGCCGAAGAGGATCTTGGTGGCTTTGTTGTCCTGCTGAAAGAGACGGATCATGCCTGGTTGACGACCTTCACTTCAAGACGAGCCGTTAGGTCGGTCTCGTGTGCCCGGGTTTTTGCGCAGAATATGCGAGTCTCGCAATGGAGACACTTCACTCCTGCATGCAGGGGCTTCGTTCTGAGTATAAATCAGCGGCCGCTGCATCCTTCGGACAAGCGAGCTGATCTAAGCGATGCTCGCCGCAGGCTTTGTAAAAGAAAAGGGGCTGCGACAACGCAGCCCCTGGGTGCCGTGCTATCCATCGTCAGCGACCGTAGTATGGCGCGTAGTAGTAACCGTAGTTCGGGCTGTAGTAGCGACGCATCGGCGGCTGCTGCGGGTTGGGGCCGGCAGAGTAGGCGAGCCGGGCCATCTCCTGCTCGGAGACGGTCTTGACCACTGCCGGCTGTGCGAGCCGGAAGGAGATGACAGCCTCGGGAGGCACAATCACGCGCCCGCCGGGCGATGAAGCCGAGCCAGCCACACCGACGCCAGCACCGGCGGCTGCGCCGATGGCAGCACCTGCACCGCCACCGGCGATGCCGCCAAAGATGGCTCCGAGAGCGCCGAGGCCGAGCGCGCTGTCGACGGTGGTGGTCGACTTGTCGCGACCCTGCCGCTGCCAGAGCTGCGTGTTGAGCGGGTAGACGAAGCCGCCGAGCGTAACGCTGTCAATCTGCAGACTGAGTTCACCCTGACCTTTCAGAGCGCCGGCCTTTTTGGCATCGACGACGGTGCCTTGCACGGAGGCTCCGCGGGGAATGGCTATGGCGCCATCGGCCGCAACGTCATTAAGAACCGTGCCGTCAAAGGGCGTGCCCGGCTGGATATGGTTGGAGTCCAGCCCGCGGTTGATGCGAATGCGAAGCATCGATCCGGCAGGAATTGTGACCGGGAGACCTGCCTGCTGTCCTCCCGGAGGAGCATATGGCTGCTGCGGACCATTGTTATAGAGCGGCCGGCGCGGCGGCGGACCATAAGGTTGCGATTGGCCATAGGGTTGTGGCTGGCCAGGGTAAGACTGTGCCTGCGACTGGTCGGGTGGGCCGTAGCCGCCGGGATACTGCTGGTTGCCCTGCGCTCCGTAGGGCTGCTGCTGACCCTGCGCCTGCGGAGGGCCGTAGCCTTCTGGATATTGTTGATTGCCGGCTGGTGGACTGTTGGGAGCCTGGCCATAGTCGGGTTGGCCCTGATTCGGCACTGGAGGTGGCGTGTTCTGAGCCTGTTGGGAGGTCGCAGGAGCCGGAGCGCATGTGCCATCGGACTGCAGCTCGCAGTTCGGCGGCTGCGAAGCGTTTGGATCGGCGGTGGAAGCCTGGTCGGCGGGAGCGGCTGAATCGCCCAGCGTCAGCTCGTCCACGACCTTCTTGACGCCGACTGCCCGAGCCACGAGGTTTTCCGCCTTGGTGCGCATGGCCTCGTCGTGGACATTACCGGTCAGGGTGACGGTGCCATAGACGGTCGAGGATTGAATATTTTGCGTAGAGAGTTCGGGGGCGCCGGCCAGTGCGCGAAGCACGTTGGCCTCGATCTGTGCGTCCGGCAGGTTTCCCTGGGCTGGCTGACCTTGAGCCATGGCGGCGGCACCGAATGCGAGGCTGCCGGCGAGTAGGGGGTAACCGATTCGAGAAAAGCCGTGGCGGCTCATAGTTGATGTGCTCCTGGTGGGCGCCCAAGGTTCCACAGACACTCCGTGCTGGCGCTGCTGTCCATCAGAACAGACGCGATCCGGAAAGAAAAGTTCCGGTCGAGGTTGAGCACTCTGGTAATCGTCGAAGCTTTTGCTTTCGAAGAGCTTGAGGTGGACGCGGGGTGGGTTTGACCCATGCCGACCAGCGTGGCATCATAAGAGTGCGGGGTGGAGCAGCCCGGTAGCTCGTTGGGCTCATAACCCAAAGGTCGCAGGTTCAAATCCTGCCCCCGCAACCAATCAAATCAGCAACTTACGATTTGATGACCGCTCCGACAAACTCCCATAAACTCCCAATAAAGAAAATCGTTAGATCAGGCGCTCGTCCGAACAGGCTTGAGCACCATCTCAACGACCTTCCCATTCGCTTCTCTCTTCGTTGATGACATTGCCTGTCCGTAGACGTTCATCGTCGTCTGGATGGAGGCATGGCGCATCAACTCCTGTTGCACTTTCATTGGCGCTCCGGTCTCGTCCAACCACGAGCGGTACGTGTGGCGGAACGTAGACCGAGGCATTGGGCAATATAGACCATCGTCCGATAGGGCTCCTTCAGCAACTCGACGACGGTTTCAAACTGATCCACAGTCAGAATCATTGGCCGCTGGCGGCGCTTGCTTCCGCCCTTCACACGCACCAATGCAATTGGGTTCCTCTTCTCGGTGAACAGCTCCCAGCGGGTTGCACACTCGAACATCACGTGCATCACGCTTCGAATGTGAGTCTTCGATTTCGGGGCCATAGGGAGCGTCTTCAACCATTCCTCAACCGCCATAGGACGGATGCGATCGAGCAGATAGTCACCCCAGCGCGGCTTCAGATAGTTCTTGATATTTGACCGATATGACCTTGAGGTCGAGTGCCGTTCGGGCAGTTCTTCCTGAAGGTAGCGGTCGCATATCGCGCCGAACGTCACCACGGCCACGTGCTGCTGTGGGGCTTCAGAGTTTAGTTTGAGGAGAAGAGCTTCGAC
>DATNGO010000201.1:0-15518 GCA_035605855.1 Acidobacteriaceae bacterium | reverse complement strand
TGTATAGCAGTAATTGCTGCCCCAGAAGATGAGGAGATCACGAAGCGAGCCGGGGACGTCCGAGCGCAGGTAGTTGGAGATCCCGGTGTTGCGAAAGCTGCGGTTGGAGTTCTCTTCGAAGATGCCCTGGCTGGCGAGGAGGCGCAGGATGCGATAGAGGGCATCCTCGTTGACCTTAAGCTCGCGGGCCAAGTCTGAGGTTGATCGCCAGTCGTTTTGCAGGCTGTCGGCGATTCCCAGGCGGGCCACGGCGTAAAGAGATTGGTGAAGGACGACGGCGTTGCGGGCGTTGAGGAGGATCGCAGGGGGAGGAGTTAGACCAGCTTGCTGTGCCATTCGGTTTCGGTGCGCTCTCGCGGGGTGGAGTTGGATTCGTGAGCACTATACGTGTTGAAGGAGGCGGCTGGCGTTAACATGGAGGGAGATGATCACGCTTGAGGCTCGACGAGGTCAGGCTGCGGATGGGGATGCGTGGGCCGCGGTGGGGTTGTCGAGGAGTGGGCTTGCACGGTTTCTGGGTGAGGCGCAGCGGGCGGTGGGTCTGTCGGGCGAGGTGGATGTGCTGCTGGCGGATGACAAGACTCTGCGGCGGCTGAATCGCCGGTTTCGAGGCAAAGACAAGGCGACCGATGTGTTGAGCTTTCCGGCGGCAGAGGAGGTGGCGGGAGCATTTGCCGGGGGCGGTCACGCGGGGGATCTGGCGATCTCGCTGGATACGGCGGCGCGACAGGCGCGAGAGCATGGGCACTCGTTGCGCGATGAGGTTCGCGTGCTGCTGCTGCATGGGCTGCTGCATCTGAGTGGCATGGATCATGAGACGGACCGCGGTGAGATGGCGGAGCGCGAGGCAGAGCTGCGGGGGAGGCTGCGGCTGCCGAGCGGGTTGATTGCGCGGGTGGACGCAGTGCCGGGATCGAAAAGCAGATTCCCTTCGGGAATGAAGGTGAAGGCATGAGCTGGGGGCTGACGATCTTCGGGTTGTTGTGTTTGCTGCCGCTGGCCTCGTATGCGGACGAGATCTATACGGCGATGGGGAAGTTTCTCTCGCGCGAGTATGCGGACAATGTGGAGGCGTGGGAGCGGACGGTGGAACCGCGCCTGCGGCTGAGCAGAGAATCGGCGGCGGTGTCGGCTTCGGTGCTGCGACAGATTGCGCTGGTAGCGCTGGCGTTTCTGCTGGTGGTGCGGCTGCATGGACATCTGCTGCACAGTCCGGAGGAGATTGCGCGGACGGTGTTCGAGCTGCTGCTGGTGCTGGTGTTCTTCGACCGGCTGATTCCGCACATGCTGTTCGTTCGGACGCGTGGATGGTGGGTGCGGAGGATTGTGTATCTGCTGCAGGCGCTGTTTTATGTTGTGCTGCCGGTGACGCTGACCATCGGGTTGCTGCTCTCGATTGTGGGACTGGCAGAGAAAGAGGAAAAGGAGCCCGAGCATCCGAGCGAGGCGGTGGATGCGCTGCTGGAGGCTGGCGAGGAAGAGGGGATCCTGGAAGAGAGCGACCGCGAGCTGGTGCGGAGCGTGGTGGAGTTTGGCGACAAGGTGGTGAGAGAGGTGATGACTCCGCGGCCGGCGATGTTCGCGGTGCCGGAGACGATGACGCTGGCGGAGTTTACACGAAGCGTGAATGAGCGAGGGTTTTCACGCGTGCCAGTGTATCGGGCATCGTTGGACGAGATTGTCGGCGTGGCGTTTGCGCGCGACCTGCTGGGCGTGGAGGATGTGGACGCCGAACGCAGAAAGGTAAAGCAGCTGGCGCGGCCGGCGATGTTTGTCCCGGAGACGAAGAAGGTAAATGAGCTGCTGCGCGAGATGCAGAGACAGAAGCAGCACATGAGCATGGTGATTGATGAGTATGGAAATGTTGCCGGGCTGGTGACCATTGAGGATCTGCTGGAGGCGATCGTAGGGAACATTGAGGACGAGCATGATACGGCGCCGGAGGAGGAGCCCTTCAAGGAAGTGGATGGTTCGTATGTCGTGCCAGGGAGCTTCGAGGTGAGCCGGCTACGGGGATTATTTGAGGAGCAGCGGCCGCAGTTGCGGCGAGTATCACCAAGCGAGGCGGCCGAGGCGGAGGATGGGTCGGAGTTTGGGGAAGAGATGGACACGCTGGAGCAGGGATTGCCGCAGCTGCTGACGGGATATGACGCAGCCACGGTGGGCGGGCTGGTGAGCGAGATCGCCGGGCATATTCCGCTGCCGGGCGAGGTGGTAAAGGATGGGCCGCTGCGGATGGAGGTGCTGCAGTCGACCGACAGGAAGGTGGAGCGGGTGAGGGTGGCGGTGGGCGCGGGTGAAGCGTAGTAAAACCGGCGAACGTTGAAGGTGAAAGAATAGCGGGATGGCTCTGCGTACCGGATTTGTGTCGATTGTGGGAAGGCCGAATGCCGGCAAGAGTACGTTGTTGAATGCGCTGCTGGGGCAGAAGCTCGCGATTGTGACGCATAAGCCGCAGACGACGAGGACGCGCATTCTGGGAGTGCTGGAGCTTCCGCTGCGCAAGAAGTCGAAGACGGATGCCGGCCGGCCGGCGGCCCAGGTGGTGCTGGTAGATACGCCGGGCGTGCATAAGCCGGCGACGCAGCTGGACCGGCGCATGATGCAGGAGGTCCAGGATGCGCTGGAGACGCGCGATGTGGTGCTGTTCATCGTGGACGCGACGCACAGATTGCACGATGTGGAACCGGAGCGCGGAGCGAAGACGCCAGGGCAACAGCGGAGAGCGATGTCGCGTGCCGAGGATGCGTTTGCGCTGCAACTGGTGAAGCGACTGGATTGCCCGGTAGTGCTGGTGCTGAACAAGATTGACGATGTGCCGAAGCCGGCGCTGCTGCCGCTGATTGCGCACTGGAGCAAGCAGCACGAGTTTGCGGATGTGATTCCGATTTCGGCGAAGAAGAAGCAGGGACTGGAGCTGCTGCTGGATAAAGTTGTGCGGTTGCTGCCGGAGGGGCAGAGGTATTTCCCGAAAGATCAGTTGACGGATCAACCGGAACGGTTTCTGGTGGCGGAGTTAATTCGCGAGAAGGTGCTGATGCTGACGGGCGAAGAGGTTCCGTACGCGGCGGCCGTGGTGATCGAGCGGTATGAGGAGCCGAAGTCGCTGAAGAAGACGAAGGATGGGAAGCTTCCGGTGACGAAGATTGCGGCGGCGATCTACTGCGAGCGCACGGGGCAGAAGGCGATTCTGATTGGGCGCGGCGGCGAGATGCTGAAGCGGATTGGCACGGCGGCGCGCAAGGAGATCGAAGCTCTGCTGGGAACGAGGGCGTTCCTGGAGCTGTTTGTGAAGGTGGAGAGCGAGTGGAGAGCGTCGCGCGGATTTGTGGAGGAACTGGACTGGCGGCGGCAGCTGGAGCAGATTTCAGAGAAGCAGGGAAGGGAACGGGCATCAGAGAAGAGTGATCATGAACGGCAAGAGGATGGGCCTGCTGAATGATCGGACTGCTGCGGCGCAGGGTGGGGGACCTGACGACCGCGCGGCTGCGGCTGGTGGCGATTACGCCGGCGATGCTGAAGGCGGATGAGGCTGCGGACGGATCGCTGGCGAGGATCCTTGGCGCCGAGGTGACGGCGGAGTGGCCGCCGGAGCACTGGGAACCGCATGTGTATCACTTCATCGAGAAGCAGTATGAGGATGAGCCGCGGACGCGCGGATGGCACAGGTATGTGCTGCTGCCGAAGGAGCGTGGATCGATGCCGGGCTATACGCTCATCGGGGCGGTGGGCGCGTTTCCGAAGCTGGAGGGCGATGCGGAGATAGGGTACTCGACTTTGCCGAGCTTTCAGCGCAAAGGGTATGCGACGGAGGCGGCGCGGGCGTTGGTGGAGTGGCTGCTGACGCAGAAGGATGTGAAGAGCGTGAGCGCGCAGACGTATCCGCGTCTGCCGGAGTCGGTCAAGGTGATGGAGCGCTGCGGGATGATGTATGTGGGTCCCGGTGAAGACGAGGGCACGGTGCGATATCTGCGCCTGCGCTGATTTCGCGAAATTTAATTTTGCGGACCCTTAATTTTGCGGACCCTTGTAGATGGCTCCGCTGGTGCAGGTCTCTTTCACGACAACGCAGCTGAGACCGGGCAGTGCCGGCTCGAGTCTCTCCCAGATCCAGCGGGCGAGTACCTCGCTTGTCGGATTCTCAAGTCCGGGAATGTCGTTCAGATAGTAGTGATCGAGCTGCAGGTGCAACGGCTCAAATGCTGTCTTGAGGTCGGCGAAGTCGCGAACCCAGCCGAGGGCTTCGTCTACTTCGCCGTGGATGTGAATCTCGACGCGAAAGGAGTGACCGTGCAGACGGGCGCACCTGTGCCCGGCGGGAACGTTCGGCAGCCTATGCGCTGCCTCAAAGCGAAATTCTTTAAATATTTCCATCTGGCTCGGTTTCTGTATCTCCATCTACTCCAAGTTTAAGTGAATCGGATTGGGCAGGTAAACTTGTAGAGATGGTTGAACGCAGAGCTGTTGTTTTATTGAGTGGAGGACTGGACTCTTCCACCGTTGCCGCGATTGCGCAGTCCCAGGGATTCTCCGTCTATGCTCTCAGCTTCGACTACGGACAGAGGCACAAGGCGGAACTGCAGGCAGCCGCTCGAGTTGCTGCAGTAATGCAGGTTGCGCGGCACGTTGTTCTCAAGGTTGATCTGAGCACATTTGGCGGCTCGGCACTGACGGGAGATGGAGTGATTCCCAAGAATCGCTCGGCGGCAGAGATGGGTGGTGGTATTCCGGTCACGTATGTGCCGGCGAGGAATACTGTGTTTCTTTCGCTGGCGCTGGCCTGGGCCGAGAGCTTGCAGGCAACGGACATCTTTATCGGCGTGAATGCACTGGATTACAGCGGATATCCGGACTGCCGGCCGGAGTTCATCCATGCGTTTGAGGCGATGGCAAATCTCGGAACCAAGATCGGCAGTGAAGGCGGGCGGATCAAGATCCACACGCCGCTGATTGCAATGACGAAGGCCGAGATCATCCGCGCAGGGCTGGAGCTCGGCGTGGATTATGGGATGACGGTCACCTGCTACGACGTGTCCAATGAAGGGGAAGCCTGCGGCGCATGTGATGCGTGCCTGCTACGGCTGAAGGGCTTTGCGGAGAACTCCGCGACTGACCCGGTGAAGTATCGGAACGTTTAAATGAGCTACGCGGTCAAAGAGATTTTCTACACGTTGCAAGGCGAGGGCATGAACGCCGGTCGCGCTGCTGTTTTCTGCCGCTTCAGCGGATGCAATCTTTGGAGCGGCCGCGAGGCGGATCGAGAGCAAGCGGTCTGCAAGTTCTGCGATACGGATTTTTTCGGTACGGATGGCGATGGCGGAGGGAAGTTCAGCTCCGCACAGGAGCTTGCGAATGCGATTGCGCAACGGTGGCCGAAGAATGACGGCGGCAAGAGGTTCGCCGTCTGCACCGGAGGAGAGCCTCTGCTGCAACTGGATGCGGCTTTGATCGAGGCACTGCATCAGCGGAACTTCTGGATTGCGGTGGAGACGAATGGGACGATCGCTGTCCCCGAAGGAGTCGATTGGGTTTGCGTCAGCCCGAAGATTGGGGCAGAGCTCGCTGTAACAAGTGGAGACGAGCTGAAGGTCGTGTACCCGCAGGGGCCTGATCCGAACGAGTATTTGAAGCTGGACTTCAAACACTTTTTCATTCAGCCGATGGATGGTCCTGACGCCAGAGGCTCGCTGACGGCGGCGATTCAGTTCTGCCAGAATAATCCCGCATGGCGGTTGAGTCTGCAGACGCACAAGATGATTGGGATTCGCTGAGCTCAGAGATTCCTGCGCCAGGCATCAGGGGTAAGGCCGACGCGCGCGCGGAAGGTACGCACAAAGTTTGCTGGAAATCTGAAGCCGGTTGATGCGCTGATGTACTGGACGGGAAGGTTTGTTCTTCTCAGCAGGTCTTTCGCCCTGGCGATTCGCTGATCGAGCAGGTACTGGTAAGGGGTCTGGCCTGTGGTGTCGCGGAACTCATGCGCGAAGTGCGATGCGCTGAGGTCCAGCTGTTTCGCGATGGACTCGAGACGTATGTCGCCGGCGAGGTTGGCGTTGATGTACTCCATCGCGCGCTTGAGCCTGGGCAAACCGATACCACCTTTCTGCGCCGGAGTCCTGAGTGGATCGACTGAATGCCGTTTCAGAAGCTGGGTTTGGAATGCGATTGCCAGGAGGTCAGCATACAAACTGCCGAGCGGCCAGCCGCTGCGAGTTTCCGCCCCCATCTCCCTGAGGAGATGCTGCGTTGATGGATCGTGGAAGGACCATTTCGTTTTGAACTCGGGAACGCGTGTGGCTCCGAGTTCGCTCGCAAGCTGAGCAAGTTCATTTTGGCGGACGGAGACGATGAGACGCTCGGAGGGCCCGCTCCACCGCAGCCGGTCTGAGGTGCCTGGAGGGATGAGAATCATGGAGCCGGACCGGGTGTGCTCGACGGCGTTCTTTCCGGCGGACCACCATTCGACGTCTTCGGCGCCGGTCAGCTGCAGGTGAAGAACGAATTCGGGGTGCTCATGGTGTGGAATTTCACCCGGCTGGACGATGTGCCTTTCGAGGAGAACACCCTTCCAGGGCTGCTCACCCGGAGGCTCACTGTGCCCGGAGGTGAGCAGCGGAACCAGACGCTGATCGCGCACAACCGAGATTCTTCCGGTCGCGTTCAGGTCCGATTTCGCACTGGTCTGGCGGTGCAAGGAATTTCTCCGCAGGAATTGCATATCGTCCCGTCTGGCGTACTTCCATACTGATGTCGGAGGTTGGCGATGAGACGCTTAACCGAGGTCGTGAGTGAGAGTTTCATCTGGGGTGTGGGAATCACGCAACCGAAGCCAGGGCAGGAACGCCGCGCCGCTCTTTACATTACTGCAACGCTCGCAGGAACAATTGTCGCTGTTGCGGGGGCGTTCTTTTTTATCCTGGGCCGCCTTTGATGGAGTGAAACATGTTTGTAAAGGTACTTGCTGTGGCGTTGGTGCTGAGTCACGTTGTGACGATTGGTTTGATCATTCTGTGGTTTGGTCTGGGAAAGCCGCAGAGCGGAGTTCTGGCGCCGCTTCAAGCGTGAGTTTCTGTCGCTTTCGCCGACGCGCGGAGAACTCTAGCTTGCTGAGCGCGCGACGAGATCGCGGGCGGCTGCGGGCCAGGTGGGGAATGCGAACTCGAAGCCGTGCTTGAGCAGGAGTGCAGGGACGACGCGCCGGCTCTTGAGGACAAGTTCGCTCTCGGAGCGCATCAGGAGCGTGCCGATCTCGATCATCCACGTGGCGGCAGGGAGGCCGATGGGCACGTGCCATGCATTGCGGAGAACACGCATGAAGTCGCGATTGGGAAGCGGTTCGGGTGAGGTCATGTTGACGATGCCGCCGGTCTCCTCGGTGATCTCCGGTTGGGAGAGAAGCAGATCCGTGGCGCGGCAGTAGTCGAGGTCATGCATCCAGGAGACGAACTGGCGGCCGGAGCCGATCGTTCCGCCAAGGCCGATGCGAGCGAGGTTGGAGAGCACGGAGAAGACGCCCCCGGCGTCCGGGCTCATCACCATCGAGGAGCGCAGACGGATCTTCCGCGTGCGCGGCGTGGGGATGGAGAGAAAGGCCCGCTCCCAACTGGAGGCGACGTCGATGGAAAAGGACCATGTTTCGGGGAGATTCGCGGGTTCGCGCGTGCCGCGTTCGGAGGGCAGATCGCCGAGCTCACCGGTGAACTCATCCTGCGGGCGGTCGAGTGCGTGGCGGTAGAAGGTGCTGGTGCTGGCGTTCATCCAAAGGCGCGGGGGTGTGGGGGAGGCCGCGATGACCTGGCCGAGCAAGAGCGTCGGCTTGATGCGCGAGTCAAAGATGGCCTGACGATTTGCCGAGTTATAGCGGCAGTTGACCGAGCGTCCGGAGAGATGGATGACTGCGTCGCTGCAGTCTATTTCTGCGGTCCAGGGACCGGGTGTGAGGCCATCCCATGGGAGTGTGCGCCATGGATGTGAGGCATGCGCCTGGGGTGTGCGCGAGAGCACGGTGACCTCGTGGCCGTTCGCATGAAGATGCCACGCGAGGATCGTGCCGACTTGTCCGGAGCCGCCGGGGAGAAGGATTCGCATCAGAGTTCACCGAGTTATTGGAGCAAAGCGGTGGCAACGCCGGTCATGGCTGTGACGCCGGTGCGAAGTGTGGGTTCGGGGTCGGGTTCGAACTTGCTGGTGTGCGGGCCTGGAAGCAGTTTGCCGGCAGCCCTGGCGGCGGCGAAGCGGTCAGGGTACATGGCGCCGAGGCGAAAGTAGCCCACAGGGATTTTGCCGTCGAGGCCGAAGAGGCCTACGTCCTCGCTGCCCATAATGGGATGCATCGCGATGACGTTTTCCGCGCCGAGAGCTTTCTCGAGAGCGGCACGCTGGCGCGCGGTGAGCGCAGGATCGTTGTACTGGACTGGAGTGGACTCGTTGTCCAGCACGGTGACGGTCGCTGCCTTTTCGGGAGGCAGGCCGGCGGAGGTGGTGATGCCGGCCGCCATCTGCTTGAGGCCGTCGATGACGCGCTGACGGCTGGTGGCGGTGAAGGAGCGTGTGGTGAGCTCGAGCTTCACCTCATCGGGGATGATGTTGCGCTTGGTGCCGCCGTGGATGTCGCCGACGGTGATGACGGTTGGATCCTGCGGGTCCTCTTCGCGGCTGACGATGGTCTGCATCTGCGTGATGTAGAGCGCAGCGAGGGTGACCGGGTCGCGGCCGACTTGCGGAGCGGAGCCGTGGCCGCCGATCCCGTGGATGACGACATCGATCGAGGTGGAGCTGGCCATGGCGTTGCCAGGGAGGAGGCCGACTTGGCCTGCGGGGAGCTCGTTGGTGTCGTGCAGGCCGATGACGAGATCGGGACGACCGAAGCGCTCGTAGAGATGGTCGGCGAGCATGGCTTTGGCGCCGTCGATGGTCTCCTCGGATGGCTGGCCGATGAGCATGAGCGTGCCGTGCCACTTGTCCTTTGAAGCGGCCATGGCGCGCGCGGTTCCGATGAGCACAGTGGTGTGGATGTCATGTCCGCAGGCGTGCATGACCCCGACCTCCTGCCCGGACTTGCTGTGCACGAGGACATGGGAGGCGTAGGGGACGCCGGTCTCTTCAACGATGGGGAGCGCGTCCATATCGGCGCGGACGAGCAGGGTGGGGCCGGGGCCGTTCTTGAGGATGGCGACGACACCGTAGGCCTGCGATCCGTCCGGGTATTTGCCGACATGCTCGGTGACCGTGTAGCCGGCTTTGCGGAGTTCGGCAGCGAGGAGCGCGGAGGTGTGTTCTTCGAAGTGCGAGAGCTCCGGGTGCGCGTGCAGGTTCTTGTAGAAGTCGAGGAGGTCAGGGGCGAGCGATGGCGATTGCGCGCGGATGGCGGTTGTGAGAAGAGCGCAGCCGAGGAACAAAGAAAAGCGGGCGAGTCTCAATACGAGACCTCCGGAGATGAGCTGTAAATGGCGGCCCTAGGATAACAGCGGCCTGGCGCGCGGCGGGAGCAGAGTTCTCACCGGGCCGGATGGTAGTCGATGAACTTGCCGGCCCACTGGATAAAGTACTTCATGTTGGGTGCGTCGGTGTGTCCGCCGTCGTGCTGGCGCCAGGCGAGTTGGCCATCCAGTAGCCCCTGATTGATGGGCGGCATGACGGCGGTGCGATCGTCGCCTGGAACATCGAGGCCGCGTGCGCCGAGAAGCCGGAAGACGCGGCTGGCGTCGACGGTGGCCATGAAACTGCCCTGGTGGTCGAGCCACTTCGCGTCGCCTTTCGCTGGCACACCGTAGCTGATGAAGGTGAGACGAGGAGCGCAGAGAGCGATGAGCTCGTTGGAGTCGACGGGAATCTGGCCGGGGTTGCCATTGGGTTCGGAGGCACCGTACTTCATAAAGTTTCCGGCCATCCAGTAGTACTCGCCGGTGGTGAGGCTTTCGACGGCCTCGCCGAAGTTGCGGCGAAGCAGCGTGGCACCGCCTTTGCCCGAGGAGCCAACAAGCGCCATGGCGAAGCGCTGATCGAAAGCCATGGTGACCAGCGTGGCCTTGCCGTAGCGCGAGACGCCTTCGATGCCAACGTGCTTCGCATCGACGGCCGGGTCGGTTTCGAGATAGTCGAGCGCGCGGCCGGCTCCCCAGGCCCACGCCCGCAGAGCTCCCCAGTCATCGGGTTTGCGCGGCTGGCCCTTGTTGACGAGGCCGATGATGCCGCGCGTAAGCCCTGCGCCGTTATCAGCTTGAATGGTCGTTGGGTCAAGCATCGCGAAGCCCCAGCCGGCGGCGGCGAGTTGCCACGTGTTGGGCGGGTCGCCGTCGGCGTTCATCTGCGGGAACTGAAACGGTGTGGGTTTGAACGGCTCCCAGGCAGGGTGATTCGCGAAGACATCTTTGAGCGAGGGATCCTGCTGGATCAGCATGGCCTTGTACGCAGCGTTGATGCGGTCGAACTCGGCTTGCGAGGGCTCGTGCGGGTTGGGAAAGCCGGCGCGGCCGAACATGATGAGCACGGGCACGGGGCGATGAAGATTGGCCGGCGTCACGAGCGTCATGTGGATATGCACACTGATCGCGGGATACGCGGAGTTGTCGACGGTACCGATGAGGTCGGTGGCAGTGACCGGTGTGAAGCCGATCATCTCGTGGTCGACCGCGGTGACCGACCATGTGACCTTCGGCACGTTCTGCGGGACGAAGCCGTAGACGTACTTCGAGAGCATTTCGACGAGCTGGGGGCGGCGCTGCTGATTCCACATCGCGGCAGTGGTGACCCTGGTGCCGTCGTTCATCACGAGCGGATCGGGCAGGTTGGGATAAGGGTTCGCCTTCGACTCGTCGTAGTTGGCGTGGTTCGGCGCGTTCTCGTTGCCACTGGGGCCGGGACGCATGGCCTTGATGCCGAGCTGGTCCATCATGTTCTGGTGGTCCTGCTGATCGGTGAGGGTAACGGGCGGCGGGGACGAAGTTTGTTGTGCTGCGAGGTTAGCGGCAAACAGACTGATCGAGAAAGCGAAGACAAGAGGCTTCGAGAGGTGCACGCAGGACTCCGGGTGGCGGACTAAGGGATGGGGGCGTCAATTTGTTGCGGACCCATAATAAAGCGCGTGGCCAGGTGTCTGCCGCGAAAAATGATTACGGCGCCAATTCGTTGGCTGTGCGGACGCTTCAGAGGTTGTTGAAGAGTCTCAGCCGGGATTCAGCAACCTGTCGAATCGCATCGACGACGGGGGGAAGAATCTTGTACGGGACGACTTCGTTTTGGTGTTCGGCGAGAGATTTATCGAGGCTCTGTCGCCAGGCCACGCGCAACTCGGTGTTGATGTGGATGATGTTGATGCCGGCGGCGATGGCTTTTCGCAGATCGTCATCGTTCGTACCCGAGGCGCCGTGGAGGGTGATAAGAGAACCGGTCGCCGCTTTGATCTCCGCGATTCGGCTAAGATCGAGCCGCTTTTTCACGTCGCCGTGAACCATGCTCGCCGACATGCCATGCATGTTGCCGACGGCCGGAGCGAGGATGTCGACACCTGTGCTGTCGACGAACTTCTTTGCTTGTTGGGGAGACGTGAGGCCTGCGGAGAGGTCGGGGATGGAGTCGTGGATATGCGAACCGGTGCCGATGTCTCCGATCTCGCCTTCGATGAGGATGTCCGGGTTGATCTTCTTCAGAACGCCGATCGCTTCTTTGGTCTTGCGGATGTTTTCTTCGAAGGGAAGCGCTGAGAGGTCGAAGACTATGGCGTCGAAACCCGCGTTGGCCGCGGCAACGGCTGCTTCAAGAGAGTGCGTGTGGTCGGCGTTGAGAAATATTGGAAGGCCGGTGTCCTCGCGGTAGCTGCGGACCAGAGCCGCGAGCTGATGGTCTCCCAGAAATTTTCGCTCGCCTTCCGAGGCTCCGATGATGATGGGAACGCTCAGCTCCTGTGCTGCGGCGGCCACGCCCTTGAGGGCGGTCAGGTCCGAGACATTGAAATGACCAACGGCAACGCCGTTCTTTTCTGCATCGCGACAGGTTGTTAACAGATTCTTCATGGAACTTTCTCCGTGCCGAGACGTGAGCGCACGCTGAGTTGACGGTGACTATGCTTGAGCCTCAGTCCGAGTGGGACGCGTAAGCGCCAAAGGACCCGGGCCGCCGAGGACCAGGGTGACGAGGCCCGCGATGTAGAGAAGATCGCACTCGTAGCCTGGAGGGCCGAACTGTGCTTTGCCGTCGACGACAGCTTTCAGGCGTATGGAGCTGAAGCCATTGGACAGATGCACTGTGAAGATCGCGACGAGAAGAACAATGGTCATGGGAACAGCAGCGAGGGGAATGAACGCGCCAAGCAGAACGGCGCAACCGCCGATGATCTCGGTGGTGATGGTGAGGAGGGCCATCAGGTGCGGAAAAGGCACGTTCAATGCCTGAAGAATGGCGGCAAAATTTGAAGCTCCATGCATCCACTTTGCGACTCCATGCTGGATGAACCCGCCGCCGATGATGAGGCGAAGAGGCAAAGGAGCCCAACGGGTGAGCTGGCGGGAGAGGATCATGCGAGGTCCCCTATTTTGAAGAGAACGACAGATGACGCTTTCGAATTCCCCTGGGGCGGCCACGTTGCCGGCAGATCTTCCGTTAGCGGATGGCGGCGGATTGCAGCCAGTTGAGCATCTGCTGGGAGTCGACGACGCCGGCCTGTTGCTGGATGAGGCGGCCGTGCGAGAAGACGGCGAAGTTAGGGATGCCGCGCACGTTGTAACGAGCAGCGAGCTGAGGGTTGGCTTCGGTGTCAACCTTGAGGACGATGCCGCGCCCCGCGATCTCGCGTGCGGTGCGCTCCACGTGAGGCGCAGCCATGCGGCAGGGACCGCACCACGAAGCCCAGAAGTCGACAAGCACGGGAACGTGTGCATTGTTGATGATGTCGTCGAAGAGCGCGACGTCGGCGGCGATGGGTTCGGAGATAGGCGGGAGAGGCTGTTTGCAGTTGCCGCAGCGGCCGGTGTCAGCGAGATGCGCAGAGGGAATGCGGTTCTTCGTTCCGCAGTCAGGGCAGCTTCGAATGAGGGACATGGGTGACTCCCATGCTTTTGATGACGTTCACTCTTCTACGGATGCGAGTAGATGTCCCAGGCGCTGGCGAGATCCTGAACGATGTGGCCGATGGATTTGTAGACGGTGATCTCGTCCGGGGAGCGGCGGCCTTGGATCTTGCCGGCCAGAACCTCGCCGATCTCGGCAACGATATGGTCGTCGCCAATGAGGCCGGCCTCCTTCGCGTGGAGGAACTCGGCACCTTGGCGGAGGATGCCTTCGCGGCTGTCGGCGATGAACCGCGAGCGAACGACAAGATCGTCGTCGACTTCGGTAGGACCGGCATGGCTGGAGCCGACGAGGTTCAGGTGCGTGCCGGGCCGAATCCACGCACCTTTCAGGATGGGTTCGCCAGCATTGGTGACCGTACAGATGATGTCTGCGTTGGCGGCGGCCTCTTCATCGGATGCGATGGCGGTGATGGGGAAGGCGAACTCGGGTTGATGCTGAACGGCGAAGGCGCGGGCCTTTTCCTGCGAGCGTCCCCAGATGACGGCGTTTGAGAGGTTGCGAACCCTGGCGATGGCGCGGAGGTGTGTCAGCGCCTGCTCGCCGGTGCCGAGAATAGCGAGGCGATGCGCGTCGGGAAGCGCGAGAGCATCGGTCGCGACGGCGCTTGCTGCAGCGGTGCGAATGGCGGTGATCTCGCCGCCGTGGACGACGCAGACCGGGGCACCGGACTCGGGGTCGAAGAGAATGACGAAGCCCTGGTGCGATTGCCTGCCCTGCGCGGCGTTGTCGCGGAAGACGGAGATGAGCTTCGCGCCGAACGGGGCATGCGCGCCGAGTGCGCCGGGCATGACACCGAAGATCCGGTCCTGAGAGAGCGGGATGTAAGAACGTAGAAGCTGCTTTGTGTCGCCGCGCGAGAGGGCGATCATCGCGTCGCGAACAATGGGAATGCAGCGCTCGTAGGTGAGGCGGCGAGCGACCTCGTCGCGGTCGATGAAGCGAATGGTGCTGGAAGAAGCGGACGGCATGGGGGCATGCTACCGCAGGCGAAGTCCTGATCGAGAAGAGCGTGATAATGGCTCAGGTCTCCGTGTACATCCGGAACGGGTTGTAGCGCGTAGCTCAAAGGGATGGTTGCAGTGGGCGGTTGCAACCGGTCGGGCCCGAAGGCATGTGAATCGGGAGTGAGAATTTGGCGAGGCTCGGAGCGTTCTGCTTTCCGGGGACCGGACACCTTTATCCGATGACGGCGCTGGCGCGGCGGTTGGAGGAGCGCGGGCACAAGGTGGTGATCTTCGGCATTGCGGACTCGGAGGCGGTGGTGCGTGCCGCGGGAATTGAATTCGCGCAGATTGGCGCGGAGGAATATCCGCCGGGAACGCTGCGCGTGCTGGACCAGATGCCGTGATTGAAGAAGCGCTGGGGATCACAGTGGCGACGGCCGATGCTGTTTCTTCGAACATGAGCAGCGTGGCGGGGCTTTGAGCAGGAGCGTGAATGCGAGGCAGAAACGAAGCGGGGAGTAAGGGCCCTATCCGAAGGCACTATGATGGCGAGTGCCGGAGGATCTGTGCTGAATCGACGTAATTTTCTCAAGACCGGACTGACTGCAGGCGTTGCTCCGCTGACAAGCGGGCTCAGTCAGTTGGACGCGGCGCCCGCGGCGGCGGAGCAGGAAACGCCGACGGGTATCGTCGTTGAGCTTCCGCGGCGGCTACCGTCGAATGACGGCACAAGCGTTCTGTGGCAGCAAAAGGTTCGGCGTGTGGGCCAGACGAACTTTACGGAATACGATCCAGCGGTGATGAACGTTGATCAGTGGGCGGATTACTGGCATTCCCTCAAGGCAGACATCGTGTATGTGAGTGTGACGGGGATTCTGGCTTTCTATCCGTCAAAGGTGAAGTTCCATCGGCACGGAAAATTTCTGAAGGGACGCGATCTGTTTGGCGAGTGTGTGACAGCTGCGAAGAAACGCGGTATGCGCGTGGTGGCGCGGATGAGTCCTGATCTCAACTGGGGAGATGCGCTGGAGGCGCATCCGGAATGGGCGATGCGGAATCAGGACGGATCGGTGCAGCATAGCGGCGAAGACCCGCGGCTGTTCAAGACGTGCATGTTCACGAGCTACATGGACGACTACGTTCCGGCGATTATGCGCGAAGTGAACTCGCTGTATGACGTGGACTGCTTCTATGCCAATGGATGGCCTCCGTTGGGCAACCTGCCGGTTTGTTACTGCGCCGTTTGCAGCAAGCTTCCGGCTTCAGGGACTCCGGCATATTGGCGTGTGTTCACCGATCGAGTGCTGCAGTTGTGGCAGCGGTATGACGCGATCGCGAAGGAGAAGAAGCCAGACAGCTTCTTCTTTGCGAATTCGGGAGGCAATGTTCGCGGCGGTCCAAACCTTGACCGGCTGGGGAAGACGGCGTCGTGGTTCCAGGCAGACAACCAGGGCCGCACGTATGACGAGCCGGCGATCTGGGGATGTAGTTTGCAGGGGCGCGTGT
>DATNGO010000200.1:0-3351 GCA_035605855.1 Acidobacteriaceae bacterium | reverse complement strand
AGTCCGGGCCGTCAGCGAATCGACGTATGACCTTTGCGTTGCGGAGGGCGTCCTTGAACATGTTCCACCCGGCGATTACGAGATGTTCCTCGATTCCTGCTACAAAGCCCTGAAGCCTGGCGGATGGCTTGTCATCCTGATCCCCAACCCGCTCACCGGTCCTCACGATTGCAGCCGCTATTTCCTGCAGCCCGGCGAGCCGGCCATGGGAGGCCATTTCAATGAACGGACGATGAAGCATTTGAAAGCCGATTTTCGTCGGGCCGGATTTCGCAATCTGAAAACGACTCTCGTTCACACCTTTTCCTCGGGCCGAAAAAGCATGGGATGGTCGCAGGTCTGGGTGTGGCGTGCGCTTCTGTTTGAACAGCTTTGCGCCAGAGTGGCTCCCGCCAGCCGCCTGCATCCAGTATTCAGATACACGATTCCGCGCACGCTCGCGGGGCAAAAGCCCACTCGCTCCTGATGGCGGTGTCCACCCTGCAGCAGCGGCGTCGCTGCGCTGTCCGGTCCTCGCTCCCCTGGAATTAATTCGAAGTTCTGCCACAGTCGCTCTTACAGCGGCAGGCATCCGCGCAGCTCCACCACCAGCTCGCGCAACAGACCAACGTCGACCACGCCGTCAGACTCCAGCAACTGTTCAATCTCGCGCGCCACCTCTGTCCCGCGCGGATATCCGAACATCCCCAGCGACCCAGCCAGCTTATGCGCGGTATCTGTCGCGCCTCGCCGCATGATCGGCGAAAGCCTGCCCACCACCGCAGCCTCGCACGCAATATCCAAACCATTCAAACGGTCGGTGATCAGAGGCACGCTCCGCTCCCACAGCGCGCTGATCAGCTCTCGCGCTACGTCGCCGGGCCTCGATCCATTTTTCGCGCTATACCCTTTGGCGGCATGCCCGTTCTCGCCATGCCCGTTCGCGCCATTCCCGTTCGCGGCCTGCCCGTTCGCGGCCGGCCCGTTGGCCGTGCCCGAGCCATTCCTCGTGCCGTGCCCGTTCTCTGAGTGCCGCCGGCTCGGCGGTGGATGACAGCCAGACTCCATCGTGGTCGCTAACTCCATCCCAGAGTGGCGGACATCTGTTCGGCCAGGGTCAGCGGATCGAAGGGTTTGAATAAAACGCCTGCAACGCCTAACCCTGCAAACCGCCGCTGGTCCACTCCCTGCACTTTCGCCGTAAGCAGCACAACCGGAATACTCGCGATCTCGGGGGACCTTTGCATCTCCCGAAAGGTTGTAGGACCATCCATCGACGGCATCATTACATCCATCAGGATTGCGTCAGGTTGCTCCATATGCGCGGCGGCAATGCCTTCAGCGCCGGAGCATGCAGTGAAAACGCTCCAGCCGGCAACGGATTCAAGAGACAGTGCCGCGACTTCGCGGATGTCGTCCTCGTCATCAATGATGAGAATACGGCGCATGCACCAGACCTGTAAGAGATTGCGGTGCCATTCTACGCTGATACCGATCCCATTGCAGGTTTTCCTAAATGTCGAACCATTGCAAGAATCAAGTCTTCAACGTGTCGCGGCTGAACCCGAGCTTTCGTCAAGAACTGAGTAGGGCCCAATCTGAGCTGCGCCATCTCAACTTCGCTCAGTTCGCTGCCAGAGTACACTACAAGCGGCAAAGTTCGAAGCTTTGGTTGACGTCTTAACCAATCAACCAACGCAAATCCTGATCCGTCCCGCAGCGTGAGATCAAGAATCAGCAAATCCGGCGCATTTTTCTGGCAATACGCCTCTGCTTCCGCCAGCGAACTCACATGGTCGATACTGATCTGCCCCGACTCGCCGATAGTTCGAAACCCGGACAATACCACCGTCGCCAGGTCCTCGTCATCCTCCACCAGCAGAATCCGGCCCGGCCCGCTGGCCGGATGCAGCGCCCGGCTGATCTCCGTCAGCAGCAAAGTTTCGTGGAACGGCTTCTGAACCCATCCCTGGGTCGTCGGCACATCCGGCGTTCGCGTCGCAGGGGAAAGCACACTCAGCACCACAACAGGAATATCGGCGGTCTTCTCATTTTTCTTTAGCCGCTCCAGCGTCTCCCACCCCGACATCCCCGGCATGCACAGATCCAGCAGCACCGCATCCACATGCTGCTTGCCCACAACCTCCAGAGCCTCTTCGCCGCTCGCCGTCTCAATCACCGTGTATCCATTCCGGCGCAGATGCTCGCGCACTACATTGCGCACGATTGGATCATCATCCACCACCAGGATCGATCCCTCGGAAGCCGCAGGCAGCGCGGACGTCTGTTCCAGATTCGAGTAACGCGGCAGCCGCAGGATCACCGTCGTCCCCGGCCCCTTGCCCGTCGTATCGTTGCGCTCTGCCCAGATCGTTCCGCCGTGCTGCGCCACAATGCTTCGGCAGATCGCCAGACCTAATCCCGTTCCGCCCTTCTGCCGCGCGTCCGAAGCCTCCACCTGCCCAAAGCGGTCGAAGATGCTCTCCAGCTTGTCCTGCGGCACGCCGCGCCCCACATCCACCACCTGCAGCACCAGGTTCCCGCCGTCGGAGGCCGTGGACACGCTCACCAATCCTCCACGAGGCGAAAACTTCACCGCATTCGACAGCAGGTTCGTCAGTACCTGCTGAATGCGGTCCGGGTCTCCATCAAACGTGATCGGCGTCTCTGCCGGCTCCGGCACAATCTCCAGCGTCACGGCGAGTTTCTCCGCCATCGATCGCATCGTCTCCACCGCCTGCGCCACCACCTCGCGCAGCTCCAGCTGCCGGATCTGCAGCGGCGCGCGTCCGGACTCCATCCGCTCCAGATCGAGGATGTCGTTGATCAGCCGTACCAGCCGCTCCGTATTGCTGTTGGCGATGCGCAGCAGGTTCGCGGCCTTCTCATCCACGTGCCCTGCCTTGCCTGACGACAGCAGCCCCAGCGCCCCGTGAATACTCGTCAGTGGCGTGCGCAGCTCATGCGACACCGTCGAGATGAATTCATCTTTCAAATTATCCAGCTGCTTCCGCTGCTGGAGTGCCGTCTGGTGCTGCAGGCTTTCGCGCATCGTCCTGGCCAGCTCATCGGAGAGCAGTGCACTTCGGCGGCGCGCTCGCACCAGAGCCACCGAGACAACAAGAAGCGCGACCAGCAGAGCCGCAGAGAGCCAGATAAGATGCATAGAAACCAGAGCGGGCCGGAAACTAATGGTAACCCAGACGTGCAACAGACGTTGTATTGGTACCGGTACCAAAGTTACGCGACAGCCTACGACTTAAGGTTTTCTTCCGCACGAAATATTGCGACCACCGCCTCACGTGCCTCAACCGCCGCCACCTTGCGGTCCTCATATGCCGCGGCTGAGAACACGATCGGCTCCTCTGCAAA
>DATNGO010000199.1:0-7934 GCA_035605855.1 Acidobacteriaceae bacterium | reverse complement strand
GGAGGGTGCGGCATCGCCCGTTACGGATGTGGAGGACGTGGCGATGGCGGGTATCCTCTACTTCCTGCTGGGCTGGCACTGGGAGTTTCTGCCGTCGTTTGCGGCCAAGCTGGTGCCGGGCGCAGACCTGGTTCCGTTGTGGACGCTGGCGGTGGCGAATGTGTACCGGAAATCGAAGCGGGAGCTGATCACCGGGGCCGCTCGATAAGCGGTCGGGGCAAGCTGCGATGGTATACTCACCCTTGGACATTCGCCCTGCGCACCCCTCCGTGTGTGTCAGGCTCCAAGCGGAGGTGGCGAAATTGGCAGACGCACTAGCTTGAGGTGCTAGCGCCGCAAGGCATAGGGGTTCAAGTCCCCTCCTCCGCACCAAAATTCAAAGGACCTCCCGCGAAAGCGCCCAGGGATTCGATCCAGCATGCTTATTCTTCTCGTCATTGTTCACGTTGCCGTTTGCCTCTTCCTGATATGCGTTGTTCTGCTGCAGCAGGGCAAGTCGGCCGACCTTGCCAGCGCGTTTGGCGGTCAGGGTTCACAGACGGCGTTCGGTCCGCGCGGCGCCGCGAATTTGCTGACACGCCTCACCACATGGTCGGCGGTCATCTTCATGATTACCTCGATTGCCCTGACCGTTGCGATGTCGCACTCCACGACGAGACGTTCTGTTCTCTCGGGTACGACGCAGTCCACGCCCGCGCACAAGTAAGTTTTCACCGGACTCGAAGAGCGCAGGCAACAGCCTGCGCTTTTTCATTTTCTTCAACTGTGTGATCCCTCATGATTCGCGAGACCTTCCCTGTCGGCCTGCTCCAGTGCAACTGCACCATCCTCGGCGACGAGCAATCGCGCGAGGCCATCGTGGTTGACCCGGGCTATGACATCCCGCACATTCTGGCAGTCCTCGCCAGGCATCAACTGACTGTGCGAAAGATCGTGGTCACTCACGCCCACATCGACCACATCGCCAGCGCGCTCGACCTCAAGCAGATTACCGGCGCACCCATCCTCTACAACGCCGCCGATCTCCCGTTGGCCGCCATGATGGACGAACAGGCGGCGTGGATCGGCGTAGAGACGCCAACCGTAAAGCCGCCCGACCACTCGCCGGCGGATCTTGAATCGGTAAGCGTCCGCGGCATCGATACGCAGATCCTTCACACTCCCGGCCACACCGAAGGCAGCCTCTGCCTGCATCTGCCGTCGGAGTCGCTCCTGCTTGCCGGCGACACGCTCTTCGCCGGTTCAGTGGGACGCACCGATCTGCCCGGCGGCCATCACGGCAAGCTCATCCAGAGCATCCGCGAACGCCTGCTTCCCTTGCCCGACACGACCCTCGTCATTCCCGGTCACGGCCCCGCAACCACCATCGGCGAAGAACGCGTCTCGAACCCGTTCCTCTTCTAATCTCAATCGATGGGCAGCAGCCTGAGTCCGCTGTCCCAAACCTTCGGTTGAGTGAGCAGGCTCACAACGGCGCGTCCGTCCGGAAGCCCGTAAAATTCTCCCGGTTGCACCAGCACTCCGTGGTCCAGCGCTGCTTCGGCGAACGGTTGCCCTTCAATTTCGCGCGGTACACGCAGCACCGCCGTCCATCCACCCTCGAGCGCAAGCCGGTCGGCATGCGTGCCGCGCAGCCGCGCATCCAGCGCAGCGAGATTCCGCCGCGCCCGCTCGTGAATCTGCGTTTGAAGCCGGTCGCGTCCGGCCAACCAGCCTGGCAACGCAGCCTGCGTCGGCGCATTCACAGACAGGAATGTGTCCGCTACGACTTCCAGCCGCGCGAGTGCATCACTCAACGTCTGCGCCGGTCCGCGCGCCGCAATCCAGGAGAGCTTCATCTGCGGCAAGGCACATACCTTGCTTAGACCGCTCAGCACGAAACACAACGCCGGTCCGTCTCCCGCCGCAAAGCTCCTGGGTCTCGCATCCGAGTGGATCGCATAATCCAGAAACACCTCATCCACAATCAGCGCTAACCCATGCTGCGCACAGAGTGTTTCCAACTGCTCGCGCTCTGCTTGCGATGCATAATTTCCCGTCGGGTTATTCGGATGCACCAACACAATCGCGCGCGTTCGCTCATTCATCGCCGTTTGAAGAGCGTCGAAGTCGATTGTCCACGCGTGCGCCGACGCAGCCGAGGCTCCCGGATCGTACTGCAGGGGATACTCCCGCAAAACCACCGAGTCCAATCGCGCGATGAAATCGAAGAGCGGATAGCTCGGCCGGGCGATGAGCACTTCATCGCCCGGATCGCACAACAACCGGAACAGGTAGCTATAGGCTTCGCTGGTGCTGGTGGTCAGGCAGATGTGTTCGACCGGTACGTCTGCACCGTGATCGCGATAGTACTCAGACACTGCAGCCCGGGCGCGCTCCAATCCAAACGGCACCGGCTCATACTCAAGCGCAGCGGGAGCTGCAAGCGGCGACAACAGCGTTTGCGACTCGTACACAAACCCGCAGGCTGTCGGATTCGACGCGGTAAGGTCGAGCGTTTCGTCTCCACGCGCGCGCCGTTCGCGCAGCTTCGCCGCCAGCGCATTCTCGCCGAGCTCCCATCCTGTCCTTGCCGAAAATCTCATCGCTCCCTGCTCGTATTCAGAGCATACCTGTCTACAATCATCACGATGCCTCAGATCCGTGCGGTTCTCTTTGACTTCGGGCTCGTTCTCAGCGGCCCACCTGATCCCGTTGCGCGGCGTCGCATGGAAACCATCCTCAATGTTTCGCATCCTGAACTTCGCGGCGCCTACTGGCGTCATCGCGACGACTACGACCTCGGAGTGCTCAACGGCGTGAGTTTCTGGCGTATCGTTGGCGCGGAGTTAGGCCATCCGCCCACCGGCGACGAACTTGCACAGCTACTCCAGGCCGACGTCGATCTCTGGACGAAACCCAATCAGCCCATGATCGACTGGGCGGCTGCCCTTCAAAGTGCCGGCGTATCGACAGGCATCCTTTCCAACATGGGAGACGCGATGGAGACCGGCATCGCCGCTCGCTTCCCGTGGCTCGCCGGATTCACGCATTGCACCTTTTCACACCGTCTCGGTATCGCCAAGCCCGACGAGCGGATCTACCGCTACGCCATCGCGGGTATCGGAGAGCCCCCACAGGCGACGCTGTTTATCGACGACCGCCTCGAAAATGTCGAGGCCGCTCGCATGGCTGGACTTCGCGCCATCCAGTACACCAGTCATGGGGACTTCCTGCGCGCATTCCAGGACACCGGCTTCACAGGCCTCCCGCTACCGGCAACCAAAACCACGCCGAGCGCACCTTGATGCTTGTCCCAAAGTGGCACAGTCATGAACGAATGGGTAACGTAGTCTCAAAATAGGACAACACATCTCACTGCATCTGCTTTGGTATTGAGAACAGGCTGCTTCCTGCGCTGCGCTTCAGCCTCGACCATGATGAAGATCGTTCGGGCCACCCTCCTCCTGTCTCTGGCGATTGCCGCCCTCCTCGCGCGGCCTGCACACGCGCAGTTCGCTCCGCAGCAGGTGCTTCTCGAAGGCCTGCTCACGCAGAATCACCGCGGCAGCTTTACGTCTTCGGCGTTCGCTCCCGACGGCAGCCTCTATCTGCTGCTGGATGAAGGCGACGGCGTTCGTGTCCTGAAGACAGACAGCAGCGGCTCCGCGCTCGAGGCTCAGCTACATCTTGGCGCCACCGGTGACTCGGGGGTAGCGCTCACGACAGATCCAAACGGAAACGTCTACATCACCGGTACCAGCGCGAGCGGAGCCCTCAGCGGGACCTCCGGCGTTCCCTTCCCCGCGGCTGCCGATGGCTCCACAAACTCGTTCGTGGCCAAACTCGACTCGCAGCTTAATCTGGTCTTTCTCACCTTCGTGGGCTCCGGCCATACCGCTGTCAGTTCCATCGCAGCGAATGCCAACGGCGTCTTCGTCACCGGCTCCATCTTCAGCTCAACGTTACCTGTCACGCCCGCCGGTCTCGAGCAGACACCGGCGAGCGCCTCAAACATCAATGGCTTTGTCGAGAGCTTCTCCGCGAACGGAGCGACACTCAACTACGCGACCTATCTCTCGGGCGCCAACGGCGATACGGAGCCCGCAGCTATCGTCGCCGACTCTGTCGGTCACGCGATCGTCGCGGGCGAGACCTCGTCCGCGGGCTTCCCCACGTTCAAGGCGCTGCAACCCGCCATCGAAGGTTCCACTTCGGGGTTTCTGACCGAACTCACACCGGCGGGTGATGGCATCGTCTACTCCACCTTTGTCGCCGGCTCCGGCATCACGGGCCTGGCCCTGGACACCGCCGCAAACTCACTGCTGCTCACAGGCCGCGTCTCTCTGGGCCAGTTTCCGGTCGCCCTCACGAACACGCCGCTCACATCTGCCATCTATCAATCTCTCCTGCAGATTGCCGCGGACGGACAATCTCTGATCAGCAGCGTCGTCCTTGCACCAGGTACGCAAAGCTTCGTCGCGGCAGCGCCTGATGGTTCAGCCTGGATCACCATGCCGCTCTCCACGCCGCTGCTGCCAGCTACCCTTGCGGCCTCCTCGCAACCCGGTGACGGCCTTCTCCTGCACGTGCTCGGAACCGGAGCGTTCGGTCAAGGTCTTCGCATCGGTGGTGCAGCTGTCGGCAACGCCAGCTATGCCGCACTGGCTACTGCGCTGGCAGCACCTGCGATCTCTCCGGACGGTTCGCGCATCGCCGTTCCCGGCGCAGTCACGATCAACCTCAGCTCATCGCTGCTCACAACGCAGCACTTCGATCTCGTCACCGCCGGCTCGCCTGATTCACTGCTGCCCAACTCCATTCAGGACGTAGTGCCAGACACAACCTCCTGCGGCGGCGCCAGCCAATGCATGGGTACAGGCGCTCTGCTCGCCATCGTTGACCCGACCAGTGCTGCAGCGTCGCTCGCGCTCTCGACCGGAGATCTTCCCAGCCTCACCGTCAGCAATCACGGCTCAGCCGTGGCAACGTCACTCAATGTCGCCGCCAGCGGTTACGCCGTGTCAACAAACTGCGCAACGTCACTAACACCCGGCGCACAGTGCGGCATCGCGCTCAGCGGGACCGGCCCGGGCACTCTCACTCTCTCCGCTTCCGCTGTTGCCTCAACAACATTCGCGCTTCCCGCAACCAGCGCAACAGCCGATCCCCTTGCACTGAGCGCCTCCGAGCTCGATTTCGGCATCGTCACTGCAACAGGTACACCCGCGACGCGCACTCTGACGGTCACCAATCTGAGCAGCACGGCGCAGACCTTCACCGTCTCGCCGGACGCAGGTCCATCTCTCACCACGTACACGCTCGCCCTCTCAAGCACCACCTGCACGCGGGCGGGGACGAACCAGCTCACCGTTGCACCGAGTGGCTCCTGCACCCTCACCTTCTCACTCACGGCCGCCAGCTCCTCGACGAACGACGGCTCCGTGCGCTCCCTCTGGAGAGTTGGGTCGCGCGATGTCACGATGACGGGCTTCTCGCAGGCGGCCGCGCTCAGCCTTTCGGCGACCGAGATCGATTTCGGCCAGCAGTCGCCGCTGAGCAACTCGCTGCATCTGCCGCGCTATCTCTTTGTCTCCAACAACTCGACCAGCGCCATCGCGCACACTCTCGCCACGCTGCCAGCCGACTCTCCCTTCGCGGTCACCGACGACTGCCCTTCAACACTGCAGCCACAATCGGTCTGCCGTCTCACCATTACCTACAGCTCACCCACCGCGCCATCGCTCGACTCCGCAACTCTCGCGCTCGATAGCGGCGAAGCAGTCCTGCTCACCGGCCAGACGCTTTCACTCCAAAGTGTGTCGGGCAGCACCGCCGATCCTAACGTCAGCGTCTCTCCTGCAACGATCACCTTCGCCGATCCAGTCACTGTCACCGAGCTCTCTTCCTCCGCGCAGGGTGTGCAGATCACCAACACGGGCCCAACCGCGGTCCCACTCACTGCCACGATCACTGGCGACTTCACCCTCCAGAACCAGTGCCCGGCAAGTCTCGCCGCCAGCTCTTCCTGCTCGCTTCTGATTCGTTTTGCCCCTTCGCAATCCGGCGTCCGGGAAGGTCTGCTCAGCATCTCCGCAGGCGGAGCCTTCTCGCCCACTACCGTCATGCTCACCGGCACCGCAAAGGCTATCCTTCCCGCCAACAACGGTGCGCTTTCGCTTGGCGAAACCAACATCGGTGAACCACTCATCGAGTGGTATCCCGTCCAGGCGCCGCTTCAGTCGCTCACCGTCAGCAGCAGCAACTCCGCCTTTACGCTTGCGCTGGCCGCGAACTCCGGCTCAACGCAGCCGCCCACGCTGCCGTCGTCCGCCTTCACTTCCAGCGTAAGCGGAAGCTGCGTCAACTGTTGGCTGGGCGTTCAATTCCTGTCGCAAACGCCCGGAAGCCAGAGCAGCACGCTATCGCTCTCAAGCGTTACCGGCGGCAATCCCGAAGTCATCGCTCTCAGCGCATCGGCCACTCCGATCTCTGGCCTGCAGCTCACTCCCACGAACCTCAGCTTTGGCTCCATTCCCGTCCATAGCACTACCGCACCAATCAGCTTCACCCTCACAAACCTTCTCTCGCCGGCAACGACCGCAAATATCCAGTCCATCACTGCTTCCGGCGATTTCTCCGTTCTCGCCGCATCCGCTGAGTGCTCTCAGTCAATCGCCGCAACCGCCGCCTGCACCATCAAGGTCGTGTTCGCACCCACGGCGCTGGGTTCACGCAGCGGCACTCTCACGGTCATTACAGATGCCGGCACCGTCACCTCCGCACTCACCGGTTTCGGCACAACTGATCCCGGTCTCGCTCTCGAACCCGCCGCGCTCCTCTTCAACAACGAGCCCGGCAATGCAGCAGCGCAACAGACCATCATCGTCACCAACACGAGCACCTCCTCCGTCACCATCGGAGCTCCGGCCACCGTCACGCCAAGCTTCACGGCCAACTCCACCTGCGGCGCACTCGCGCCCTCTGCGCAATGCAGCATCACCGTCACCTTCACACCTGGCAACACATTCGCTCAGGACATACTCACCCTTCCTGTCTCCACGGGTTCCGGGGCACAACTTACAACGACGAGCTACAGCATCCCGCTGTCCGGCACCTACACCAGCAGCTCGGCCGGGCTCATCATCACTCCCTCGCAGTCCAACCTCGGTTCCGCCGCGATCGGCACGATCGGATCCACGCGTCAATTCAGCCTCACGAACGCTACCACGCAGCCACTGATGCTTTCGTTGTCACTGCCGCGCCAGTTCCCTCTCGCGGGCGCGACGAACTGCACAACGCTGGCTGCAGGCGCCACGTGCACGCTCTCCGTTTCGCTCGCCCCGGCCGTCAACGGTCCACTCACCGGCACATTGCAAGTCACGGGCACGCCCACCAGTGGCACCGCCATTCAGTCGCTCGCCTATCTGCTGGGATACGGCCAGGGCTCAGGAGCGGTTACCATTACCGGCGCGACATCCCCGCTCAGCTTCGGCGATGTCGCCTCGGGTCAGTCGCAGCGTCAGACTCTCACCCTCACGAATTCCGGCAGCGGCCCGCTCACAATCCACCGCATCACCAGTCAGCCGCCGTTCCTCTCCACCACCACCTGCGGCATTACGCTCGCACCCGCCACAGGCTGCACCGTTACGATCAGTTACTCTCCGGTCTACGAACTCGCTTCCGGCAGTACTGCCCCGCCGGTGCGCCAGGACACCGGCGTCCTCACAATCGAAAGCGACGCCGTCACCAGCCCCGACACCATCCAACTCGCCGGCACTGCCACCGCCATTACGGCAGCCCAGCCCGCAAGCTCCTCTGTTCTGGCGAGCTATACCCTCTCGTCCAGCGCTCTTACTTTTGCTGCCACACAAGTTGGAAATATCTCGTCCCCGCAAAGCATCGTGCTTACAAACAGCGGAACCTCGACGCTGCACATCGCATCCATCCTGGCG
>DATNGO010000198.1:0-25549 GCA_035605855.1 Acidobacteriaceae bacterium | reverse complement strand
GACGTCGGCCCCAGATCAGCAGCCATCACCATCGGTCCGCGCAGGACTGCAATCGTGCTCTGATCCCCCGGCGTAGATTCCAGGCGCAGCTCAAGCGGCAGCGTGATCGCCACCACATCTCCCTGCTTCCACTTCCGGTTAATGATGGCGTAGCCCTTGCTCATCGTCGGAGCAACATGTTTGCCGTTCACCGTAACGCTGGCATTACCCTTCGCCCAGCCCGGCACCCGCAGAGCAATCGCAAACCGGCCCGGCTTTTGCAGACTGGTCAGCGTCAGCCGCGACTCCGGTTGCATCGGATACCTGGTCTCCAGCTTCACCTTTGCATCGCGCGTAGCCCAGGTGGCTTCTGCGGGTATGTAGAGGTTGACCAGCAGCGTGCCGTCGCCTTCCCAGAAGATCGAGTCACCGTGCTTCGAGTGGCTCTCCATACCCGTTCCCACACAGCACCAGAAGGCATCGCGATTCGGACTCGAGTAACCCCGGCGTGAGCCGGTCATCAGCGGCGTCATATAAGTGAAACCGCCCGTCGCCGGATCCTGCGCCGCCATCACGTGGTTCAGGTGCGCGCGCTCGTAGTAGTCGAAGTACGAGGCATCCGGCGTCCAGCTGTACACGTGGCGCGTCAGTTTGAGCATGTTGTACGTGTTGCAGTGCTCGCACGTCTGCTCGGTAATGTGCGCCGAGATCGTATCCGGCGCAGTGAAGTATTCGCGGTCCGCATTGCCGCCGATGACATAGCTGTGATGCTCAGTCACCGCCTTCCAGAAGAAACTCGCGCCATCTCCCGGCGCAGGCTTGCCGCTCAGCTCATGAATACGCGCCAGGCCAACCAGCTTTGGAACCTGCGTGTTCGCGTGGAGGTTGGCCAGCTTGTCCTGACCCGCTTCCAGTGGATCAAGCACTCTGTGATCGTAGACGCGCTCTGAGATCTCGAGCCACCGCTTGTCTCCCGTCTGTGCGGAGAGCTCCGCGAAGCTCTCGTTCAAACCTCCATACTCCGTGTTGAGCATCTGCTGCATCTGCTGCTCGCTCAGCGCGCCAAACACCTTCGCAAAGTACTCCGCCAGTCCCAGCTCAACTTTCAGCGCCGTAGGATTTCCCCACGCCGCATGCACATCCAACAATCCCGCCATCAGTTTGTGCACGGTATAGAGCGGCGACCACGACCCATTGAGGTCGAAGCCGCTGGAGTGAATCTCACCCTTCATCACCTCAGGAAAGATCGATTCGCCATCAACAATCGTGCCGTCCTTCAGCTTGCGGCCTAGTGCACCCACGTAGCCGGTTCCCCGCGCCGCCTGGGCCCGCGCCAGTTCGCTCACGACATAGTCAGCTCTTTCCTTGCAGGCCACATCTCCGGTCTGCTCGTACATATGCGCCAAAGCTGAAAGGTAATGCCCTGTGGTATGCCCGGCAAGCGTGTCGCTCTCCCATCCGCCGTAAATCGCGCCCTTGGGCGGCAGCCCGGCATACAGCAGGAAATTGTGCAGCAGCCGATCGGCGCTGAGGCTCAGCAGAAAACCCTTGTTCACCTCAACCGCCGTGGCGAAATCAGAAGGCAGCAGCCGTATCGCCGACAACGGCAACGGCTTCACCGAGGACGGCACCCCTTTAGCTGTAGCCGCGCGCGCCATGGCCGGCGACGTACTCGCAGCGGTCAGCGCAACCGCGCCTCCCACAAATTGACGGCGATTCATTTTCATCTGAGTCCCTTTGCTCATCTGCTGAGCCCGCGCTCTGCTGATTTGACGATGCACAAGAAGAAAGGCTGATGCAGTGGGGGGAGCCACTGCATCAGCCTCGAACTAGGAGTTTCAGGCCCTCACAAATTCAGGCCATTAGAACTGGATGTTTGCCCTAAGTTCGATTTGCCTGGCTCCGCTTCCGAAGACCGTCGAGGTTGTACCGAATGTAGTGCTCTGGACGCTCCCATTCAGGCGGGTCCAGGAGGTGTGGTTGAACGCATTCAGGAACACACCTTGCAGCTTCAGATTGACCTCCCGGAAGACCGGAACCAACTTGGTCAGAGACAGGTCAGTGTTGAAGTTGGTCGGATCGTGCAGCCAGACCAGTTGCCCAATCGTTCCAGGTGTGCGGTTTGGTGTGATGTACGCGGGGTTTGCCGATCCATTCGACTGCAGGTACTTCGGATCGAGCATTTCCACGTATCCCTTACCAGGCACCCGGCGGGCATGCATCGAGCTTTGCAGCTGCGACGCCGTCACGCCGGTCAACACGATCCCGCTGTTGCCATTTCCATTGAAGGTCGCGGTTCCGCCGTTCAGCAGATACGGCTCGCCGCTCTGCCAGCCAATGATGGACCCGATCGTCCACCCTCCGATCGCCGCATTGGCAATCCGGCTCTGGTTGAAGAACCGCCGCCCATGGCCGAACGGGAAGTCGTAGGTGCCGCTGGCGTGCATCACGTGACGCACGTCGAAGGCACTCGGGAAGTAGTTCAGGCCCTGGTTACGCAGCGTGATGAAACCGCCGGCGCTGTTGTTGCGGCCACCATAGTACCCGGGAGCGGTGCTTCCCTGAACGCTGGTGCCCAGCCCCTTGGAGAACGTGTAGTTGACATCGAACTGCATGCCATGGGTCGGATTCTGGCGGAAGTCGACCTGCAGAGCGTTGTAGTTGGAGAATCCGAAGTTTCCCATCTCCAGGATGCTCCCGCCGGACATATACGGATTCGCCTGCCAGAAGTTGATCGGATAGTTCCCACTTCCCCCGAACCCCTGATCAGCGCATGGGGTGAAATTTCCCCCAACGAGCGAGCAGAAATAGGTGTTGTTACCGGCCAGGGAGTTCGCCATGCTACCGGCCAGTCCCTGCTGCAGGTCCTTGATGAAGGTCGAATTCTTGTAGGCGCCGGCCCCAGAGGTTTTGAAAGCCTGGTCCAGGATGGGAGTTGGATTGGGTCCTTTGATACTCCCAGTCGCGGCCACGTTGGCTTGCGCATTCTTGAACTCGGCCAGGAACCCGTTCTCGAAGATGTTTACTTCGTTGTAGTTCTTCACCAGCCACTGGTCTTTGGAGACGTTGCCCACATAACGTACTTCGATCACGCTGTTCGGGGTCAACTGGCGCTGAATACCGAACTCCCACGACTCCAGGTACGGCTGCTTGATGTGTGGATCGAACGTCGCAATGGTGTCGTTCTGCAAGGCCAGACTCTTCTCAGTGATCACCTGCTGATACGGAATGGGCGACGTGGACAAAGTGGGCGGTATGGGCATTCCCAGGACGAGCGAACCCGCGTTGTAGAAGCCGGCGCCGGGTGTAGATCCCGACGGCGCTACCGATGAGGCGACGAAATATGTGTTGAAGTTCGACCCGTTGTTCGATCCGAAGTTCCAGAAGTTCTGCGCGCCTTCGGTGTAGGTCTTGAGGGTGAAGCTGCCGCGGACCACGGTCTTACCCTCGCCGAAGAGTTTCCCGATCACGGTATCCCCATTTCCACGAGGATTCCAGGCAAAACCGACGGTCGGTTCCGGATGGACGTAGGTTGGAGCGTAGGCTTGAGGATGAGGGCCCTCAACCGCATCGAAATTGCCGGTCAGCGTACCGGGCTTGAAGATGTTCCCCTGGCCGGCAGGTCCCCAAAGGTCGGAGATGGTCGGGTGGGTATAGAACCCGGTTTCGTCTGTCGAGGCGCCAATAAAGTCCCAGCGCAGCCCGGCGTTCAGTGTCAGGGTGGGAGTCGCCTTCCAGGAGTCCTGAGCGAACAGCGCAAATTGCGTCAGTTTCTCATGCAGGTTGAACGAAATTCCGGGTTGGAACACCTTGGTCTTGTAGTTCACGAACTGGCCGAGGGAGTAATCGCCCACGCGCCCATTGAGCAGCGCATACATATTTTCAACATCGCCCTGGTCCGATACCGGGCCATTGGTGACCGCCGCCGAACTGTCTAACGTGGCCAGAACAGGATCGCCATCGGCGATATAGTTGATGTCGATGTAGGGCACGAACTGGTTGTTGTAGTAGTGATCGACTTCGGTTGCACCCTCGACGCCGAAGGAGATCGTGTGCCTCCCGTGCGACCAGGTGGTGTCGTCCTTGATGCTTATCACCGGATAGAGGGAACCGCCATGGAGGTTCAGGAACCCGTTGATTCCCGTGTTGAACCCGAAACCGGCAGTCAGATCGCCGGCGGCCACCATTTGCGGCGTCGGGACACCTAAACCCTGGGAGCTGTACTCACCGAAGGTATAGAGGTAGCCGACACGAAAGGCGTTGACCATGTTCGGCTTCAGCGTCCAGTCAAAGCCCGCCACGACCTGATAGTTTCTGCTCTTGGAACTCGTGCTGTCGGCAGCGAAGTCCGGTCCCGGATAAGGTGGATTCCCGGTGTGGTTGTTGTAGTTGAACGTGCCGACCGCCGTACCTGTCAGCCGGAAATTATGGGTGAGGTTGTAGTCCATGCGCAGCGTCGGGAATCGCTGGATCACAGACCCATGGTTCGAAAAGTTAACAACTTCGTGGTTGGGATCCCCGGCGGGAGTGATCGTTACACCGGGCATCGCGATCGCCTTCTGGATATTCGCAAGATCGGCAGCAATGACCGGGTTGATTGTGCTCGTACACGTCGGACATCCCGCAGCGGCGCCCGCCTGCAGCACGTTCTCTGTTGCCGTCTGGGTTCCAGTAACGCAACTCGAGCCGGACCCCGTCTTGCACGGGAAATAGGTATAAATACCCGATAGCGCGAGCGGAGTCGGAATCGTGGTGGCTACGAGGTTTTGAAAGGGACGACGATAGTTGCCGAGACTGGCAAAGAAGAAGAGCTTGTCCTTAACCAACGGACCGCCGATGCTCGCTCCGAAGTCGTTGATGATGAGCAGGCCGCGTGGCTGATGGGCGAAGTTGCGCGCCCAGCTATTGGCGTTCAGGGCTTCGCTGCGATAGTCCCAGAAGAGCTGTCCATGAAACTGATTCGTGCCACGCTGGGTGAGGAAGCCGATGTCCATGGCCGCGGTGCCGCCCTTTGAAGCGTCCAGCTCGCCGGTCTCTACCGTCATTTCCTGAGTCGATTCGAGGCGCTGCACCGTCCGTGTATTGTTGGTATCGAAACCGCCGCTCTTATTGCGGTTAATCACGGTCGAGAAGCCGTTTGCGCTCACATTCTCGGCGCCGCCGGGCAGGTTGTTGAAGTTATCGTCCACTGCGCCAGGAACAAGGAACGCGAGCGAAGAAACGTCGCGCGCGCCTGTGGGCAGATCCTGAACCTGTTTCATGTCGATGTTTGTAGACAAGGTGTTCGACGCGGTGTCCAGGATTGGACTGCGGTCTGAAGTCACCGTGACCGTCTCCGTCGTAGCGCCGACCTTGAGCGCAACAGTGAGGTTCGTCACCTGGTTGGTAGTAATCGTCACCTTCGAGTACTGGTTCGAAGCGAATCCTGGTTTGCTCACGGTCAGGCTGTAGGTGGCCGGATTCAGATATGGAATGACGATCGTGCCATTATTCTTCGTCGTCACGGTATGTTGGTCGTTCGTGCCGAGGTCCGTCAACACCAGCTTCGCTCCCGGAATGAGCGCGCCGGCTGAATCGGTCACAGTTATGTTCAGAGCACCTGTCGACATGTCCTGTGCATCGGATCGCACGGCAGTGGAGACAAATGCGAGCAGAATAACCGCCAGCGAGAGGACGGTTTTGCGACGGCGATTGCCACGCCCCAGCAACCGAACCGCTCCGTGATGAAACTCAGTTGTCAAACATGCCAATCGTGCTATAGATCTCATACCGCCTCCCTCAGATAAACAAGAACATCGGCTAAACAAGAACATCGGCAACAAATCCGTGTGAACCCTTGTCAACGGTGCTCTGCCGTCGGTTCACAGAAACGGCCAGTATCGGTTTTTGTTGTGGGTCTTATTTTGTATCCAACTGTGTATCCAATGTCAACCGGACTCCCGCAGAAAGTTCTTCTTTTTTTGCCGGGGCCGGGGAGTCGGCCCCCTCGCCGGCACCCCGATAGAGACAGAAACCTCCGCGCAGGCATAAGGTGGTCTCCCGCAAAAATACCGCGCTTCTATTGAACTTTGGCGGCTTCTGCGAGCGCCAAAAGCACTTATGGACAAACCCAATCCCGGTGTGTACATTGACGTATACGAAAACCGATGCAAGACCGGATATTTTTGGGCTGGAATTGCCATCGCAACGGCGGTACGATACTTTGCGGATCCAATGCCGGAAGACCGGGCGCCTTTCACAAAATGGAAACTGTCCGCCGATTCGCTGACGAGAACGCTTGCCAACGCTAAAGGAAATCCACCATGAAGCCTGCCCCTCCGCCGTCACAAGAGTTTTCCTCTTCTGCTTCTTCTTCGACACCGGCAGAGTTGGCGCTCGTCGCGGGCCCGGTGAACCGGAGACACTTCCTGGCCGGCGCTGCTGGCGCCGCGCTGTTAGCAGCCGTTGACCGCACCCCCGCCCTGGCCTCCGTCACCGCTGAAAATGTATCCGTCAATCTGGCCAGGGTCGCCACCCCCTCTGCGGCCAATGCATCCGGTGACTCGAAGCTCTCTGCCCTGAATGATGGGTTCGAGCCCTCCAACTCCCACGATCGCACCCACCCGGTCTTCGGTACATGGCCCCATGTCGAGCCGCAGTGGGTGCAGTATGACTGGACCAGACCCGTCACCACGAACCGCGTCGAGGTTTACTGGTGGGTCGATGGCCAGGGCGTCGGCGCTCCAGCCTCCTACAAGGTGAGCTACTGGAACGGTTCGGCCTTCGTCCCCGTCGCGAATGCCAAAGGCCTCGGCGTCGAAGCGAACGCCTTCAACAGCACTTCCTTTGATCCGGTGAAGACCGCCAAACTGCGTCTCGAGTTCGTCTCGGATGGCACGCATTCTCCCGGCATCCTGGAGTGGAAGGTCTACAGCACCGGCGCCGTTCCGCTCTTCCCTCCCCTCGTCGCTGCAGGCGTGGACCGCGCGGTCGTGCTCGGCAGCAAGACCTATCTTTCCGGAGCTGCCGACTGGCTGCTGCCGTCGTCTCCAAAGCGTGTTCGCTGGAGCAAAGCCTCCGGCCCCGGTCACGTAGTTTTCGCAGATCCTGGATCGCCCGGCACGACAGCCACGTTCTCTGTGCCAGGCGATTACGTTCTCGAGCTGACCGCTCTCGGAAAGCCTGAGAACAGCACCTCACAGCTGCACGTACGTGCCGAAAAAGCGCCCCCGAAGGACCGCCTCGACGTCGTGTACACCACGCTCTATTCCATCGACAACCCGATGTGGAACGAGCGTGCGAAGACCCTGATGGTCAGTTGGATTCCGCACGTCATCGCGCAGTGCGAACGCACCGACCTCACCCAGGGACAGGGCGGACTGGACAACTTTATTGAAGCCGCCAAGGCATTGCGCGGCGAACCACATGGTCGCCACAAGGGTTATGTCTTCTCCAACGCCTGGGTGCACCAGACCGTCGAAGCCATGTGCATCGCGCTCATGGTCGATCCGCAGGGTGACGCCGAGATCATCGCTGCGCAGCAGCATATGAAGGAGACGCTCGAGCGGTGGATCCCGATCGTCCTCGCCGCGCAGGAGCCCGATGGCTATCTGCAGACCGCGTACACGCTCGCCGACCGCAGCCGCTGGCCGGAGCACTGGATGCCGGAACACCGCGGCAACCATGAGGGCTACACCGCCGGCTACTTTATCGAGTCGGCTATCAATCACTACACCCTCACCGAGGGACAGGACCTGCGCCTGTACAACGCCGCCAAGAAGCTCGCCGACTGCTGGGTCGCCAACATCGGCCCAGGCAAGAAGAAGTGGTACGACGGCCATCAGGAGATGGAGCAGGCTCTTGTCCGCTTTGGCCGCTTCGTCAACGACACCGAAGGCAGCGGTCACGGCGACAGCTACATCGCGCTTGCGAAATTCCTCATCGACTGCCGTGGCCAGGAGCCTGGGGGCCAGGAGTACGACCAGAGTCACGAGCCGGCTATCAAGCAGTACGAGGCCGTCGGACACGCGGTCCGCGCTATGTACTTCTATTCCGGCATGGCCGACGTCGCCGCCGAAACACATGACCCCGACTACCAGAGCGCTGTTCTCTCGCTCTGGGACAACATGGTCAACAAGAAGTACTACGTCACCGGCGGCATAGGCAGCGGCGAAACCTCTGAGGGCTTCGGACCGAATTACTCGCTGCGCAACGAAGCCTACTGCGAATCCTGCTCGAGCTGCGGTGTCATCTTCTTCCAGTACAAGATGAACCTCGCTTATCACGACGCCAGGTACGCGGACCTGTACGAGCAGACGATGTACAACGCGCTCTTCGGCTCCGTCGATCAGCAGGGAAAGAACTTCTGTTACACCAACCCGCTGATCAATACGCAGCGCACTCCATGGCATGTCTGCCCCTGCTGCGTCAGCAACATCTCCCGCACGTTGCTGATGGTGCCCACCTGGAGCTACACCAAGGGAGCCAACGCACTCCACGTCAATCTGTTCATTGGCGGCCGTGTGAACGTCGGCAAGATCGCCGGCACCAACGTGCAGGTGATTCAGAAGACCGAATATCCGTGGAAGGGTGCGGTCGCCATCACCATCAAGCCGGAGCAGGCCCAGACCTTCAGCGTGCACGTGCGCGTGCCCAACCGCGCTACCTCGGTCCTCTACACCACGACCCCTGCGGTCAGTGGTCTGAAGCGGATCGCTCTGAATGGCAAGCCGTTCACGCCGCACATCGTCAACGGTTATGCGGTGATCACGCGTCGCTGGGAGCCCGGCGACACGATTGAGCTCGAGCTTCCCATGGAGGTGCAGCGCCTCAAGGCTGATCCGCGCATCAAGGCCGACGTGAACCTTGTGGCTCTGCAGTACGGGCCGCTGGTCTACAACGTGGAGACCGCCGACCAGCACAATCTCGATCAGGCTCTCAGCGATGAACCGCTCAAGGCTGAATGGCGTCCCGATCTGCTCGGCGGCGTGATGGTCATCACCGGCAAGTGGCAGGACGGAACGCCGATGCTGGCCATCCCCAACTACGCCCGCATGAATCGCGTCGAGCACGATCACACCACCATCGCCGGGGACAGCTCGGTGAACTACTCTCCGGGCGCAACCGGTGGCGCCAACAACACCGCAAAAGCAGGCTCCGCCTTCCAGGGGTCGACCACCCCGGCAAATTCAGCTCCCCGCCGCTTCCGCGGTCCTCGCAAGATCGATTCGAAGGTCTGGATGCAATCCGCCACCTAGGACGACTCAGACCGACTCATCCGAATCCACAACTAAGAGCCACGCCATTCACGGCGTGGCTCTTTCACTTCCCGACGCCCAAAGCCGGGTGCCCCGTTCATCGCACAGCCTTATCGTGCGATGAGCGGGATGCCTTCGCCGCCCACGCCGGGAAGGGAGCGCCAGGAAAAAAGCGCCAACGGCGCGCCCTATAACAGCCTGGGGTGGAGGGCGGGTGAGCACATCGTGCTCGCCCGCCCGGAACCCCAGGTGACCTATCCCCAAAATCCCCCGAGGGCTGAAGGCCCGACCTATAGAGGTTCCCTGATCTAGAGGTTCCTGATCCTCAATAGGCGTTCCGCATCGCGAACCACGCTGCCGCCAGATCTGCTACGTCCATCAGGCTTCTATCTATATGCTTTAAAACGGCTTACCATCCGGCCCTCCTAATTCCCGAGCCGAAACCCCTGTGAACTCTACCCCTTTATTTTGAAGACTTTGCGCATTTTTCATTGACTTTTCGCCCAAAGTCCACCCTCAAGTCATGTCTTTTGAAGACTTTGCGCAAAAACCGGGGGGAGGGGGGTACCCCCTCCCCGGTCCAGAGATTCCGCCGCGGCCTAAGCCTCCTGCAGTGCCTCAAGCGCAGTCGACTTCACGGCCGGCCGGTTGGCGAGCGCCTTCTTCAAAATCGCCTTGGCTTCATCCAGTTCCGCACCGGTGATCGCAAGACGCGGCGCACGCACGGAAGCACGTCCAGTGCCGGTCTGCTCCTGCACCCACTTGATCAGTTGCACAAACTTCGGCACGGTATCCATCCGCAGCAGCGGCAGAAACCACTGGTAAAGCGCATAAGCTTCCTTGCGCTTCCCTGCCATGGCCAGTTCGAACAGCTCCACCGACTCGCGCGGGAACGCGTTCACCAACCCCGCGATCCATCCCGTCGCACCCGCATCCACCGCCTCGACGAGCACATCGTCCACGCCCACGGAGATCTTCAGACGGTCGCCGAGGATCTCGCGAATGGCCATCACGCGGCGCACGTCCGCGCTCGATTCCTTCACTGCCTGCAGATTCGGCTGCTCTGCTGCCAGCTCAGCAATCTGCGTCGGAATGAAGTCTGTCTTGTACGCAATCGGATTGTTGTAGAGCATGCACGGCAGCTTCGTCGCTGCGATGATCGTCGCCACATGCTGCTTCATCTCGTACCAGTCCGAGCTATAGACATACGGCGGCAGAACCATCAACGCGCTGCAACCCGCCTGCTCGGCGTCCTTCGCCAACTGCACGGCATTGCGCGTCGACAGCGCTGAGATCGCTGCGATGACCGGCGTCTTCTTAGCCTGTGAGGTTTTCACCGCGGTCTTCAGGATCGCGACCTTCTCATCGTGTTCGAGGGTTGCGCCCTCGCCCAGCGAGCCCAGCATAGTCAGCCCGGTGCATCCGTTCTCCAGCAGCCACGAAGTGTGGCGCGCAAGAAACTCGTGATCGACCTTGAGGTCTTTGTCAAAGGGCGTAGTAACGGCGGGCATAACGCCAAACCAGTTCATAGGGACATCTCCTGTGGTTCAAGGATAGAAACTTCATCGTCAGGCGGCGCACAGCACAGCGCCGCAATGGGAACGGGAAATATTGGAGGCCGCACCGACGCGTTGCGCCATCCAAAGAGCGCCTCCAGCGCCGGCCCGCAAATTCGCCCCTGGCAAGGGCCCATACCGCAGCGCGTCTGCAACTTGGCATCGGTCCAGCCCCTGCGCGGCGTCATCTTTCCCTCAAGTTCGCCAAGCCGCACATCCTCGCAGCGGCACACAATCGTATCCGGCTCAGCCAGCCTGAGCAGCTCCGGGCGCAGCGCGAAGGCGCGGGTCATCGCACGTCCAAACATCACTTCGGCATCGCGCTGGCCATAGAGCCGCGCCGCGGCCGCAGTCTGGCCTGCGGCAACCAATCCGGCGATCCTGCCCTGCACGGTCGCGGCATCCACGCCCGCGACCCCCGTCGGTTCGCCCGCGCAATACACGCCCGCAACCGAGGTCTGCTGCTCCGCGTTCACCTCCACACCGTCGTCTGTCACGCGGCAACCAAGCAGCGACGCAAGCTCGGTATTGGGGACGAGATGGAAGCCACAGGCCAGCAGGTCGCAGCATTCGTCCCACGTACGCGAGCCGTCCGTCAGACGCACCGCCGTCACCACCTCGCTGCCTCGCGCAGCAACCACCCAGCAGCCCGTACGATACGGCACGCTGCTCAGCTCGCCGCGCAGCCTCATGCCTTGCAACACCTTCCCCGGCCGCGACAACAGGGTTGCGGCGAACCCTGCCAGCCGGCGCATCGGCGCCTGCTCGGCAATCGTCACGATCTCCGCGCCATCCTGTTTCAGGTGCGCAGCCACGGCCAGCAGCAGAGGTCCCGTACCGGAAACCACGACGCGCTTGCCGCGAACGTCATATCCTCCGCGCACCAGCGCCTGCAATCCGCCTGCACCAAACACGCCGGGCAGCGTCCAGCCCGGAAATGGGAGAAAGCGCTCTCGCGCTCCGGTCGCGAGGATCAACGATTCAAACTGGAAGCTTTCAACCCTCTGCTTCGCTGCCATCCAGGCCTGCAGAGCACCGGGCGACGCCGTCGCGTCTACCACCTGATAGCCGCCCAACAACACAGCGCCTGACGCCTCGAACGCCGCAACCGCTCGCTCCCTGGCGCGATCCGCCGCCGACTTCCCCGCTCCGGCCCTCCAAATCTGCCCGCCGGCATTCGGATTGTCATCCAGCACGGCCACCTTGCGGCCCGCCTTGGCCGAGGCGGTCGCCGCCGCCAGCCCCGCGGGGCCGGCCCCCACCACGACAATGTCGAACGCGCGGATCATCGTTGCGTATCCACCGTCATGCCTTCTTTACACACGATCTGGCACGTGCGTTGTTGCGGCACGCCGTCAACGCGCGCGCGGCACTCGAAGCAGATTCCCATTCCGCAAAGCGCCGTGCGCGGCTCGCCGCTTTCTGAGATGCGGCATGGAGCTCCAGCCTTCAGCAGAGCCGCCACCAGCATGGCGCCGCGTGGCATCGTCACCCGGTCGCCGTTTACCCGCACGGTAATGGTTCCACCGCAGCCATTCACCTCAGGCATACGTCGCCTCCCGCGCACCCACGCGACTGGGAAGGAACGGTTGCGGATCAAGCGCGATCTCCGCTTTCGTTATGTGGTGGAGCACCAGCCGCGCCGCGCCCGGTGCGTTCGTAATGCCCAGTCCCTCAAATCCCATCGCCAACAGCACGGAGCTGTCCGCGGTCGGGCCGATCAACGGAAGCTTGTCCGGCGTTGCCGCACGAAACCCCGTCCACACCCTGATCACGGCGAGACACGCCAGCATGGGCATAAACTCCACCGCGCGCTCCAGCATCTTCCGTAGCATTTCCGGCTCCGTCCGGGCCGAAAGCTCACCATACTGGCGCGACGATCCGATCAGCAGTTGTCCCGTCTTGCGCGGCTGCACATTGAACGCCACCGAATCTTCAGTCAGCGAGTGCGCACTCTTGAGATAGCCCAGTTCGACAAGCTGATGGCGCAGAACGCCGGGGTATCGATCGGTGATAGCCAGGTGCCCCTTTCGCCGATTCACAGTGACCCATGGGCACAGGCCGACATCCGTGCCCGTGGCGATCACGATCGAGCCCGCACTCAGCCGCTTCGAATCCTCCAGCAGAACCTCGCCCTTGCCCACTTCGACGGCCCGTTTGCCATACAGCAGCTTCGCTCCCATCCGCTGCGCGCTGGCCAGAAAGTACCCCGCTGCCGCCGGCGGATAGATCACCGCATCGTCAGGCACACGCAGCGCACCGGCCAGTCCGGGACGTAGATTCGGTTCCGCCTGGCGCAGGGCCTGCTCGTCCAGTATCTCGGTGTTAATCCCGCACTGAGCGTAGGCCTTCCGCTTCGAGAAAACTTCCTGCATCTCCTCGTCGTCGGCCGCAACCCACAGCGTCCCACACTCTTCAAACTCGACCGCCGCCGGAAGCTCAGTCTGCAGCTCGCGCCAGAGATCGCGCGAATAGTGCGTCAATGCAAACTGCGCCGGCGAATCGTCCATCACCACCAGGTGACCCATGCCGGCAGCGCTGGCTCCCCCGGCCGGAACTCCCGGCTCCACGACCGCAACGCGCAGCCCTGAAACCGCGCACTGGTAAGCGCACGCCGCGCCAACAATGCCCGCTCCGAGAATGACTACGTCGAACGTCTCCATCAGAACTCGATGCCGCCTGCGAAGGGATCGTCCGGCTCAAACAGCAGCACTGACTCTCCTGTAATCCATGCACGCCCTTGAATCGTAGGAAGAACCGCCTCATCCTGTGCCCGAATCGTACCGAGGAAGTGCGTTCCCAGGAAACCCTCCTGCCGCCACACCTGCCCCTCAGTCAACTTGCCGTCCGCATAAAGACAGGCCATCTTCGCACTTGTTCCGGTGCCGCACGGCGAACGGTCAAACGACGCTCCCGGACACAACACAAAGTTTCGGCTGGAGTTCTCCGGATTTTCCGGCTTGCCGAAAAGTTCAATGTGATCGATGAGTGCGCCGCCCTTGCCCGTAATACCGGCGTCAGCCAGTGCCGTGCGGATCGCGCGCGTCGCAGCGATCAGCGCGGCACGGTGGCTCATCTTCAATTCAAACGAATGATCGCCGATAAGAAAGAACCAGTTACCCGCCCAGGCTATGTCGCCCGCCAGTCGACCGATCCCCGGAACATCAACGGGCACGCTGCGACGATAGCGGTAACTCAAAACATTGGAAACCGAGACGCTGCCATCCGGCAGCAGCTCCACCGGCACCTCGCCCACCGGGGTCTCGATGCAGTGGTGCCCCGGCTGCAGGCGCCCGAGGTGCGCCAACGAGCGTACCACCCCGATGGTGCCGTGCCCGCACATGCCCAGGTATCCCACATCGTTGAAAAAAATAACCCCGGTTACGCACTTAGGATTCAAAGGCTTACACAGCAGAGCTCCCACCACCACCTCGGAGCCGCGCGGCTCGCAGCTGACTCCTGCGCGGAATCCGTCGTGATGCGCCCGAAATACCTCGAGGCGGTCCGCTAGCGGCCCTCCTCCGAGGTCTGGACCCCCCTCAAGAACTACCCGGGTAGGCTCTCCCTCCGTATGCGAATCCAACACCCTGACCCGCCTGATGATCTCCGGTGAAACCATGAAAGGGATTGTAGACTATTTTGAATACAAAACAAGCGTGAAAATTTCGCAACTCGATGATATCTCCGCCTTCAGCATGAGAATTTCTTCCACTGAGAAAGCGTAATTTTGATCCCGGAAGCGGCTTGGTTCCCAGACCGGACTCAACTGTGATATCGAAAGCCCGGGGTGACGGCAACCGTCAGCTTTCAGGAGAGATGTCAGCCAGGATCGGCGCCGCTCCGCCCACCCGGCAGCCGATGCCAGGCAGGAAAATGTATGTTCAGTTATCGAGCCCTCTAGTCCGCATTCGGCGACGCCGGGGCAGGCTTTTGAGCGGGAAGAAAGAACGAAAAACATGTGCCGCTTCTGCCCGGCCGCACACTGCTGCGCATCTGGATCGATCCCCCCAGCCTGCTGACGATGCCGCTGGCCACCCACAGCCCCAGCCCTGTGCCTTGTTCTCCCTTGGTGGTGAAGAACGGCTCAAAGATATGGGCAAAGTTGTGGGGAGAAATCCCCACGCCGTTATCCGCGATGGTGATTCGAACGCCATTGTGCCTCCGCGCATTCCAGGTCGCGCCCTCGCGAACCCGTATGGCGATGACTCCGCCGGCGGGAACGGCTTCCACTGCGTTGAGCAACAGAGTTGCGAAGACCTGCCGGATTTCACCGGGTTGACTCTTGATTCTGGTTCCATTCGGCGAAAACGTCGTGGCCAGGTTAATTCCCTTCGCCGAGAGTCGCGTGGCATACAGGTCCAGGACGGTCCGGACGACATCCCGCACGTCCACGAGAGAAGGGAAAGCCGCCTCCCGATAGAAAGTCAGGGCCTGCTGGGTCAAATGGTTAACCCTGCGAAGCTCGTCCTCGATCATGACCCCATACTCATGGCCCTGCGCATCTGGCCCCGAAGACATCCTCCACAAGCACACCAGGTTGATCACAGCTTGCAACGGATTATTGATCTCATGAGCGAGCGTTGCCGCCAGACGGCCGGCCGCAGCCAGTTTTTCCGACTTGATCAAAGCTGTTTCAGCGAGTTTGCGCTCCGTGATATCGCGCGCGATCCTCGAGGCGCCTACAAGGCGGCCGTTGAGATCGGTGATAGGCGAGATCGTCAGAGAGACGTCCAGCAGTCCCCCATCTTTGCGGCGGCGGACCGACTCATAATGCTCGACGTGCTCCCCGCGATGGATGCGGTTCAGGAGTTCAGACCCCTCATTGCCCCGATTCGAAGGAATAAGCAGCGTAATCGACCGGCCAACTGCTTCCTCGCGGCTGTATCCAAAGAGTTTCTCTGCCCCTGAATTCCAGGTCTCGATTGTTCCGTCAAGGTCCGTTCCGATGATGGCATCATCCGAGGACTCGACGATAGCTGCCAGCCGCGCCATGGACTGTTCCGCCTGGTTGTGCTCCGTGACGTCCTTGATGGCGAGAAGTATCAGGTCCTCCCCGTCCGGCAAGGTGAGGGTGTTGGCATTCACCAGCATCGTCCTGGTGCCGATGCTTTCAAATTCGTGCTCCACAATGAAACCGCGCACGATCCTGTGATGTGGCAATATCTCTTCCAGCAACGTCCGTAGCCCGGGAATATCCCACTGCCCGTTGCCGAGGTTGTAGAGGAATTTGTTCTGCGTCTCTTCCGCGGAGACCTGGAACGTACGCAGGAAAGGCGCGCTGGCCATAACAACTCGAAGTTCAGAGTCGAGGACCAGCAGCGGCTCGACTACTGTGTTCACGACACCGCGGAAAAATTCGGTCGATTTATTCAGTTGCAGGTTTGCGTTCTTAATAGCGTCAATGTCCTGCAGCGCAAGCACGACTCCATCGATCCTGTTGTCCTGCGTGCGATAGGGAAGGATGCTCAGGCAATACCAGCGGCCTTCCAGGCCTCGTACCTCACGTTCCACCGGCTGCAGGCTCTCCAGCACCCCGGCAATCATCGACTCGAGCTCAGGTGCATCGATATTCAGGCGAATATCCGCAATGGAGCGCCCGATATCGGAAGGGCGCGCCTTGAGCAGCTTATCCGCCATGGGCGTAACCCGGCGTATGCGCAATCCCTGGTCGAGCATGACAACTGGAATTCGCGTGCTGTTGAGCAGATTGGAGATGTCGTCGCCCAGCTCCTGAAGCTCGGTGTTTTTGTTGTGAAGCTCGGAGTTGAGTGTATTCAGTTCTTCATTGGTCGACTGAAGTTCTTCTTTCGATGTCTCCAGTTCCTCGTTGGTACTTTGCAGCTCCTCGTTGGCCGAGAGAATTTCCTCGTTCGCGGATTGGAACTCCTCCTTCACGGACTCCTCGGCCTCAACCGCAGAACGCAATGCCTCCTGTGCCTGGGCGAGCTCCCGCGTCAGCCGCTTCAGTTCGAGTTTGTCCGCTTTGTCCATTGACTCGCCCTTCACTCTGCTCCGAGATGCACCGTCGGCGGAAGCCTTTGAGCGGGTGGCGTCCTCGAACAGGACTACGAAAAACGGTGTATTCCGGGCCGTCTTCTCTACCAGCGGCAACACTGAAAGATTGACGGCTCGCGGCCGTCCGTTGTCGCTAAAGCGAACTCCGTCTTTGCGGACGGCCGCCCTGCTTTTCCTGGCCGCCGCGATCAATTCGCGGAGCTCCATCGCCAGCCCGTTTCGCGCCAGCTTCAACACATTCAGGCTCGGTTTGCCGGGTGCAGGTTCCAGGTACGGTGTGGTCCGGCCCCGGAACTGCACGACCTCCATCGCATCATTGATCACCACTCCAACGGGAGCGTGGTTTTTCAGCACCGCACGGTCTGCCTCGGCCTGTACATCGAACTCGATCTTCGCCGGATCCTGCGGCTTTTGAGCCTCTCGGGGTGCATTCCGGCTCGACATCGCGGGATAGTACTGTTGCACAAAGTCATAGTGGAGCCGGGAAATCACCGGCTTCTTGGAATAGATCCTGTGCTTCTTATCGACGGTGGAAAAGAGATCTGGAAAAGCCGCGACGCTTTCCGAGCTGCCAAGGACCAGAAAGCCGGTGGATTTCAACGCATAATGGAGGATAGGAATGATCTTCTTCTGCAGCAGAGGCTGGACATAGATGAGCAGGTTGCGGCAGACCACCACGTTCATCTGCGAAAAAGGCGGATCCGCGGCCAGGTCCTGGCGGGCAAAGACGCACATATCGCGCACGGCCTTGTTCACTCGATAGCCTTCGTCCACCTTGACGAAGAAACGCTGAAGCCGCTCCGCGGACACCTCTTCGGCGATGCTCTCCCGGTACACGCCGGCGCGCGCTCTCTGAATGCCCTTTTCGTTGAGGTCGGTGCCGAAGATCTGCACCTGGAAGCTGGCCGCTTTATCGCCCAGATACTCAATCAGGGTCATGGCGAGGGAGTACGTTTCCTCTCCCGTAGAGCAGCCGGGCGCCCACATTCGGATGACGCCCTTACTCTCCCTGTCCTTGACAATGGCGGGATAGACTTGAGTTTTGAGAGCTTCGAATGCCTCAAAATCGCGGAAGAAGCTGGTTACGGGAATCAGAACATCGTCGTAAAGCTTCGCTCCCTCATCCTGGTGCTCCTTGAGGTATTTCGCATATTCACCAAGGGAGTCCAGTTTCAAAATGACGCTACGCCGCAAAGCGCGCCGGTAAATCGTGCTGGGCTTGTACTGGCGGAAATCAACTCCGCTGGCTTTGCGCAGCTGCTCCAGAATGGCGATGAAGTCTTCCTCGTGGGACCGGACCGGGACAGAGGTCTCCAGGTCTTCGGCTTGCTCCTCCGCTCCCCGCCCGTCGCGAATGTAAGGGTGGCGCTGGATCCGGCGCAGCTCCTGTGCGATGTCTTTGGGCGCCAGGACGAAGTCAACGCACCCGGAATCGATGGCGCTTCGTGGCATGCCATCGTAATGCGCTGTGGCAGGATCCTGGGCAAAGGTGATGCCGCCTTCGGCCTTGATGTTCTCCAGGCCCAGAGTGCCGTCGGCTCCGGTGCCCGAGAGAATGATTCCAATCGCGCTGCTCCTGCGTTCTTCCGCGAGCGAGCGCATGAAGAAATTTACCGATAAGTGATCGCCCTTCTTGTTGTTCCTCGGCGTCAGCGTGAAGGCTCCGGCCGCGATCGCCATCATCGAGCCGGGTGGGATTACATAGACACGATCGGGCTTTATCTGTACTCCCGACTTCACCTCATCGACCGGCATCCGGGTCGATTTGGAGAGAATCTCGGCGAGCAAACTGTGATGGCTTGGATCGAGGTGCTGGATCAGCACAAACGCCATTCCGGTGTCCGCCGGCAGGGCCTGAAAGAACTCCTTATACGCGTCCAGACCTCCCGCGGACGCACCGATCGCGACGACGGGAAAAGAACTGCTCGCGGTCTCCGCTCCGCTTCCTGGTTTCTTGCCTGGCGGCGAAGAAGGTTTGGTCGTCCTGGACTTCATCTTGGGTCCGCACCGATCTCGTTCTCTGCACCTTGCAGCACCGAAGCGCTGATTATCCTGCCGTGAGAGGTCCCCTCCGCATTGCAAGTATCGTACGAATCAGGCTCCGGGGACAAAGTTGCACCTGGTTCTGGACTGCGGTGATGAAAATTATGCTCTCACCTTCCGCCCGATGCGCTCATTCATCTCGTTTTTGGAGTCTTCCGCGCCCCCTAAACGCGCTCTGGTGAGTGCAGGTTCTGCCAATAACTGCCGCAGCAGTGTTTCGCAGTACAAACCGCCTAACGGAACGGGTGCGTCCTGTGGCTGCAACCGGAATCCAGGCGGTAGCACCTGCCAGGAATCGACCAGGAGCCGGGGTTCCAGTCCTCAGGAATGTATTGACATCAATATATCTCTACACTCTCGCGAGGTTGTCCCAGTTTCCTGCACCGTAACAGTATGGGGTAAACACGACTGGACAAAAATACCGCACTCTGTGCGGCTCTACCGGCAGTGCTCTGTCGGCAGTAATGCTTTGAGCGTTTTGTAATGCAAAAACAGGGCCTCACAGCTTTACTAAGCCGCCACCTTCGCACAGGCGAACAATCCGCACAAAACACGTAAGCCGCCGATTTCAGCTATTTACTAGCTTCACCAGCGGCTTACCAGATCTATGGCGGAGAGGGAGGGATTCGAACCCCCGATAGCCTTGCGACTATGGCTGATTTCGAGTCAGCTGCATTCAACCGGGCTCTGCCACCTCTCCAGCCCCGAGGCTCATTTTACCTCACTGCAATCCGCAGCGAAATGCCGCGCCAGGCAGTGTGCGCTTCACTGAAGTGCGCTTCACTGAAGTGCCCTCCGCACGCGGCTCGCCGAACCCGACACGACAGCGAGCCTCTACCCTCGCCGCGACTTCACAGCCTCTGCCGCCTTCGCCGTGCCATTCACCGGCACCTCAGGAATCTCGACATCCTCGGCCACCTTGATACCGAGCTTCTTGCGCAGCTCGCTATCAATTCGCCCGAAGACCTCCCTGTTCTCCTTCAGGAAGCCGCGCACATTCTCGCGTCCCTGGCCGATGCGCTCCCCGCTGTAGCTGTACCACGCTCCCGATTTCTCAACGATGTTATGCAGCACCGCGAGGTCCAGCACATCGCCTTCGCGAGAGATGCCCTCGCCGTACAGAATGTCGAACTCGGCATCGCGGAACGGCGCCGCCACCTTGTTCTTCACAATCTTCACCTTGGTGCGTGAGCCGACGACCACGTCGCCCTCCTTCACAGCACCAATCCTGCGGATATCGATACGCACCGACGAGTAAAACTTCAGCGCGCGTCCGCCCGTCGTCGTCTCCGGATTGCCAAACATCACACCGATCTTCTCGCGCACCTGATTAATAAAGATCAGGCTCGTGCGCGACTTCGACACCGTTCCGGTCAGCTTGCGCAGCGCCTGCGACATCAGCCTCGCCTGCAACCCCATGTGCGAGTCGCCCATCTCGCCGTCAAGCTCCGCCTTTGGAACCAGCGCCGCCACCGAGTCGACCACCAGCACATCGATCGCCCCCGACCGCACCAGCGCCTCCACAATCTCCAGCGCCTGCTCGCCATAATCCGGCTGGCTCACCAGCAGGTTGTCCGTATCCACGCCCAGCTTCTTCGCATAGGCCGGATCGAGCGCGTGCTCCGCGTCCACAAACGCCGCCAGGCCGCCATTCTTCTGCGCCTCGGCAATCACCTGCAGCGTAATCGTCGTCTTACCCGAGCTCTCCGGCCCGAAGATCTCGATCACCCGCCCTCGCGGCACACCGCCGACTCCCAGTGCCGCATCGAATGAGATCGATCCGGTCGAGATGACCGAAATTGGCCCAATGGCCTCCTTCGCCCCCAGCCGCATCACCGATCCCTTGCCAAACTGCTTCTCCAGCTGCGAAAGGGCGGTCTCTATAGCCCGGCTGCGGTCATCTGCCACGTCATTCTCCTTTTCACCACGCAAACTGCTCTAGGTGGAGATGAGCCGAGTCTAGCAGCAAAATCGGACACGGGCAAAAGAAAAGCGAAGGTTACGGCGGAAATCCCGTACATAATTCGTGCTATTTCCAGCACCCTTTTCTCTCCTCCGATACCCTTGTCCACGATGCCCCGCCGGTTCCGCTACCTCGACGTCCTCATCACGGCCTTTGTCGTCATCCTGCTCGTTTCCAACCTCGTCGCCCAAAAGATCGTTCGCCTCGGCCCCTTCGGCCACATCGGGCCATGGACCGTCGCCGGACATCCCTGGCTCGCTCGCCACGATGTCGTCCTCTCCGTCTCCGGCGGACTCATCCTCTTCCCCATCACCTACATCTTCGGAGACATCTTTACCGAGGTCTACGGCTACTCCGCCTCGCGCCGCGCCATCTGGCTCGGCTTCTGCGGCACCGCCCTCATGTACGCTGTCGCCGCACTCGTCATCGCATTGCCGGCCGATCCCAACTTCCACAACCAGCAGGCCTTCATCACCGTCTTCGGATTCCTTCCGCGCCTGCTCGCCGCAAGCCTCATCGCCTTCTGGGCCGGCGAATTCGCCAACTCCTACACCATGGCCCGACTCAAGCTGCTCACGCGTGGCCGCTGGCTCTGGACCCGCACCGTCGGTTCCACCATCACCGGCCAGGCCGTAGACACCACCATCGTCATCGTCCTCACCTTTGCCGGCAATTACCCCGCCCGCACACTTGCGAAGCTCATCCTCACCAGCTACTGCCTCAAGGTCGCCTACGAGATCCTCGCCACGCCGCTCACCTATCTCGTCATCAACTTCCTCAAGCGCGCCGAGAACTCCGATGCCTACGACACCCACACCAACTTCAACCCGTTCACCTTCTTCGGCGCAAGTTCCCAAAGCTGACGTTCCGCTCGCCCGCCTCTCACGCGGCGTCAGCCGTCCTCTGCGCTGAAACCTCCAGCGCCGCCCTGTCCCACTTCGCCAGGTTCGCCGCAGCCTCATACGTGCTCTGCAGAAAATCCAGCAGCGCACCATCCGGATCCTCCATCTTCCGCATCACCTCATACGGAAAAACGAATTCCCCGAACGCCTCGTCGAACCGCGCCTCCTTCGGGCTTACCTTGTACTCGCGATAACTCTTCGGTTCCGGGTACGCATAGCCGTAAAAGAACGCACCCACATCCTTGGTTCCCGGCCAGAAGCCCACACTGCTCACCTCATGCGAGTACGCATCGCGCGTCACGCGATCCGGCAGCCCCGGCATACTCGCATGCTCCGGCGCCGTCCGCCCCGAAAACCTCGTGCACGCCATGTCCATCGCTCCCCAGAACAGATGGATCGGGCTCACCTTCCCCGTAAACCGCGCGCGAAAGATCGCAAACACGCGCTCCGTCTGCAGCAGAATCCGCCAGAACCGCTGCACAATCTCCGCGTCATACGCCTTGTGCGTCTCATCCTTCTCAAACGGAATCGCGCTTTCCATCTCCATCGGCTGCGTCCAGATCTTCACTGGAGTCCCCAGCGCATCCAGCGCCGCCATCACCTTTCCGTAGAAATCCGCCACCGTCATCGGCTGCAGTTTGATCACCTCGCGCGCGCCGTTGCTGCACTGCGCATGCAGTTCATGGTTCAGAAGGTCGAAGTCGATCTCGAGCACGCGCGTCCCATGCCACATCGGCAGCGTCGTGAAACCACGCACTGTCGGATACAGCGTCACGTTCCATGTCTGATTCAACGGCGGCGTCAGCGCCAGCCGAACCTTCCCCACAATCTGCATCCACAGTTGCAGAGTCGTTCCTGTCTCTCCCCATCTCTCCTGCGGAAACTCCGGCCACACATTCTGATCCATAGCCACCTCCAGAGTCCAGAATGATACGCCCTGATTCCTGACTCCCTGACTCCTCACTCTAACTTCCGGCTCCACCCTCCACACCGCCCCGAACGATACAATCAACTCTGCCAGATGCCCTATCAGGTCCTCGCCCGCAAATACCGCCCCACGCGCTTCTCCGACGTCGTCGGCCAGGACCACGTCACCCGCACGCTGCTCAACGCGCTCGCGCAGAACCGCATCGCGCACGGCTACATCTTCTCCGGCCACCGCGGCATCGGCAAAACCACCATCGCGCGCATCCTCGCCAGCGCCCTCAATTGCCGCAACCCCATCGGCTCCGCAGCCCGCCCCACCCCCGAGCCCTGCAACCTCTGCGAGTCCTGCACCGAGATCCGCTCCGGCAACTCCGTCGACGTCATCGAGATCGACGCCGCCACCAATCGTGGCATCGACGAGATCCGCGACCTCCGCGACGCCGCCCGCTACCGCCCCGCCCGCGACAAGTACAAGATCATCATCCTCGACGAGGCGCACCAGATCACCGACGCCGCCTTCAACGCCCTCCTCAAAACTCTCGAAGAGCCGCCCGACCACATCGTCTTCATGATGGCCACCACGCAGCCCGAGGACATCCCCCAGACCATCCGCTCGCGCTGCCAGCACTTCAGCTTTCACGCCGTCAAGCTCGACGACATCGTCGGCCAGCTGCGCAGCATCGCCACCGCCGAAAACATCTCCGCCGACGACGCCACGCTCGCTCTCCTCGCCGAAGCCGGCGACGGCTCCATGCGCGACGCCCTCTCCATCATGGACCAGGCCATCGCCTCCGCTCCAACAGCGCCTGCGGCCAACGGAGAACAAGCGGGCGTCCCGCAGCTCTCCGCCGACGAAGTCCGTTCGCTCATGGGCTCCGTCTCCAACGTCGTCTTCGAGCAGATCCTCGCCGCCGTCCACGCCAACAACTCCGCCGACGTCCTCGCCATCCTCGGCCGCCTCCTCGACGCCGGCAACGGCCCCCAGCCGCTCGCCCGCCAGTTCGTCCGCTACCTCCGCAACTGCACCATCGCGAAGATCACCAACCTCGCGCCCGATCAACCCGCGCACGGCTTCGCCGCCGACCTCCTCCAGATTTCACCCGAGGAACGCTCCCGCGCCGCGCGCTCCGCCGCACTCTTCACCGAAGAAGAGCTCTCGCGCTTTCTCTCCATCCTCCTCCGCACCTTCGACGACCTCGGCTTCCGCCAGGAGCCCCGCTTCCACCTCGAGCTCGGCGTCCTCAAGCTCGTCCACCTCCAGCGCCTCCTCCCCGTCGAAGACCTCCTCTCCCAGCTCGGCGCCACCAAATCCCCACCCACCCCCTCAACAACACCCACCAATCTCAGCTCCACGAGCACATCGGGTGCCCCATCTTCGCCGACGCAGTTGGCCAAGGTGGGCTCGGCGACAACTCCGGGTGCCCCACCCTCGACCGGCGCAGTCGGGCAGGGTGGGGTCCGGACCCCCACGAACGCCGGTGGCCCATCCACGAATCCGGGTGGCCCATCCACGAATCCGGGTGGCCCATCCTTTGCAGCTTCATCGCAAAGGGTGGGGTCCGAGACCGCCTCGAGCGCCACTCCATCGCCCACGAACCCGGGTGCCCCACGTCTCCGAGAGACGTGGGATCGAACCACCACGACCCCCAACCCGCAACCTTCCGCAAAGGTAGCGCCGACTCCAGCCCCTGCCGCCGCCACAACCACCACCGACGGCTCTCTCGCCCTCGCTCCCGAACCCACACCCAGAGTCGAAGACCGCCCTCAGCTCGTCGAACCCACACTTCCACCCCAGGCCGGCCTCGACACCCTCCAGTCCTCTCTCACCGAAGCCCTCGCCGCCGTCAAAGGGCAGCAGTCCGCCTCTGACGCCATCCACGACGCGACCCTCACCCTCACCGGCGACACTCTGCAGATTCAAACCGCCGTCTCCAAAGCAATGCTCCCCACCCTCTTCAACGCCGACGCCAACCGCATCCTCACCGCGATCCTCCGCCAGTCGCACCCCAACCTCAAGCTCTCGCTCCTGCCGGGCACACCCGCGGCCGCCGCAGCTCCCAGGAAAAAACGCGCCGCCGCCGCCGGCAGCGCCACCGAGCTCGCCGAAAACCACCCCCTCGTCAAAGAAGCCAAACGCCTCTTCTCCGCCGAGATCTCCAACGTCATCGACCTCCGCGACAAAGACTAGAAAGTCGTCGGCCTTAACTCACAGCTCGTAACTCACAGCTCACAGCTCGCAGCTGACAGCTGATCGCACAGACCCAAACCACCACCGCACCGAATCGCCTTAACTGAAAACTGACAACTGAAAACTGAAAACTGGCAACTGAAAACTGATCACACAAAACCTCCCGCATCAACTCTCGAAGCAAAGGACCTCCCCATGGACCTCTCCAAAATGCAGGACATGCTCTCCCAGGCCACCGCCATGCGCGAGCAGATGGACGAGCGCCTCGCCGCCACCATCGTTGAAGCCGACTCCGGCGGGGGCGCCGTCACCGCCCGTATGAACGGCAAAAAAGAGCTCCTCAAACTCACCATCGCTCCCTCCGCCGCCGCAGCCGCGTCGGGCGACATCACCATGCTCGAGGACCTCATCGTCGCCGCCATCAACGCCGCCGCCCGCAAGGCCGACGACGCCATGCAATCCTCGGCCGCCAGCCTTCTCGGCGGCCTCAACCTCCCCGGCCTCTAAACCGCTTTTCCCGGCTCCCGAACTCCGAACTCCCTAACTCACTAACTCGCTTTTCTCTACTCTCTACTGTCTACCCTCTACTGTCTCGCCTTTGTCTACCCTCTACTGTCTCGCCTGTCTCGCCTTATGAACCGCTACGCCGCACCGATGACCCGTCTCATCGACGAACTCCGCAAGCTCCCCGGCGTCGGCACGCGCACCGCGCAGCGCTTCGCCTTCCACATCCTGCGCTC
>DATNGO010000197.1:0-5358 GCA_035605855.1 Acidobacteriaceae bacterium | reverse complement strand
GATGTCCATGCCGTTCGCGTTGAACAGCGCGCCATCATACTCGCCGATGCCGGTGATCTTGTAGCCCTTCTCCCACATCAGCTTCGCCGAGTTCGAGCCCACATTGCCGAAGCCCTGCACAATCACCTTGGTCGACTCCGGTGACATATTCAGGTGCTTCAGCGCCTGATCCGTCACGACGCTGACTCCTCGCCCCGTGGCCTCTTTCCTACCGCGCGAGCCGCCCAGGTTCACCGGTTTGCCGGTCACTACGCTCGTGACCGTCTGGCGCATGTGCATGGAATAGGTGTCCATGATCCATGCCATCGTCTGCTCGTTGGTGTTCATGTCCGGCGCGGGAACATCCTTCTCCGGCCCGATGAACTCGATCAGCTCGGCCGTATATCGTCGCGTCAGCCGCTCCAGCTCGCCCTGGCTCATCGTCTTGGGGTCGCAGATCACGCCACCCTTGGCGCCACCGAAGGGAATATTCACCACCGCGCACTTCCACGTCATCCAGCTCGCCAGCGCGCGTACTTCATCCAGGCTCACCTCAGGTGAATAGCGGATGCCGCCCTTGCACGGCCCGCGCGAGGCCGAGTGCTGCACCCGATAGCCTGTGAAGACCTCAATTGTTCCGTCGTCCATCCCCACCGGAATATGCACGATGATCTCGCGCGACGGATATCGCAGAATCTTCCAGATGCCAGGATCCAGATTCAACTTCCTCGCTGCTAAATCAAACCTCGCTGCCTGTGCCTCCCAAGGGTTGGTCTCTTGTTCAATGGAGATAGGAGCCGTCGCATCTGCTATTGCCATGCCTGCTTCTTTCTGAGCACCGGGCCTGTTTGCCATGGTCCTCGTGTTGACGGAATCCGGACGCGCGGTTAGCGCTGCTTTTCCGGGTACCAGTTTTTCTTCGGCCATCGCTCCTCCTCCTCCGTGTTGTGGGCCCAGTCATATCTGACGCGCCCCACACTCTACAGGAGGCCGAACAATGCCGTCTTCCCCCGCCGTTTATCGCCCGATTTTCACGCGCACCCCTCTCAAACCCGGCGATTCTAGGCCCACATTTGTGGCAGTGGCAATGACCCGCGCACCCTGCCGGACACCCTCATTTCTGCTACTGCGATACCCTCATAGAAATGCCTGCCGCGCGCACCCCGACCACGCCAAACCTCAACGAATTCACCACACTCGCGCACACCCACACCCTCGTCCCGGTCACCCGCAGCGTGCCGGCGGACCTCGAAACTCCCGTCTCCGCCTTCCTGCGCGTCGCCGCCCACGAGCCCGAGGCCTTTCTCCTCGAATCCGTCGAAGGCGGGGAGGCCGTCGGTCGCTACACCTTCATCGGCATCCGCCCCTTCCGCACCATGACGGCCTCCGGCAGCACCATCACCGAGACCAGCCCCGGCGCCTCCCCGGTCACCCGTCCCGGCGACATCTTCGCCGAGCTCAAGTCCGCCCTGGCCGGCCACAACCCCGCGCGCCTGCCCGGCCTTCCCCCCTTCACCTCCGGCGCCGTCGGCTTCTTCGCCTACGACATCGTCCGCCAGATCGAGCATCTGCCCACCCGTGCCGTTGATGAGCTCCACGTCCCCGACGCGCACCTCATGTTCTTCGACGAAGTCCTTGCCTTCGACCACGTCCGCAAGGCCATCCACCTGATCGTCACCGCCGGCACCCGCACGCCCCTGAGCCCGGTCACCGCCGAAGCCGCCTACGCCGACGCCAACACGCGCCTCGACCGCCTCGAAGCCCTGCTCGAAGCCGCGCTCCACAAACCCACGCATGAGCCCGTCTCCGAGCCGCTCGAGCTCACCCCACGCACCGCACGCGAAGACTTCCTCCGCGCGGTCGAAACGACCAAGGAGTACATTTGCGCCGGCGACGTCTTCCAGTGCGTGCTCTCGCAGCGTTTCGACTGCACCCCCGGCGTCGACCCCTTCGAGATCTACCGCTCGCTCCGCATCGTCAACCCATCCCCCTACATGTACTTCCTGCGCTTCGGTCTGGATGGCCCAGGGCCCAGGGCTCAGGGCCCAGCCAAGACAGCCGGGAAGGAAAACAAACTCGCCGCGCCTTCCCACCCTGGACCCTTGGCCCTGGACCCTGAACCCTCGCGCCTGTGCCACATCGTCGGCTCCTCACCCGAGCTGCTTGTGCGTGTCCACGGCCGTGAAGTCGAGTACCGTCCCATCGCGGGCACGCGCCCGCGCGGCGCCGACGAATCCCACGACCGCACGCTCGAAGCCGACCTCCGCGCCGACGCCAAGGAGGTTGCCGAGCACGTCATGCTCGTCGATCTCGGCCGCAACGACCTCGGCCGCGTCTCCGACTTCGGCTCCGTCCGCGTCAAGGACCTCATGTTCATCGAGCGCTACTCGCACGTCATGCATCTGGTCAGCGCGCTCGAAGGAACGCTCAAACCCGACCTTGCACCCATCGACGCTCTGCGCGCCTGCTTCCCCGCGGGCACGCTCTCCGGCGCGCCCAAGATTCGCGCCATGGAGATCATCGAAGAGCTCGAGCCTGCCCGCCGCGGCGTCTACGGCGGCGCGATTATCTACGCCGACTTCTCCGGCAATCTCGACTCCTGCATCGCCATCCGCACGCTCTTCATGGACGGTGAACGTGGCCACATCCAGGCCGGCGCCGGCATCGTCGCCGACTCCATCGCTGAGCGCGAAGAGGAAGAGTGCCGCAACAAGGCCGCCGCCGTCGTGCGCGCTATCGAGCGAGCGCGCGGCTCATAACTCGCAATTCGGAACCCGCGACCGAAACGGAACTCGGACTCGTCACAGGGTTTTTGCGATGTAAGTTACAGTGGTCAAGCCATGACACCTGCGACAACTCAGAATTCAACACGAAACCGTTGGCTCTTCAGTGGTCTTGCAGTAATAGTTGGTCTCGGTCTTATCGCGTCGCTCATATACCTTCCCTCGTCGTTTAGGGAGCTTATGAATACGCGCACCTTCCGCATGGTCGGCGAGTCGATGGAGCCCACCCTTTTTCCCGACGACGGCATAACTGCAGACACAGCCTATTACGCAGATCATCCAATCGCGGATGGGGATATTATCGTATTTCGTCACAATGGCACGGTGCTCGCGAAGCGTGTCTTAGCGGTTGGCGGCGAGACAATCGAAGGCCGGGACGGGAAGCTCGTCCGCAACGGAGCAGTCCTGTCGGAACCCTATATCAAAACTCCAGACGGGCCCTCTGTAGATCGGGAAGCAACCTTCCCGGCGCGGTCCATCCCAATGGATGAGGTGTTCGTCAGCGGCGACTGGCGTTCGAGAAGCCTCGATAGCCGCGAATCAGACTATGCTCCTGTACGCATGTCTGATGTCATCGGAAAAATTGTCTACGTGTATTCATCCAGCCATCCGGGTCAACAAGGCCGAAGCTTCTAGCGAAAGGGGTTGACGTCGCACGCACGCCGGACCTAATCACCCCGTTACAGTACCCTTACGAATCGCTCATCTTGAATGGGCATTGTTCTGCGCACTTCCCGAAACTTCTGAACCGTGGCACACTCCTTCGAATCGAATATGCGGACCACAGAGTCATCCGATCGAAGGAGCGTTTTATGTTTCTTATCAGCGGAATCACCGGCCACGTCGGCGGCGCGACCGCAGAAAATCTTCTCGCAAAGGGACACAAGGTCCGCGCGCTCGTCCGCGATCCTGGGAAAGCTGCTAACTGGGCAAGCCAGGACGTAGAGCTCGTCCGAGGCAACTTCGACGACGGCGCAGCGATCGCTAGCGCGCTCCAGGGCGTCGAGGGCGCTTACATCATGCTGCCCCCTCTGATGACTCCGCAGCGCGGATTCCCTGAGGCCAAAGCGGTTATCGCCAGCTATGTCGACGCGCTTAAGCGCGTCCCTGTCCCGCGCCTCGTCGCCCTCTCCTCCATTGGGGCCGAGAAACCCGAGCGGCTCGGTCTCATTACATCCCTGCACCTCTTCGAAGAAGCCCTTGCGTCCTTCACGTTCCCCATCGCGTTCATTCGCGCCGGTTCATTCTTCGAGAACAACAGCTCCTTGCTGCCAGTCGCCGCGCAAAGCGGCCACTTCTATACCTTCTACCAACCGGCCGAGCGCCCCGTCCCATCCATCGCCACGCGCGACATCGGCTCGTTGGCGGCCCAGCTTCTCACGGACAAGAGCTGGAACGGCCGCCGCGTCATCGAGCTCGGCTCACCGTACTCGCCCGCACAAATCGCCTCTGCGATGGGCGAAGTCCTTGCCCGCCCCGTCAGCGCGCAGCCCGTCCCGCGCGAGCGCTGGTCCGCCACCATGGAGTCCTTCGGCCTACCTCAGGGCAGCACCTGGGCTTACGAGGAGATGGTCGATGGCATCAACTCCGGCTGGATTAACTTCGGGGCTCCAGACACAGAGCAAGTCTCCGCATCCGCCACACCGCAGCAGGTCTACGCCGCCGCCCAGGCGTCACAGCGCTAGCGCCACTGCAGGCAGATAAAGAAGCCAAGTAAAATGGGGGAAAAGCCTCAGCCACGCTGAAGGCTCGAGGTTTCTTCCTTCATGTCTGTCATTCTTGAGCACCTGCCCGTCGGCCAGAAGGTCGGCATCGCCTTTTCCGGCGGTCTCGACACCTCCGCTGCGCTGCACTGGATGAAACTTCACGGCGCGCACCCGTACGCCTACACCGCCAACCTCGGCCAGCCCGACGAGTCCGATTACGACGCGATCCCCCGCAAGGCCCTCGAATACGGCGCCGAGACGGCCCGCCTCATCGACTGCCGGGCACAATTAGTCAGAGAAGGCATCGCCGCGCTGCAGTCCGGCGCCTTCCACATCTCCACCGCCGGCGTCACCTACTTCAACACCACGCCCATCGGCCGCGCCGTCACCGGCACCATGCTCGTCACCGCCATGCAGCAGGACGACGTCAACATCTGGGGCGACGGCTCGACCTTCAAGGGCAACGACATCGAGCGCTTCTACCGCTACGGCCTGCTCGTCAACCCCGCGCTCAAAATCTACAAGCCCTGGCTCGACTCCGCCTTCATCGACGAGCTGGGCGGCCGCGCCGAGATGTCCGCCTTCATGCAGAAGGCCGGCTTCGGCTACAAAATGTCCGCCGAGAAGGCCTACTCCACCGACTCCAACATCCTCGGAGCCACACACGAAGCGAAAGACCTGGAACATCTTTCGACTTCGATGAAGATTGTCGAGCCCATCATGGGCGTCGCCTTCTGGCGTGACGACGTTGCCATCAAACCCGAAGAGGTCAGCGTCCGCTTCGAAGAGGGCTGGCCAGTTGCACTGAACGGCAAAGAGCTGAAAGACCCCGTCGAGCTGATGCTCGAAGCCAACCACATCGGCGGCCGCCACGGCCTCGGCATGAGCGA
>DATNGO010000196.1:0-53024 GCA_035605855.1 Acidobacteriaceae bacterium | reverse complement strand
GGTGCCGACTTTGCCGACGACGACGCCGGCGGCGAGGTTGGCGAGGTCGGCGGCGGTTTCGACCTTGAGGCCGGCGGCCATGGAGGCGGCCAGGGTGGCGATGACGGTGTCGCCCGCGCCGGAGACGTCGAAGACCTCGCGGGCGCGTGCGGGCGAATGGTAGCTGGAGCCGGCGGAGAGAACCTGGATGCCGCGATCGCTCATGGTGGCGGTGAGGTAGTCGAAGCCGTGCTCGGAGCGCTGTCGCTCGGCGGCGGCGAGGAGTTCGGCCATATCCCGGTCCGGGTTGTGGGCGGAGACGCCGGTGGCCAGGGAGAGCTCGGTGAGATTAGGGCAGACCATGGTGGCGCCGGAGTATTTGCTGAGGTCGGAGGTCTTGGGGTCGACCAGGATGGGGATTTCGCAGCGGCGGGCTGCGCGGATGGTGGAGGCGCAGAGCTCGTAGGTGAGGGCGCCCTTGGCGTAGTCGGAGAGGATGACGGCGTGGACCTTTTCGACGAGCGCGAGGACGCGGTCGCGGAGGTGTTCGATGTCTTGCGCGGAGTGAGGGTCGCGGGATTCGATGTCGAGGCGGAGGAGCTGTTGGGTGCGGCCGACGATGCGGGTTTTAGAGATGGTGGGGAGCGAGGAGGTGACCACGCCGGCGGTGTCGATGGATGCGGCTGCGAGGGCGGCGGCAAGTTCGCGCTGCTCGGCGTCGGCGCCCCAGAGGCCGGCGAGGAGGGCCTGGCAGCCGAGGCCGGCGAGGTTCATGGCGACGTTGGCGGCGCCGCCGGGGCGCTGGTAGCGGTGCGCGTGGCGCAGGACGGGGACGGGGGCTTCGGGGGAGATGCGGTCGACGTCGCCGACGATGTAGCGGTCGAGCATGAGGTCGCCGACGACGAGGACGCGGATGTCGTGGAAGCCGCCTTCGAGGAGGCCGAGGACGCGGTGGAGTTCAGGAAGCATTCGAGGGTTAGGATAACGCGGCGGCCAAGAGCAGGTGCGCGGATGCTGTATCGCTGGCGATTTGTATAGTGAAGATGGGCGGAGGTCGACGGCTGAAGATGTGCCGGTTCGTGGCGCAACGTCAGCTCAAGTGCATCTTTTTTTAACGCTGACCGCACCGAGGAGAATTGTGTCCGTGGCTACGTACGATCGCCGCAGGTTTGTGTCGCTGATGCTTGCAGCTCCGTTGTCGGGGTCTGCGTTGATGGCCTATGCAAAGACTCCTTCGGAGGCGCTGATCACCGACTTCGGCGCGAAGGCGGATGGCGCGACGGTGAACACCAGGGCCATTCAGGCTGCGATCGATCATCTGGCCGCAGGGCACGGCGGAACGGTCGTTGTCCCGCGAGGCGTGTTCGTGAGCGGCGCTTTGTTCTTGAAGCCCAGGGTGAACCTTCGCCTTGATGCGGGAGCGATGCTGCGGTGCTCGACGGACATGGCGAATTTTCCGGTTCAGCGGACGCGGATCGAAGGACACTTCGAGGAAAAGTTCAACCCGGCGCTGATCAACGCGAAGAATTGCGATGGCCTCGAGATCACGGGTGAGGGAACGCTCGATGGAGCGGGGCGGCCGATCTGGGACCTGTTCTGGAAGCTGCGCAACGCGGCGCCCAACCCCGGGAACTTCCCCAACCTGGGTGTGCCGCGCGCCCGGATGGCGCTGATCGAAAGCTCGCGTGGAGTGAAGATCGAGGGCATCACGTTCAAGGATTCGCAGTTCTGGAATCTTCATCTGTACAACTGCGACGGCGTGGTGGTGCGCCAGGTACGTTTCGAGGTGCCGGACGACTACAGGCAGGCGCCGAGCACAGATGGAATCGATATCGACAGTTCACGGAACGTCACGGTCGACGGCTGCTTCTTCTCGGTCACGGACGATTGCATCGCGTGCAAGGGCTCCAAGGGGCCCCACGCGATGGAAGACAGGGATAGTCCGCCGGTGGAGCATATCCGTGTGCGCAACTGTGTTTACAAACGCGGCGGCGGCGTGTTGACGCTTGGCAGCGAGGCTACGATCGTTCGCGATGTGGTGGTCGAGAACTGCAGGATTATCGGCAACGTGAGGATTGCGACGCTGAAGCTGCGACCGGATACTCCTCAACATTACGAGGACATCACGTTCCGCAATATCACCTCGGAGTCGACTGCGGGTGCGATCATTGCGGTCCAGCCGTGGTCCCAGTACTTCAATCTCCAGGGCGAAACGCCGCCCAAGTCCGTGGTTCGCAACCTGAGCCTGATCGGCATCAAGGGTCACTTCTCAGGCTTCGGTGTGATTCGGCCCAATCCTGGCCAGACGGAGATTAGTAACGTTCTTCTGAAGGATATTGATGTGGAGCTTCCGCAGGGCAAAGAGAAGCTTGCGGTTTCCGGCGTCACGGACCTCAAGTTCGAGAATGTGGTGGTGAACGGCAAGCCGCAGTCGGCGTGAGATCCGGGTTCAGAACGACGGGGTGGGGTCGAGAGCGGAGTGGATGGCGGTGAGGACTTCGTCGACGGTGATGGAGAGGATGCATTTCTTCTGTTGCTCGATGCAGGTTTCGAGGCCGCAGCCAGCGCACTCGACCCGGTGGTAAAGGATGCGGTGGTTGGGGCCGTAGGGGAACCACTGGCGGGGGAGGTTGCGCGCGGCGAAGATGGCGACGCAGGGTGTGCCGACGGCGGCGGCGAGATGCATGGGGCCGGAGTCATGGCCGATGAAGAGGCGCGCGCGGGCGAGGGCGGCGGCGGACTCGCGCGGGGTGAGGCGGCCGCAGAGATTGACGACAGGGCCTCCGCCGGAGGATTGCCAGCCGGCGGCTGCGAAGTTGGAGGCTTCGGATTCTTCGGACGAGCCGGTGAGCAGGAGAGAGCGGTTGGGGAAGGCGCGAGCGAGGCGGGTGAGGAGTTCGCGCCAGTTGTCGCGGCCCCAGTCCTTGGCCTGGACCTTGGTGCCGACGCTGACGGCGAGGAGCTCATGCTGGAGGGCTTTATCTCCGTGGCTAAGGGCTTCGGGGCCGATGGCGCGGGCGGCGGCGGCGTGCTCGTCGGGCGTGAGGCTGAGGTCCCAGGATGCGGGGTCATCGAGGTGAGCATCGCCCAGCTCGGCGATGTTACGGGCGAGGCGCGAGGCTTCGGGCTCGAGCTCGATCGAAAAGGGGTCGGGAGGCGGAGCGTCGAGGCCGTTGAGGTTGAGCTGCATCGCAGGCGTTAGTGGAACGCCCACCAGGCGGCCGGCGCCGGCGAGGTGGAAGAAGCGCTGGTCGCGGCGGGCGCAGTCGAGACCGCGGGCGCCGGTGAGATAGACGAGGACGTCGGGCGAGAAGCGGCGGATCTCGAGGGTGAGGCGGATGAGTTCGCGGATGGAGCGCGTGCCGGTGGCGTAGCGCATGTAGCCGTGGATGAGGCCGGTGTTTTCGAGCACAGCGGCGGCGGGCGGGGCCTTGGAGGCCACGGGCAGGTTGGTGAGGAGGCGGCGCTCGGCGTGCGGAAAGGCGCGCGCGATGAGATGGAACGACGGAAGGGCGATGAGCGTGTCGCCGAGACTGCCAAGCCTGTAGACCAGGACCCGCCGAACCTGACTGTCAGCCATGATTCTCAGTGTAGACGCGATATTCTTGTGGCTGTCGATGGTGAATGCGGCACATATCGTGAGTTTGCAGGAGGAGGCGACGCGGCGGTGGCATGAGCCGGCGGAGATGCCCGCTGCAGCCAATGAACTCGACGCGCTGGTCGTGGAGCAGCATCGCGCGAACTTCGATCTGTGGCATGAAGAGGACCAGGCACGGGATCCGGAGGCGAGTCCGGAGAAGATTGCAGGGATCAAGCGGGCGATCGATCGACTGAACCAGCGGCGGAATGATCTGATGGAGCGGATCGACCGGATACTGCTTGCCGGGGCTGGCGAGCAACGCGCGGAGGCTCCGCTGCACTCTGAAACTCCGGGAATGATGATCGACCGGCTGTCGATCCTCGAATTGAAGCGGTTTCATACCGCGGAGGAGATTGCGCGCGCGGCGGGAGAGGAGCATGTGGAGCGCAACCAGGAGCGGCTGGCAGTGCTGAAGGAGCAGATAGAGGACCTGCGCGATGCGCTGGACGCTCTGTGGGCCGAGGTTATGTCGGGTAAGCGACGGTTCAAGCTGTACCGGCAGATGAAAATGTACAACGATCCGGCGCTGAATCCGGTGCTGTATCGTACGCGGGCCGCGAAGTGAGGGACAGGATATTCACCGCAGGATTTGACCACGGATGGCGCGGAACCGTATAACCTCGAAGCAGCTTCCCATTTTGAAACAGTACGAGGCTACTCCCAGCCGAGACGAACCAGAGAGCGCTATGGCCACGAAGTCGGCAACCCCCGCTGTCCCTAGTACTAACAACCTAGCCAAGAACGACGCGAAGTCGAGCAACTTGCGGCGCATGCCGCGCACGCTTGCGGGTTCGCCCGCGCCGGATGACGCGACGCGCCGGCAGACGCTCGCGTTGTATGAGAGCGCGCTGAAGCTGATGCAGAGCGGAAAGTTCGACAAGGCGCACCAGGCCTTTTCCCAGATGCTGCAGACGGCTCCGCAGGATCTCGCCGACCGCATCCGCATGTACATTGCGGCCTGCGTGGCCCAGATCGAGAAGGGGTCGACGAAGTTCGAGACCAATGAAGAGCGCTACGACTACGCGATCTCGCTGTTGAACCAGGGGCAGTATGAGGATGCGCGGGAGCAGTTCCAGAAGATCCTCTCGGCGAACGATTCGGCAGATTATGCGTTCTATGGGCTGGCGCTGCTGGCGAGCATGACGGGCGATACGCAGGAGTGCATCGACAAGCTGCGGGAGGCAATCCGGCTGAATGGGCAGAACCGGCTGCAGGCCAGGGCGGACTCGGACTTTGAGCCGGTTGCCGAGGACCCGCGGTTTACGGAGCTGCTGTACCCCGAGGCGTAGGCCGAGTCAGGGAGCGAAGAGTCAGGGAGTCAGGGAGCCGGGGCGAAAGCCGCGGCTCTTGTTTCGTCTGGCCGTTTTGAAAGAATCAGACGCCGGCGGACCTGCGAGTCCTGACTCCTCACTTCCTGACTCCTGACTCCCTGTGGGAGCGCCGTCGTCTGCTCCGTCTACACTGGACGGACGCATGTCCGATCGAGTTCTTCCTCAGCTTCGCGTAGTGGCGATCGGTGGCGGCACGGGCCTCTCTACGCTCTTGCTGGGGTTGAAGCGCTACGTCGCCACACCTGGATCGCCGACCGGCTTTGACCGGCGCGGAGGCTCACGCGGCCGAAGTGGAGCGCACCCGTGCCCGGACGCGCCGTGCCTGATTCGCGACCTGGCGGCGGTGGTGACGGTGACCGATGACGGAGGGTCGTCGGGGCGGCTGCGCGAGGAGCTGCAGATGCTGCCGCCGGGCGACATCCGCAACTGCATGGTGGCGCTGAGCGAGGATGAACACCTGCTGTCGCGGCTTTTTCAGTACAGGTTTGAGCAGGGCGAACTGCAGGGTCACAGCTTCGGCAACCTGTTCCTGGCGGCGCTGAATGGGATCTCGGGTGACTTTGCGCAGGCGGTGCATATATCGTCGCAGATTCTGGCGACAAGGGGACGGATCTATCCGGCGACGACGGCACATGCAACGCTGACGGCGCGGATGGACGACGGCTCGGTGGTGCGGGGCGAGACGAATATTACAGCGTCCAGGAGGTCGATTGTAGAGCTGATGCTGGACCCGCCGGAGGTCGATCCGATTCCGGAGACGCTGGCGGCGATTGCGCAGGCGGACCTGATCACGCTGGGGCCGGGGTCGCTGTACACGTCGCTGATCACGAACCTGCTGGTGCGGGGAGTGCCGGAGGCGATTGCGGGCTCCAGGGCCGTGCGGGTCTATGTGTGCAACCTGATGACGCAAGCGAACGAGTCGCTGGGGCTGACGGCGTCGCAACACATTGAGAAGATCCTGAACCACTGCGGAGGGGCGCGTGGCCAACGATTGTTTGACTATGCGCTGATCAACACGGCGCCGATCCGGCAGGAGACGCTGGCCAAGTATGCGCGCGAGGGCCAGGAGCCGATTGAGGCTGATCTGGACAAGGTGCGGGCGCTGGGCGTGGAGCCGGTTGCGGGGAGCTTCGTGCACGAAGGCGAGGTACTGCGACATGATTACGAAGCCGTGGCTCGGGCGCTGATGGAGCTGGCGCTGAAGCAGCGGAGCCGCGCCTGATTCATACCCTTGTGCGGATGTAAAGGTTACGAAAGTTACGCGTGTCGTGTTGCGTTATAGCAGCAGGATACGGGCCGTTTATGCGGTTGAAGTGCCGCTGCGGTTTCTACTTAGTGTTACTTACGGTGTATTTACTGGCGAATAAGGAGGGACGTAGGCTCTCGTTACTGGCAAGACCCAACTGCGGTTTTCTTGCGGGAAGTCCGGCGGGCTGACGGAAATTCTCCCGGGAATTTGAGGCAAGGGATGGACGGGCAGAAGCCGGAGGCGGTTGAAGAGCAGTCGCGCACGGAGAACCCCGAGGACGTAGCAGTTCTGTACTCGTGGGCGAACCTGCAGGGCGCGCGCTACCGGGATTTTTCAGGCGCACGGCGGGAGTCCCGTGCGCTGATGCGCCACCGTGCCGCCCAGGAGGCCAAGGATGCGGAGAGCCGGGCGCAGGCCGAGGCCGAGGCCGCGGCCGCGGCTACAGAACGTGCGGCCAGGGAGGCCGAGGAGATTGCGCGGCTGCATGAGAAGGCTGCGCGCAGAGCGGCAGAGGCCCGGCAGCGGCGCGATCTGGAGCTCGAAGAAGGTGCCCGGGCGCTGGCGTTGCGGCAGGCGACGGAGCTGAGCCGGAAGGCGGCGTCGGAGCGTGTGCAGGCTGCCAGGAGTGCGGAGGCGGCTGCAGCGGCTGAAGCGGCGGAGCGGCGAGAGGCTCGGGAGATCACAGATGCGAGAGCTTCGGCAGAACGCCAGGCGTTGCGTTATGCAGAGGCCGAGATGCGCAGGCGCAGACTGGCGGGGCCGCAGCCGGTGTCGAAGCTTCCAGGAGAGCTGACGGACCCCTATCAACGCGAGTCAGAGCAGCCTGCGCCGGAGAAGGTGTTTGCGACGCTCATCACGCCTGAGCAGGACATGCGGCCGGCGCGCTATCCGAAGACGCGCGATGCGCACTTTCATCTGCCGCCGACCCATGCGAATGGTGAGGCGAACGAGGATGACGGGATTCTTGCGGATCCGATGACGGCGGCCTTCGCGGTGACTGAGGCGGAGACGGCGGAGGTACGGAATCCGGGTGAAAGCCCGACGGTGACGGCAGGAGTGATTGAAAGCTTGATAGAGATGCAACCCATCGCAGAGACGAGTGTGCAGGGCGGGACGCAGCCGGCTTCTGCCGAGAGGGTGCGCGCATCCGCGCCGGTTCCTGCGTGGCTGTCGGAAGAGCGGCCGAAACCTGCGGTGGAACCGGAGGCGCCGGTGGTGGAGGACACGCTGCAGCAGTCACGGGAGCGCGTGGCTTCGCGATGGTTTGCCCTGCGCGAGCTGTTTGAACAGGGGCCGCAGGAAAAGACTCCGGAGGTGAAGAAGGCCGCGAGCGGCGAGGTTCCCGTGCTGGCGGTGTTTTCGCTGGCCGGGGGCGTGGGAAAGACGAGCCTGGTGGCGACGCTGGGACGCGCGCTGGCGTCGTCCGGCGAAAAAGTGCTGCTGACGGACACGACATCGCATGGGCTGCTGCCGTTTTACTTTGGCGCAAGCGAGCTGAGGCCGGGCGTGGTGCGCACGTTTTCGCCACCGGTGGGAAGCGCGGATGCGCCGATTCACCTGCTGAGCTTCGATCTGCTGGGCAAGGGCGGCGATCTGGAAGCACAGGAGTGGCTCGCCGAGGAACTGACAAAAAACGGGCAGGGGATGCAGCGGGTGCTGGTGGATTTGTCGCCTTCAGTTCCGTGGGTGCTGCGGCGGGTGGCGCGCATGAATTCGATTGTGATGGTGCCGATGGCGCCGGATATGAGTTCAGTGATCAGCCTGAATACGGTGGAGCGCTTCTTTGCGGAGGTGATGGATGCGAATGGGAAGCCGGTGCATCCGCGGTATGTGCTGAACGGATTTGACGCCTCGCAGCCGTTGCACCTGGATGTGCGTGAAGTGCTGCGACAGCAGCTGGGCGACAGGCTGCTGCCGTTCGTGATCCGGCGCTCACCTGCCGTGTCGGAGGCGCTGGCCGAGGGTATGACGGTGATGGACTATGCGCCGGAGGCTGCGGTGGCAGGCGATGTGCTGAACCTGGCTTCATGGCTGAAAACGCAGGCGGCGCCGGCGCCGGGCTTCAGAAAGGCGCGGTGGAGCGAGCAATGACGCGATCGCCTCTGTGGCGGGAGTTTGAGTCGAGCGAATCGCTGCTTCCACGGCTCCTGCGATTTTTGATTGTGGCGGGTGGAACGCTGTTCCTGCTGGCGTCGTCGGCGGTTCCGCTGCCGTGGCCGCAGCAGGCCATGCTGGGCGGGCTGCTTGTGCTGAGTGCGCTGTGGCTGCATCGCGGGTCGGGGTCGTACCTCACGACGCTGATGCTGGTGCTGCTGTCCTGTTTTGCGACGGTGCGGTATGGCATCTGGCGCGTTCATACGGTGGAACGTTACTTCCGCTTCCGCGACACGACGTGGAGCCGGCTGGATGCGTTTTTCGTCCTCGTGGTGCTGGGGGCGGAGGTGTATGCGTTTGCAGCGCTGATGCTGGGTTACTTCCAGACGCTGTGGCCGCTGCGGCGTACCCCGGTACCGCTGCCGGAGGACCCGGCGAAGTGGCCTGAGGTCGACCTGCTGATTACGACGTACAACGAGCCGCTGCGCCTGGTGAAGTACACGGCGCTGGCGGCGACAAACATCGACTGGCCCGATGGAAAGCTGAATGTCTACCTGCTGGATGACGGGCGGCGCGAGGAGTTTCGCGAGTTCGCGGAGCAGGCGGGCATCGGCTACATGACGCGGCCGGATAACGAGAATGCCAAGGCGGGAAATATCAATTGCGCGCTGGGGCGGCTGAGCGCGCCGTTTGTGGCCATCTTCGACGCCGACCATGTGCCGACGCGAAGCTTCCTGCAGTTGACGATGGGTTGGTTTGAGCGCGATGTAAACCTGGCGCTGCTGCAGACCCCGCAGCACTACTACTCGCCGGACCCGTTTGAGAGAAATCTGGGGCAGTTCCGGAATATTCCGAGCGAGAACGAGTTGTTCTATGGCGTGGTGCAGGATGGCAACGATCTTTGGAACGCGACCTCGTTCTGCGGATCATGCGCAGTGCTGCGGCGCAGGGCGCTGGATGAGATCGGCGGGCTCGCGACCGAGACGGTGACCGAGGACGCACATACGTCGATCCGGCTGCAGAAGAAGGGCTGGAGCACGGCGTATATCAACATTCCGCAGGCGGCGGGGCTCGCGACGGAGCGCCTTAGCGGGCATATTCGCCAGCGCGTGCGCTGGGCGCGCGGAATGACGCAGATTTTGCGGCTGGAGAATCCGCTGTTTGGGCGCGGGCTGAAGCTGGCGCAGCGGCTGTGCTATTTGAACTCTGCGGCGCACTTTCTGTTTGCTCTGCCGCGTCTGGTGTTTCTGATGGCGCCGCTGATCTATCTGATCTACGGCGGGACGAACCTGCCGGGAACATGGCAAGCGATTCTGGCCTTTGCAGGACCGCACCTGGTGATGCTGTATCTGACCCACCTGCGGATCCAGGGAAGGCACAGACACTCATTCTGGAACGAGATCTACGAGACGGTGCTGGCGCCGTATGTTCTGCTGCCGACGATTGCCGCGTTTCTGTGGCCGCGCAGACCGAAGTTCAACGTGACGTCAAAAGGGCAGGTGCTGTCCTCGAGCTTCTTCGACCGGCGGATTGCAAGGCCGTTTGTACTGATGCTGTTCGTGAACTTCATCGGGTTACTGTGCGCGATTCCGCGGCTGCATTTGTTTGCGGCATCGCACGCGCCGAGGTGGCAGGGATGGCTGCTGAGCGTGCCCCACCGCATGTATGACCCGCATCATCTGGGCACGATTGTGGTGAACGTCGGGTGGACGCTATTCAACACGATCCTGCTGGGCGTGGCCACCGCGGTGGCGTGGGAGAGCCAGCAGCGGCGGCGCGCGGTGCGTGTGAATGTTGAGGTTCCGGGGGGCGTGGTTCTGCCGGATGGCAACGTGGTGCAGGGATTGACGGGCGATCTTTCAAGCACGGGCGTGCGGCTGTGGACCGGCTCGCGACTGAATGTGCAGCCGGGCGATGCGGTGCGGATTGTGCTGCCGGTGCTGGATGGCGATGCATCGCTGCCCGCGACGGTGGTGCGCGTGGAGGATGAATCGCTGCGTGCGCAGTTCGATGCACTCTCGCTGGCCGAGGAGGAGGCGCTGACGATGGTGCTGTACTCGCGCGCCGACACGTGGCTGGGATGGGATGAGAGCCGCGAAGGCGATCATCCGGTACGCAGCTTCGCGCGGATTGTTCGCCTGGCTGTGCGCGGGTTGCGCCAGACGATTCTGCCGGGCAAGCGCTCGCGCGATGCGGGTCTGATGACGAGCATCGCACCGCTGCTCATCGCGGCGGTTCTGCTGCCGGCGTGGTCGAGAGCAACCGGGCAGCAGTTGAAGGCTGCTGCGCCTGCCACGGTGACGGCTACGGCCCTGGAGCAGGACGCGCAGGAGCCAGCCAAGACCGGCCCACCGAAGATCGAGCCGCAGAAAGTTGAGCCGCAGAAAGTTGAGCCGCAGGCGCCGTCGAAGAAGGTCGACGGCCTTGCCGGGGCTGCGCAGGCGCCGGCTGCGGCGAAGCCAACGAAGGATACTTCTGCGACGGACAAGTCGGCTGTGCCGCCATTATCCGGCGCCCGGAAAAACAGTCAGTCGGATGCGGCGGATAGCGATGCGGCATCGACCCACGAGGCCGGAGCAGCGACGACACCGAGCGCATCGGTTCATCATCCGACCGCTCATGTCGCGGTTGCGAAATCGATCGCGTCCGCGGTGATCGCGCCGGTGGACTCAGCCAGGTTCGTCTCGATGGCACCTGTTCGGGTCGTGCCGGCCGCGGCGGCTTCAGTTGCGGCGGCAACAGCCCAGGATTCGAACGCGGGGAGCAGTGGGGGGTCGCAGTGGGCGCAGCTCTATCGTGATCGAGTAGTGCCAGCGTGGTGGCGCGCGAGCGGGATAGCGGCGCAGTATCCCTGGGCCCTGCTGATTCTCGTGGTGCTGCAGACGTTTCTGATTGCAGTGCTGTTGAGGGCGTCCTTGCGGCGTCGTGCGCGGGAGCGTCTGCTGGGGCACATCTGAGGGTCTCTCGCGAGGGTTCTCTCGCGAGCTGCGGAGCGCAGCGTCAGGGTTGAAGTTTGCAGACCTTGAGCAGGTTGTTGTCGTAGGGGCAATCGAGTTCGGCCGGTGAATCAAGGGGCAGGATCACCCAATCGACGCCGTAGGTTGCAAGATGCTCGCGGAGTTGCGAAGCGGCCTGCTGGCCCAGGTTGAGCTGCGCGGTGAAGCCGGCGACCCACTCGTCTGCGAGGCGCGGAGTGATAGCGGCCTCTCCTCCATCCTTTGAAAAGTCAGGCAGCACGCTGCGCTGGGCTATGGCGCGGAAGGTCTGGGAATCCTCGCCGGGCGTGGTGACGTAATGCGCATCGAGCGCGAAGAGAGCGTTCTGCGGTGTGTTGTCGCGACACCACAGGAATGCGCGGACCCACGGGTTCGAACTTTGCTGTAACCGCCAGGGAAGCTCGACGTGCGGGGATCCGGGGAGCTCGTTTCGCTGGGCGACGAACATTCCGCATGCAGAGGCGAGCAGAATTGGAATCATCGCATAGCGTGTATAGCGCCGCCTTGAGAATGGCGAGGAGGCGCGCTCGAAGAGCTGTTGAATTGAGGCTCCGAGCAGCAGAAACATGATCATGTAGATCGTGAGGAAGGCGCGGAGGGGCTGAAGGCGCGCGACGATATGCGCGTGGAAGTGCTCATGCCCAAAGATGAGCGTGAGGGCGGTCGCGAGGCAACCGTAGAAAATCGCTGAGTCACAGAGTGTCGTGCCGTTGGCCGCGAGGCCGAAGTGATTGCGGCGCCGGAGCGCGAGGAGAACCAGGAGCGGCCCCGTGAGGCCGAAGAGCTCGTACCAGTGCCATTGCGAAAGGAACCAATAGTAGCGGCTCTTTGCTGCAAGGATGACAGCCGTGGACTCCGCAGGAGCGCGAGCCTGCAGGGTTGCGGCCAATGCGAAGGTGAGGAGCGCGAAAATCATGAGCAAGAGAGTTTTTCTGCGACCTCGCAGGATGCGCAGGACGATGATGAGGCCAAGTGCATAGCCGGCCATCAGGGGATGGAAGGCCGTTGCAAGCGCCGTCGCGAGGACGCAGCCGGTGAGTGAACGCGGATTGTTTTTCCAATCGTCGAGCGCAAAGGCGATGGCCCAGAGGGAGAGCGGGGTCGAGAGGCTGCGTGCGGTGACGTAGGGGTCCATCAGCAGCAATGAGGTGCCGGCGATGGGGATGGTCCACACCGCGGCGAGCGTGGCGATGCCAGCGAGTTGTGCGCCTTCGTTCGGCGTGATGCGCCGCAGAACGGCGCGTGCCGCCGTAAGCATGAGTGCGATGCTGCCGAGATTGATGATGAGGAGCACGACGAGCAGGGGAAGATGCGTCGCGCGAGTTACCGCAGCGACGGCGGGAGCAAAGACCGAGAAGTGCAGGTGCTCGGAGACGAATGCGGTGAAGTGCGGGAAGAGCGATGGGTTGAGTGTGAATTCGACGCCAGCGACGTAGAGGCCGCCGTCCTCGGCGAGCGGATGGTAGCCATGCACGAGCAGGGTGGCGACGGAAAGGGCGAGAAAGATCGCAGTCCTGGAGAGGACAGAACGGCGCGGCGCGCGGGTAGCACGCAACGTGACAACCTGTGCTGGCTGCTCAGAGACGATTTCAAGTGTTGCGGTGGAGCGAAGGAGGGTCGTCAATTGCATCTGAGAAGTGAGACGGCTTTGCTGAAGTTGCGAGGACACCTCACTGCAAACGGTACAATGAAGGCGCGTGTCAATGCTCGAATTCGTAACAACATCGCCGGGGGATCCTCGGCCCGGCCTCCTGAGGACCTCGCGATGAGCCGTGAGCACCGTCTTAATTTGCTCAAGATGGTCCCGGGGCTGCTGATCAGCGCCTTCTTCCTGTGGTGGACTTTCCGTGGTTTCGACATGGCCGACCTGGAGGCGGTCCGCTTCGTGGCGCCGGCATGGATCGTGGGCGTGGTGGTGTTTACGGTTGCGGGTTACACCGTGCGCTGCATCCGGGCCTGGTGGATGCTGCGCAGCGTGAAGGCGCGCTTCAGTGATTGCGCACGCATCTTCATGACCTCGCTCGCCGCGAACAATATCCTCCCACTGCGCATCGGCGACGTGATGCGCGTTTTCACCTACGCTCCGGACGTGAATGCCACACCTTCCATGGTGCTGAGTACGGTGATTCTGGAAAAGCTGCTGGATGTATTCAGTTTGGCGACGCTGTTCACGATAACAATGCGCGGCGGACGGGCAGTCTCGCCGAAGCTGCGCGGCGGTGCGGAGATCGGACTGGCGATCTCTGCTGTCTGTCTGCTGGTGCTGGTATTTGGAGCGCACACGCTGCAACAGCCGGTGCGCAACCTGGCGGCGAGGAGCGGGAACCGGCTGGTCAAGAAGATTGAACACTGGCTGCTGCTGGCGATGGAGTGCATCGAGCATATCGGCGTGAGCGGAACGCTGCTGCTTGTGGCGTTCAGTTTTGTGGCGTGGACGATTGAGGGCATGATCTACGTTTCGGCGGCGAAGCTGGTGGCTCTCAAGACTGATGGAATTGGCCCATGGCAGGCGGTCTCGCAGGCCAATCTTTCGTTTCTGATTCCAAGTTCGCCCGGAGGCATCGGGCCGTTTGAGTGGGCATGCAAGGATGCGCTGGTGCGGCATGGAGCCCCGCCGCCGGCCGCGGGGTTGTTCGGGCTGCTGATTCACGCCTGGCTGTTTGTTTCGATAACCGGCGTTGGCGGAGGGCTGTTCCTGATGCACCGGCTGCATCGCGCGCGGCGCAAGCCGCTGGTCGAAGAGCTGGATACGCTGCCGGCGGAGCTGCCGTAAAAAGAAGAGATTTGGGAAAGAGATCAGAGAACTTTCGTCGATATGTACAGGATTCTGCAGCAGATAATCCAGGAGCGGATTCAGGCGCTGTTGAGTGAGCGCTACGGCGTGGAGCTGGCACAGCTTGCGGTGGAGTTGCCGCCGAAGCTGGAGTTCGGCGAGATGGCCCTGCCCGTGGCGTTTGAACTGGCGAAACGGCTGAAGAAGGCTCCGCGCACGATTGCGCAGGAGCTGCAGCCGGAGCTCGAAAAGATTGATGGCGTGGCGAGCGTGGAGATCGCCGGCGCGGGCTATCTGAATCTGAAGCTCGATCGTGCGGCGACGGCACGGCGCATCGCAGCGGATGAGCATGCGAGCATCGGCGGCGAAGGCTTTCGGCTCATCGAGCACACAAGCATTAACCCGAACAAGGCGGCGCATGTCGGGCACCTGCGCAACGCGATTCTTGGCGACAGCTTTGCGCGCATGGTGCGGCCCGATGATTACAAGCCGGGCTATGCGACGGGCGTACAAAACTACATCGATAACACGGGCGTGCAGGTGGCCGACATTGTCGTTGCGGTGACCGCGCTGAAGGGCATGGACCTTGATGCCGTGCGCGGGTGGATGACGGAGCTGCTGGAGACCAATACGCGGCTCGATTACGCGTGCTGGGATCTTTACGCGCAGGTTTCGCAGTGGTACGACGCTGATCCGGCGGAGGCGGCCGCGCGGAAGCAGCTTCGACTCGACACGCTGCATGAGATTGAACGTGGCGGCAACGAGACGGCGGAGATCGCCGAGATTATCGCGACAGGAGTTCTGCGGCGGCATCTCGACACGATGGAGCGGCTCGGGATTGAGTACGACTTTCTGCCACGCGAGAGTGAGATTCTGCACCTGCACTTCTGGGAGGCGGCGCGCGCGCTGATGGTGGAGCGGGGCGTGCTCTACAAGGAGACCGCGGGAAAGAACGCTGGGTGCTGGGTGATGCGGCGCGCAGGTGCTCCGCCGCTCACGCCGGGCGAGGTGGATGAGGATGCGAAGATCATTATCCGCTCGAACGGGACGGTGACGTATGTGGGTAAAGACATCGCGTATCACCTGTGGAAGTTTGGGCTGTTGGGCCGCGACTTCGGGTACGCGCGGTTCCGCGAGTACCCGGAGCACGTGTGCTGGGTTTCGACGATGCACGGGGAGGATCCACATCCGAGCTTCGGGCATGCGGACGCGATCTACAACGTCATCGATTCGCGGCAGGACGATCCACAGGCGCAGGTGAAGGAGGCGCTCCGTGCGCTGGGTTACGAGGCACAGGCGGAACGCTACATGCATCTGAACTATGCCTTCGTGGGTCTCACCGCGAGGACTGCGCAAGAGCTTGGTTACACACTGAGCGACGAGGACCAGGAACGCGGGTTCATCGAGGTGAGCGGACGCAAGGGCTTCGGTGTAAAGGCTGATGATCTGATCGATCGGATGATCGTGGCCGCGCGCGCGGAGGTGGACGCGCGGCATCCGGAGCTAGATGAGGCAGAACGCGCGGAGATCGCGGAGTCGATTGGCGTGGGTGCGCTGCGGTACTTCATGCTGCGCTTCACGCGGAACACGGTGATCGCGTTTGATTTTCGCGATGCGCTGAGCTTCGAGGGCGAGACTGGACCGTATGCGCAGTATGCGGCTGTGCGGGCGGCAAATATCTTTCGCAAGGGCGAGGCCGACGAGACTTCAGTGCTGCGTGAATTCGAAGCGCTGGATGCGAGTGTGCTCGCGCCACTGCTCGAGGGGGAAGATGGAACGAGCGTGTGGGAGGTCTGGCTCGCGGCGTCGCGTGTGTCGCTGGCGCTTGAGCAGGCGATTGCGGCGGCGGAACCGGCGGTGCTCGCGAAGTATGCCTTCACGCTGGCGCAAAGCTTCAGTAACTTTTATCACCGGCACCGCGTACTGACGGAAAGCGATCCGGCGCGCAAGACGCTGTTGTTTGCCACGGCGGCCGTGGCGCGGCGCGAGATCACACGCGTGCTGGGATGGATGGGAATCAGCGTTCCGAGCGCGATGTAGGCGCCGATGGCGGCATCAGCAGGCGGAGCGCGTTGGGCACAAGCTCGACGCGCATGGGCGTGGTGCCGATCCATTCGCCGTCGGCCTGGACATGGACGCGTGGCTCCGCGGCGGAGCAGCTGAAGTCCGCGACACGCAGGTGCTGTGTGTAGGGATTCCAGCGATGTGTGCGCGTCCAGCTTGTCGCGAACCATGCGGGCAGCGCGAGATGAGAGGGCGGCGCGGTGAGCGTGAGTCGAAGCGTCTGGTCGGTGGGCGAGGCACCCCGCGCGAGGGGACTGAAGAGTCCGCCGAGGTCGCCGACGCGAATCGCCATGGCGCTGACGGCGTCGCGGGCTATCGGGATTCCGTTGTCTAGCGTGGCGTGCAGACGGAAGGCAGAAAAGCGGGAGCCGAGGAAGAGACGCGCGGCGCGCAGGTAGTAGATGGAGCGGCCGAGGCGCTGCTTGCCGGCTGCGAGCATCCGGTAGACCAGCATGCCATCCGGGCCAGCGCCGGCCATCACTGCGAAATAGCGCGCGCGTGGACCGTCCGCGGTTTCGCAGGTGACACGGCCGAGCGGGATTGAACGCGCGGTGAAATCGAGCTGCTGGCGTGCGGCCGTGGGCGGATGGAACGAGAGGCCAAGGTGACGAGCGAGCGCGTTCGCGCTGCCGAGGGGAAGGATGCCGACTGTCGCCGAGGGATGATATGCGAGTCCCTGAATGATCTCGTGCAGTGTGCCGTCGCCGCCGCAGGCGAAGACGAGCTCCGCGCCGTGGCGGACTGCATCGGCAGCCTGGGCGCCGGCGGTTCCGGGGCCGCGGGTTGCGATGATCTCAACCTGAACGCCATGGCTGACGAGCGTGCTCGCGGCATGCTCGAGTGGGGCGCGGCGCGAGTGGCCACCGCGCCCGGCGTTCGGATTGAAGATGAGGGCCGCACGCGTCATGCGCTCAGCTTACTTGGTGTTGCGGCAGAGGACGCCTGCCTGCGTCGTCAGCCGCGCATGTCCGGCCAAGCGATCAGACTAGTTGGACTGCGGTGGCGTGGCCGGTGCGGCAGGAGCCGCTCCGGGGCGCTGGTGGGGAGGAGGAACGAAGACGGAGGGCTTGGACATGCCGCGATGGCAGGTACCGCAGGTGACCGGATTTCCTGGTTTGGGGTCGGTCAACTGGGTGAGATATTCGGTGTTGATGGTGCCCGTCATTTTCAGCATGATGCGAGCCCGATCCTTCATCGGGTTCGCGTCCGAGGCAAAGTCGGGGCGGCCAGTTTCGGAATTCCGGGCGTGGCAGTAAGTGCACTCGACACCGAGGTCGCCTGCGAAGCCCCGCATGATGGAGATGACCTGCGGTCCAGTGGTGTCCTTTGGGAGCACCTTCAGGTTGGTGGGCGGAGGGATCTGACGTCGCTGGGCCGGCGCGTTTCCGTTGGTCTGTGAATTCGTCTGAGAGAAGGCTGCCGAAACTACCAGAAGAGAACTGACTGCGAGGAGCGACAGAGAACGCTTGACCATGAATGTCCTTTACATCGCAAAAGGTTGAACGTCTTTCTGCTGAGCGTATGGAAGGACCGGACTGGTGTCAATGCGGTTGGTGCTTCAGTTTGCGGCGAGTCTACTTCGACTGGCTGCGCACCCATTCGGTGATGCTGCGGACGCCAATGCCACTGGGACCTTTGGACTGCCAGGGCTTCTGCTCGTCGACCCAGGCGGTGCTGGCGATGTCGAGGTGAATCCACGGCGTGTCGCCGGCGAACTCTTTGAGGAACATTGCACCGGCAATCGCTCCGCCGTAGCGCGAGCCTCCGGTATTCATGATGTCGGCGATGGAGCTCTTGATCTGCTCGCGGTAGTCGTCGGTGCAGGGCATCTGCCAGAATTTCTCGCCGGCGGTGGGGTAGACGTCGAGGAAGCGGCGCGCGGTCTCGTCGTGGTTAGAGAAGAGGCCGGCGTTGAGTTGGCCGAGTGCGACGCCGATGGCTCCGGTGAGGGTGGCAGCGTTGATGAGCCGCGTGGCGCCGATGGTTTGCGCGTAGTGCAGACCGTCGGCGAGCACGAGCCGGCCTTCGGCGTCGGTGTTCAGAACTTCGATGGTCTTGCCGGACATTGCTGTCAGGACGTCGCCGGGCTTATAGGCGCGGCCGGAGGGCATGTTCTCGCAGGAGCAGATAACACAGACGACCCGCACGGCGGGCTTGAGGAGCGCGATAGCGCGCATGGCGCCAAGCATCGCCGCGGCGCCGGCCATGTCGTACTTCATCTTGTCCATATTGTCGGCCGGCTTGATGGAGATGCCGCCCGTGTCGAAGGTGATGCCTTTGCCGACGAGGCCGATCACAGGCGCGTCCTGCGCAGGCGCGGCCGGGGGCTCGTAACGCAGGACGATGAGCGCGGGCGGCTCGGGCGAGCCCTGCGCGACTGCGAGGAAGGCGCCCATCTTGAGCTCCTTCATCTTTTCGGTCGAGTGAACCTCGCAGGCGAGGCCGAACTCCCTGGCCATCGCGGCGGCCCGACGGCCGAGTTCGGTAGGCGTGAGGATGTTGCCGGGCTCGTTGACGAGCGTGCGCGTAAAGTTCTGGCTCTCACCGAGGATGGTGCCCTCGTCCCAGCCGCGCTGGCAGTCCTCGCGGGTTTCGTCGTCGGCTTCCGGAAACAGAACGGTGACACTCTGAACACTAAGGTCTTTGCGGTCGCTGCGATAAAAATCGATGTCGAAGTCTGCTAGGAGGGCGCCTTCGGCAATAGCGCGCGCGGCGAGGTAGCAGGGAAGTATGTCGAGGTGTTCGTCGGAGAGCGCGCGGTCTTCAGGGAACGCAATGGCGACATCGCGGATGCCGCGCGGGCGGGCCAAACGGATCGCGGCTCCGGCGGCCTTGCGGAGCTCGTTCGCGGTCAGGGACTTCGCTTTGCCGAGGCCGATGACCATCACACGATCGGCCTTGAGCCCGTTCAGACGGCGCAGAATCAGCGGCTCAGCGAGGGTTGCTTTGAACTCGCCAGTAGCAATCCAAGGTGCTGCGGCCTCCGAGAGCGCGTCAGAGATGGTCAGCAATGCAGGGGAGGCCGGGTCGTCTTTGCCGGGAGCGATATCGACCGCGAAGACAACGAGCAGAGGTGTGGCAAAGCCTGAAGGGTCTTGAAAGAGGAGTTTGGAGGTCACACTTCATGGTAACCCGCAAGAGTCCCAGCGATCGAGGTTAGCGCTGGATCATGCGTGTACGAAATTGCATCATCGTGTTCCATCAAGGTGAACGGAGTATTCGAGAACGCAATTTTCACGCGCAGTCAGCGTCGCTGGCTGCGCGCAATAGCGGCGCGAGCTTCCTTGTCGGCTTCGCGTTTGCGCTCCGTTTCCCGCTTGTCCCACTGTTGCTTGCCGGTGGCCACGGCGAGCTCGCATTTGACGCGGCCGTTGCGGAAGTAGAGCCGAACCGGGATGAGCGTCGTGCCCTTTCCCTGAGTGGCGGCATTGAGCTTCTCGATCTCACGGCGATGCAGCAGCAGCTTCCGGGTGCGCAGGTTCTCGTGGTTCATTGCGTTGCCGTGCGAGAAGGGGCCGATGTGTGCGTTGAGGAGGAAAGCCTCGCCGTCTTTGAGCAGGCCGTATGCGTCCTTGAGGTTGGCTTTGCCTTCGCGGATGGACTTGACCTCGGTGCCACGCAGGGCGACGCCGCACTCGTAGCGGTCGCCGAGAAAGTAGTTAAAGCTGGCCGAGCGGTTGAAGGCGGCGTCGCGCTGCCCAGCCGCCACGGGATCGCGGTCCTTCTGCTTGGCGGAGGGTTTGGCGGTGGCCGTGGAGGTAGTCGGATTGGAGAGAGAGCGAGGCATCGGCGAAGGTTCGATGCTAGCAGAGCAAAGAGGATGCAACGAAGCCGCCGGCGTGCGGGCTACCGCCAAAGATGTAGAGCAAGTGCCAACCCGGCGGGCGGACGGGGATGACTTCGCGGATGACGACCCGTCCAATGAAACAAGGCAATTCCGGACGTGACGACCAACCATCCTGACGACCGCCTCGAGCCGGGCAAGGACCGGGCGGCGGCTACGAGGCGGGACCTGTTTGGATACGGTTTTGGCAGGAGAGCCTCGTGAGGCCGATGGTAGTATGGACCGAGCTCGAACATCCGCTCGAAACCGCAGCAGATTCACCCCGGAAGCGTTTTCAGCTCCGCTCCGGAGGCTTCCTCCGGCGGCGTTGCGAGCCCACAGTGCGGGATCAAGGGGAGCGGGTTAAAGGAATGAAACGACGCGAGATCGGCCGGTGGCGGAAGATGCCGTCAACCCGTTGGGCACGGGTGGCCGCAGGTCTGTCTCTGCTTCTTGCGTTTGTGCTGGTGGCCAGCGCAGCCCAGGCACAATCCGCTGGTTCATGGAACAAGCGCGGACAAGCGGCCGAGGCACGCGAGGATTACGATGCGGCCTTTGAGGCCTATCGGCAGGCGTGGCTGAAGAAGCCGAGCGACATGCGCTACAAAGAGCGCTACGAGCGGTTGCGCTTTCAAAGTGCGAATCAGCATGTAGACCGCGGACGTGTGCTGCGACAGTCAGGCGATGCGGGCGGCGCGATCAACGAGTTTGCGCGCGCGCTGCAGATCGATCCCGGCAATCAGGCGGCGGCACAGGAGTTAGCGTTGACGCAGAAGCCGCCGGCGGCGGCTGGGCAACCCCCGGCGGAGGGACCAGGCGCGGTGAACAACAAGGCGCTTTCAAATGCCGGGCCCGAGGCGCAGGTACTCGTCCCAGGCGTGGACGAGGAGACGCCGCATCAGCGCGACGTGCGCCGGGAGATCGAATCGCTTAGCGCGCCACCGCAGCTGCAACCGGTCTCGAGCGATCCCATCACGTTGCATATGGTGGAGGACACGAAGAACATCTATACCGCGATTGGGAAGGCCGCGGGCCTGAACGTCATCTTCGATCCGAAGTACAACTCCACCCGCATTCCCGTGGACCTGACGAACGTATCGTTGTTTGACGCGCTGCGCATTGTGGGCACGCTGAGCAGGACGTTCTGGAGACCGGTGACCCCGAACACGATTTATGTCACCGATGACAGTCCCAACAATCGCCAGGAACAAGGTGAACAGGCGGTGCAGACGTTCTACCTGACGAACGTCTCCCAACAGAACGACGCAAACGAGATTCTGATTGCGCTGCGCAACCTGCTGGATACGCGGGCGAAGCTGTTCCTGATCGCCAGCCAGAATGCGATTGTGTTGCGCGCATCGCCGGATGAGCTGGTCCTCGCGGAGAAGATCATCAACGACCTGGACCGCACAAAGCCTGAGGTGGTGGTGGATGTGGCCGTGATGGAGGTGAGCCGGCAGAAAGAGCGAAACCTGGGCATCACGCTGCCCACCAGTTTCGGCATTACACCGCAGGCCAGCCCTGGTACCGCCTCGACCAGCGGCAGCTCGACGACCACCGGCACCGTAACCACCCCCAGCGGTCCGTCATCGTTCACGCTGAACACGCTGGGCAACATCAACGCAACCAACTTCGCGGTGTCGATTACGGGCGGACAGGTGAATGCTCTGCTCTCGGATGCGGACACGCGCATCCTGCAGAACCCGCGCATCCGTGCGACGGATGGGCAGCGTGCGACGCTGAAGATCGGACAAAAGATTCCGGTGGCGACGGGCTCGTATAACGCAGGTGTTTCAGCGGGCATTGCGAGCCTGGGTGTGCAGACGCAGTTTCAGTACCTTGACGTCGGTGTGAATATCGACATGACGCCGACGGTGCACTACGACCGCGAGATCTCGCTGAAGATGAAGGTCGAGGTTTCCAGCCAGAACGGAAGCGCGACGGTTCAGCAGGGCGTTACGGAGCCGATCTTTGCACAGCGCTCGGCGGAGCAGACGATTCAGCTCAAGGACGGCGAGCCGAGCCTGCTGGCGGGCATCCTGACCAACCAGGACACGATGAACGTCGCCGGAACGCCGGGGCTTGGTGAGCTGCCGCTCCTGAAATACTTTTTCGCGAGCCACGACAAAGTTCAGCAGTCCGATGAGATTGTGTTTCTGATCATTCCGCACATCGTTCGCGATTCCATCCTGACGGATGAGAACACGCGCGCGATTTACACCGGCACCGGTCAGGCCGTGGAGCTGATCCGTCATGGCTCGGAGGCTTCCACGGGAGAGCCGAAGGCTTCGAATGCGGTGTACACGCCGGCGCCGAACTCGAGCACCACGGCCGCGAACGCTGCGGCGGCAATGATTCCACACATCGCCGCGGCAGGTCAGCCGGCGCCACCGCCCACTCCGGGCGCAGCAGTTGCGCCGACGCCGGGGAACATTCCCTCAACTACGGCTGTAACGCCGCTGAACCTGTCGGTGAGCTCCCCGGCGCAGGCTCAGGTGGGTGCGACCTTCCAGGTGACTGTGCAGGCGACGAACGCGCACGACCTGTTTGGCGTACCGCTACAGATGCAGTTCGATCCGAAGGTGTTATCGCTCGTGGGCGTCGACGCCGGCGACCTGCTGGGCCGCGATGGCCAGATAGTGGCGCTGAGTCATCGTGACGACGGCGAAGGGGCCGTCACAATGTCGTTATCGCGTCCGCCTAATACAGCGGGCATCAGCGGAGACGGGCCGTTGTGTGTGCTGACCTTCAAGGCCATCGCGCCAGGCAACTCGTCACTGGCCCTGGTGCGGGTTGGCGCGCAGGACAGCCACCAGAACAAGCTGCCGGTGGTGGGCGGCCAGGCGACGGTCCGGGTGAGGGCCGGCGGTGCTGGACCGAGCCAGTGAGGGCTTGAGCATGACTCGAGGCTTGCGGGAGCGGATGGAAGAGCGCAATTTCCGGCGCTGGCGTTCGAGTCAAGCCGGGGTGTCGCTGATCGAGCTGATCATCGTGATTGCGATTCTGTCGATCCTGGCGATGACGGCGTTGCCCGTGGCCAGGTTCGAGGTGAAACGCACCAAAGAGCGTGAGTTGCGCCGCGACCTGTGGGAGATGCGCGCGGCAATCGATGCCTATAAGGATGCTGCGGATAAGGGCGGCATCCAGACCAAGGCGGACTCCAATAACTACCCACCGGATCTGCAGACGCTCGTGGATGGGGTGGATATCCAGGACCACAAGGTGCGGTTCCTGCGTGCGATTCCAGTCGACCCAATGACGAAATCCACGGACTGGGGTCTGCGGTCGAACCAGGACGAACCGGACTCGGACAGCTTCGGCGGCCAGAACGTCTACGATGTGTACACCAAGAGCCAGGGAACTGCGCTGGACGGGACGAAATACGACACATGGTGAGAACGGCGACATCCCGGACGCGGCAAAGTGAAGCCCAGGCGCGCGAGAGCGGCTTTACACTCTTCGAGCTCATGATCGTGATGGCAATTATCGCCATTTTGGCGTCGGTCGCGGTGCCGAGCTACATCAATGCGGTGCGGCACGGGCGGGAGGCGGCACTGCGGCAGGACCTGTGGGTGATGCGGCAGGCGATAGACAGCTACACGGTGGACAAGGAGAAGGCGCCACAGTCGTTAGACGACCTTGTTCAGTCGGGTTATCTGAAGGCGATTCCCACGGATCCCATGACCGGCCGTGATGACACATGGATGCCGGATACCTCGGACACCCTGATGGATATTGACGAGACGGCCGGCGGCATCAACAACGTGCACTCCGGGGCGCAAGGGGTCGCGACGGACGGCTCGACCTACAACACCTGGTAGGGTCCAATATCGCCGTTGGCCTGCAAATAGCGGCGGTTGCAACCAGAGGAAACCAAACCCGTCTACAATGTTGAAGAGCGCTGTGCCTTGACGGCAGGGCCTCCGGCCTCCGGGAGTATGCCATGCGCGTCCCACTTGTTTTCGCGTTCGCGGGTCTTTCCGCTACCCTTGTCTTCGCACAGCAACCTTCTCCAACGACTCCTTCCGGAGCGAACACCCCGACTGTAACGCAGATCCCTGCGGCGCCGCCGACGGCACAACCTCCGACAGCGCAAGCCCCAGGTACTGCGCCCACGGCGCAGGCACCCGCTCCACCCGAGCAGAGTCCTGCGGGGACGCCGGGTGCGGCGTCGTCGACCGCGCCCGCGGCAACGCCTGATGTGACGGCGGATAACAGCAAGAAGTCGAACGGGAAGGCGGCGAAGCCTGGTAAGAAGGGCGGAGTCGATGAGGCGAAAGAGGACTCGGTTCCGAATCCCGGTGAAGACCTCGATCCACACATCAAGAAGGGCAGCGAAGAAGATGTGAATGCTGTCGGTCAAAGGAACATTGGTGGCCGCGGCCTCGGCAACTGGTACTCGACCAACTGGGAGATCGGAACGGGCAAGCAGTACTCGATGGAGATCGAGAAGTCGTCGCACCTGGTGACCGATCCGGTGGTTGTGGAGTATGTGAACCGCATCGGACAGAACCTCGTGAAGAACTCGGACGCGAAGGTGCCGTTCACGATCAAGGTGCTGGATACGGACGAGATTAATGCGATGGCGCTGCCGGGCGGGTTCTTCTATGTGAACTCGGGGCTGATCCTGGCGTGCGACTCCGAGGATGAGCTTGCGGGCGTGATGGCGCACGAAATCTCGCATGTGGCTGCGCACCACGCCGCGCGCGAGATGACGAAGATGAACTATATGCAGCTCGGCCAGATTCCGCTGATTATCTTTACCCAGGGGACCTGGACGGGTTACGGCATCTATGAAGCAGCGCAGCTCGCGGTACCGCTGACGTTCCTGCAATTCTCTCGTGAGTACGAGGCGGAGGCGGACTACCTGGGCATTCAGTACATGTACAAGGCCGGGTACGATCCGCAGGGCATGGTGAGCATCTTCGAGAAGTTGTCCGCGCTTGAGAAGCACAAGCCGGGTGCGCTGTCGAAAGCCTTCAGCGACCACCCGGCAACGCCGGATCGAATTGCTGCAGTCGAGAACGAGATTGCGACGATCCTGCCGCCAGAGCCGCAGTACATGGTGACGAGCTCAGAGTTCGACGCTGTGAAGGCGCGACTGGCTAGAATCCAGAACAAGCGCGGGCTGAACGACAAGAGGGACAACAACAAACCGACGCTGCGCCGCGTGGGCGGAAGCAACAACGATCCGAATGCGCCGAATAATCCCAGCAGTTCGACCGATGACCGGCCAACGCTGGGCCGCCGGGATTAGAAGGCGGGAATGATCGCAGGGGGAGCTTCGGCTCCCCCTTTGCTTTTGGCTGGAAGGTCGCAGATGGTTCCTATATCCCTGCATACCAGGCATAGCGGCCTTCGGGGTTGGAGGAACTGAGAGTTTCGCCGAAGCGTGTGAGACTGTCCGTGACCGTGATGCGAGTGAGAAACTTGACGCTCTTATAACCGATCTGTCGCGGGACACGTATTCGCAAGGGAGCGCCGTAGTCGACGGGAAGATCGCCGCCGTTCATACCCCAGGTGAGAAGCGTGCCGGGATGGTTGGCTTCGGGCAGGTCAAGGCTGTCCCATAGACCGGCCTGGATGGAGAAGTAGGCGACATAACGGGCTTCGGGCTTGACGCCGGCTTCGCGAAGGACAAGCGAGAGCGGTGTGCCGATCCATTCCGCGATATAGGACCAACCCTCTTCGCAGGCGATCTCGGTGATCTGGTTCCGGACGCCCAGGGCGCGAAGGTCGGCGATGGAGAGTGAGAGTGGGTGAGTGACGAGGCCGTCCACTGTGACTCGCCAGTCGGCGAAGCTGTGACCCTGCGAGGCGTGGTAGGCGGGAGGAAGTTTCCCGAAGGGGCTGACGAAGGGTGTCGAGATCATGCTGCGCGGGAATTCACGCATGGGGCGGTTCAAGGTAAAGACGCGCTGGCAGGCGTAGGTAAGGGTTTCGCCGGGACCGTAAAGGCCCTTGTGATCAGGCGGAATGAGACCATATTTTTCCGCGATGCGTGCGGCGGCGGCGAGACCGGCGGCTCCTGCGATGGCGGCGGTGCCGGTCGTGAGGAGCTTGCGACGAGTGAGTGCATTCATGGGAGTTCCTTTGTCGTCATGAACTCAACGCAGTTCTGAGGTTCGTCGGACTTGAAAGATCCAAGAGTCATGGCGCGCATGCGGGCGCGGAAGCCGTTGAGCGCAACCATTGCAACGTGAACAACGAGGAAAAGAACGAGTGCGAAGGTGAGGAAGAGATGGATGGTGCGTGCAGACTGACGGCCGCCAAGAAGCGAGGATGTTGCGGGGAACGCGGCAGTGAAAGCGGGCGACAAGGCGAGCCCGGTCCATATCATCAGCGGGAACAGGACGAAGATGACAACGAGATAGCTGGAACGCTGCAGGAGATTGTAGGTGCGGAGTTCATTGGTGGCAGAGCGAGGATGACGAAGGTGTCGGCCGATGTCGGCCGCGCAAGCGCGGAGCGAGCGCTGCTCACGTGTGGGGAACAGGTTGCGGCCGAGATGGCCGCTGGCGAGGAGATAGATGAGGTAGATGACGCCAGTGATGACCAGAAGCCACGCAGCTTCAAAGTGGAGGTAGCGGCTCCAGCCATTCTGGTCGGGCAGGACATAACCGTAGCCGGTAGGGACACTGTCGCGCGAGGAGGGAATGTGAAAGCTGAAGAGCGGTTGCATGTTGACGTTGCCGACCTCGCCCCAGTAGAAGCGTGGGTGCGAAATCAGAATCTCGATACCGGTGACGAGCAGCGCGACGAACGCAATGAAGGTAAGCCAGTGCGTGATGCGAACGAGCAGAGAATGGCGCACGGCTGTGGCGTTCGGGATCTCAGTGGCGGTCGGCACGCCGCGAGGATAGCACGGGTGGTCGAGATGATGTAGCAGAATGTTCGACGGGAAAGACCATGTTCGACGGGAAAGACCGGCGTAGCTGAATCCGCAACGTCCGTCATCCAACCCGTAGACTACGGATGGAGAGAACGATGAGCGACGCAAAGATAGAGATCTGGCTGGTGCGACACGGAGAGACAGAATGGTCGATGGATGGTCGGCATACGAGTATTACAGACGTTCTGCTGACGGAGCGGGGCCGAGAGCGCGCGCGTGAGCTGAGGGATTATCTGGCGGGAAAGAAGTTTGCCGGAGTGTTTGTGAGCCCGATGCAGAGGGCGAAGGAGACCTGTGAGATCGCAGGGTATGGCGATGTTGCGATCGTGGACCAGAACCTGATGGAGTGGAACTACGGCGAAAGCGAGGGAAAGACGACGGCCGAGATGCGCGCGAAGTACGGGCCTGAGTGGAGCGTGTGGACGAATGAAATCGTGGGCGGCGAGAGCGTAGAGCAGGTGGGCGAACGTGCGGACAAGGTAATTGAACGCGCCTTGGCGGCGGTGGCGATTGGGCCGGACGCGGGCAAGTCCCACCAGGTGGCGCTGTTTGCGCACGCGCATATATTGCGGATCCTGGCGGCGCGGTGGGTCGGGCTGCCGGCGGTGGACGGGAAGATGTTTGCGCTGGATACGGGCAGCCTGAGCGTGCTGGGGTTTGAGCGCGAGCAGAGGGTGATCTCTCGGTGGAACCGCAGCTTCGAGGAATGAGCGCGGGTCAGCGGATGTAGGAGAAGATGCCGCAGAGATTTGGTGCGTCGTTCAGCGCTTCAACCGCGAGGACGGGCGGTGTGGCGCCGGAGAAGAAGGCGATCTGGAGGCTGCGACCCTGGGCATAGGAAACAATCCACTGCGTAGAGTCCGAGCCGCAGAGGGTGTTTTTGTGGAGGAAGCGCCTGTCAGCGGGAATGTCGACGCGAAAGACGTTGCCGCCGCCGGTGGGTGTGTCGGGATTGAACAGCGCGAGGGCCTCCTCCGTTTTGAGTGAACGGATCTGAGCGATGGTGAACGTGGTGAAGTCGATAGCAATCTTAAGCGGGGAGAAGACCACATCGCCAGTGATGGCGCGAGCGTTGGTGCTGGCGGCACGCCAGGGGCCGTCCTCCTGTGCAGAGGCAGACAGGGTGAAGGCGAGGACGACGGCAAAGGCTGCGAACAGCGAGCGGGAGCGCATACATTGAGGATGACATCGCGGAGAGATGCGGGCAAACACAGGCTGGGACGGTAGACTGTGGGCGACAGTTAATCGTATGGGAGTTGAGGTTTGGAGAAACGGAGATACCCGATCCTCGAGCGTGGTGTGCGGAGGACGGGGCTGGAGCGGATTTGCGCGCTTGCGGTGATGGCGAAGGCTCCGCGAGCGGGCAAGGTGAAGACGCGACTGCAGCCGCCGCTCGGTGCGGAAGAGGCGGCGGCGCTGAATGTATGCTTCCTGCGTGACACGGCCGGAAATATTGCATCGGTTGCGAATGAGGGTGGGGCACAGGGGCTGATCTGCTACACGCCGGTGGGTGATGAGGCGGCATTCGATGGGCTGCTGCCAGAGGGGTTCGCGCTGATTGCGCAGCGGGGCGATGGATTCGGCGAGCGATTGTTGCGCGCAGCCGAGGACATTCTGAGCTGCGGGTTCGGAGCGGTGTGTTTGATCGATTCGGATTCGCCGACGCTGCCGTCGAGCGCTCTGCACACGGCAGTGGGTGAGCTGGCAAAGCCGGGAAAGCGTGTGGTGGTCGGGCCATCAGCGGACGGGGGCTACTACCTGATTGGAATGAAGCGCACGGAGCCGCGGCTGTTCGAGCGAATTGCATGGAGTACAGATCGTGTATATGCGGAGACGGCGGAGCGGGTGCGTGAGTCGGAAATGGAGTTGGTGGAACTGCCCAAATGGTATGACGTAGATGACGCGTCAACCCTGAGCGTGCTGGAGCGTGAGTTGCTGCACGGCGAGCGCCCGGACTTCACGGCGGTGAGCGGCTTCGATGCACGGTGGACGCGGGAGTTTCTGGCGGAGCGTCTGCGCCTGGCGGGTGAAGCTTCGTGAGCGTGCGCGGCGAACTCGGGCCATGGCATGGTGGCCGCCCGTGGTTGACGAACGTTGTGCTGTGCGCATTGGGCGCCGGGCTGGTGATGATGGCCCGGCAGTTTGTCGCGGAGCAGCAGCGGTATGAGATCGGGTTCTCTGGTGTGTCTGGTTGGTCGGACGTGCTCTTTGTGGCGGCGGTGGTGATTGTGTTGACGCAGCCGGTGAACCGGGCGACGCTGTGGATCGTGCTGGGCTTTGCGGTAGTGATGCGCGGGATGGTTCTTATTACGCGGCCATATCTGTCGACGGATATCTACCGGTATGTCTGGGACGGAATCGTGCAACACGCACACATCAACCCCTATCGGTATGTTCCGGGCGATCGCGTGCTGGCGGTCCTGCAAACGAAATATTCAGGGATATTTGCGCATATCAACCGGCGCTACTATGCGCACACGATTTATCCGCCGGTGGCTCAGATCATCTACTGGCTGGCCACACTGTTTTCGCCGACGGTGCAGGCGATGAAACTGGTGATGTTTGGCTTCGAGTGTGTGACCGCGGGTGCATTGATTGCGCTGCTGAGTCGTATGGGGCGGCGGTGGACCGACGTGCTGATATACGCGTGGTGTCCGCTGTTGGTTTGGGAGATCGGCGGTGCGGGGCATATTGACGCGGCGATTTGTGCATTTGTGGCATTGGCAATGCTGTTTCGGTATCGCGAGCAGCCAGTGATGACAGGCCTCTTTCTAGGGCTGGCAGTGATGACGAAGTTTTACCCGCTGATATTGTTGCCGGCGCTGTGGAGGCGCGGCGACTGGAAAATGCCCGCCACGCTGACTGCCGCGTGTGCGGCAGGGTATGCAGTGTACGCGTCGGTTGGCAAACTGGTCTTTGGTTTTCTGGGTGGTTATGCGTATGAGGAGGGCCTGGACAGCGGGACCCGGTACTTTCTGCTGGACTATGCACAACGTCTCAGCGGACTGCATTGGCTGACGAAGGCGAATTATCAGCTGTTCTGTGCGCTTGTGTTTAGCGTGATCGCAGTCTGGGCATGGCGGTATGCATCCAGGGAACGACTCGGGATGAGCGCACGAGTGCAGCGTCCGGCGTTCGTGCGTGCTGCGATGATGTTGGCGCTCGCGCTGATGTTGCTGTTCTCACCACACTATCCCTGGTACATCGCATGGCTTATTCCGCTGGCAGCGTTGTATCCGAACTGGGTGACGCTGACATATGTGTGCGCGTTCTTTTATGGATTTACGACGCAGTGGGCAATGCCGGGGCCGAAGATGTTTGTACTGAACCGCTGGATGTATTTCGCCGTCTTGTGTGCATTCGTGGTGGAGATCGTGTGGCGGGAGTGGGGGCTGCGCCGATGGTTTGACTGCAGAGGAAGGGCACATGCCGCATAGAGTTTCGGTGGTGATTCCGGCGCTGAATGAGGCGGAATCGATCGGCAATGTGGTGCACTCGATGCCGTGGGGCGAGATTGCCGAGTGCATTGTGGTGGACAACGGATCGACGGACGGAACAGGGGAGGCGGCGCAGGCGGCCGGCGCCCGCGTCGTGAACTCACCTCGTGGATATGGTGCAGCGTGCGCTGCGGGCGCGAGGGCCGCGGCGGCCTCCAGTGAGGCGCTGGTATTTCTGGATGGAGACGGGTCGGATGACGTCGGTGCGATGCCGCAGTTGGTGGGGCCGATCGAGCGCGGCGAGGCCGACTTTGTTATTGGCTCGCGGATGCGAGGGAGGGCGGAACCGGGCGCGCTGAATGGGGCGCAGGTGTTTGCCGCGAAGATGATCGGCGCGCTGGTGAAGTGGCTGTATGGATTTCACTACACGGACATGGGACCGTTTCGCGCGATTCGCCGCGAGTGTCTGGAGGCCATGCAGATGCGCGAGATGACGTACGGGTGGAACCTGGAGATGCAGATCAAGGCGCTGAAAATGGGGCTGCGCGTGGTGGAGATTCCGGTGGACTATCGGTGCCGGATTGCGGGCAAATCCAAGGTCTCGGGGAACGTGTGGACGAGTGTGAAAGCGGGGGGAAAAATACTCGGAGTCCTGGTGAGAGTTCGCTGAGTCTCGCGATGCTCTGACAAACTAGAGAGATGGTTGGTCGTGAGCCGTTGATTGAGCTGGAGCATGTTTATGTGGCGCGGGGCAACAGCGTGGTGTTGCACGATGTAAGTCTACGCATCGAGCACGGGGAGCACGTTGCGATCCTGGGACCGAACGGGTGCGGGAAGTCGACTCTGCTGAAGACGATGACGTGCGAGTTATACCCGATCGTGAAGCCCGAGACTCGCGTGCGTTTGTTGGGCCGCGAGCGGTGGGACCTGACGGAGCTGAAGCGGAGGATGGGCGTGGTAAGTCCGGAGCTGCCGGGAAAGCCAACGCTGCATACGAGTGGTTTCGACGCGGTGGTGACGGGGTTCTTTTCGAGTTCGACGCTGTGGCCGAACCTGCATGTGACTGACACGATGCGCGAACGCGCGGAAGAGATTCTCGTTCTGGTGGGAGCGGAAGATCTGGGGGAGAAACCGGTCGGGCAGATGAGCGCGGGGCAACAACGGCGTGTGATGATTGGGCGAGCTTTAGCGGGTGCGTCAGCGAACGGTGATGTCCAGATGCTCCTGCTGGATGAGCCATCGAACGCGCTGGATCTGGCAGCACAGCATGATCTGCGTGAGATGCTGCGTGGGCTGGCGCAACGTGGTGTGGCGATCGTGATGATCACGCATCACATCGCAGATATTCTGCCGGAGATAGATCGCGTTTTAATGATGCGCGAAGGCCGGATTGTGGCCGACGGAGGAAAGCGTGAGTTGCTGACGGAGCCCAGGTTGAGCGAGCTGTTCGGACGGGAGATCACGCTGATCGACCGTGATGGATTCTGGAACGCGTGGTGATGCGGGAGTTTGAAAGTGCGTCAGGCTGACTCGGTGAGAACTCCGAGGCGGGCCTGAAGCTGCTTGCGATACTTTCGGCTGAGGCGGAGAGTCGCGTTGTTGTGCAGAAGAACAGTGTAGTCACCGTCCTCATTGGACCGCAGGCCGCGGACGCGATCGAGGTTAACGATGGCCGACCGGTGGATGCGACAGAACAGCGAAGGGTCGAGGTCCCGCTCGAGATCAGACAGGCTGCGACGGAGCAGATGCGTGCGTGCGCCGAGGTGCAACGCCGCATAATAGTCGGCAGCTTCGATCCAGTCGATCTCGGAGAGCGCGATAAAAGCGATCTGGCCCGCGGACTTGATGGTGAGACGATCGAACTTGCGCGGGTGGTCTTTGCCAAGTTCGATCTTCTGCTTTGCACGTGAGAGCGCGAGGTCGAAGCGCGCGTTGTCGAAGGGCTTGAGAAGGTAGTCAAGCGCGCCGGCTTCGAAGGCGCGCAGCGCATAGTGATCGTGCGCAGTCACGAAGACGATAGCGGGTGGCAGGTCAGCACCGAGAAGCTCAATGACGTCGAAGCCGTCGCATTCTGGCATCTGCACGTCGAGGAAAAGGAGGTCGGGCCGGGTACGGCGGATGACGGCGGGCGAGTCCGGGCCGGATCCACACTCGGCGACGATGTCGATGCAGGGATTTGGCTCGAGGAGGAGGCGGAGGTTGGAGCGCGCAAGCGGCTCGTCGTCGACGATGACGGTGCGGATCTTCTGTGCGTCGGCGGGCAAGAGTGCTCCTTAGTGCTCGATGAACGGAACCGAAACGGAAACCTCGACACCGCCTGGCTGCAAGTTGTGCATGTCGAGTGCGAAAGCGTCTCCGTAGAGCCCTTGCAGTCGCGTGCGCATGTTCGTGAGGCCGATGCCGGAGGGTGCGATGTTGGCGGAAAGGCTCGGGCCATCGTTGTAGACCGAGAGCGTCAGTGTACCGTTGTTGCGCGAGGCAGAGATGCGAATAAGGCCGCCGTGCGCACGTTTGGCGATACCGTGCTTGATGGCGTTTTCAACCATGAGTTGCAGGATGAGCGTGGGGACCTGCGCGATAAGAAGATCGCTGGGAACGTCGACGGCGAGTTGAAGTCGATCGACGAAGCGGACCTTTTGGATGTCGAGATACTTCTGGGCGAACTCCATCTCTTCTGCAAGCGGCACCTGTTGGCGCGAGGGGTCGGCGAGAAGGCGGCGGAGAAAGTCACTGAGGCCGGCGATCATCATGACCGCGGCGTCGTTGCGGTGCTCGCGAATGAGCGCTGACACGGAGTTGAGCGTATTGAAAAGAAAGTGCGGCTCGATCTGGCGGCGAAGTGCATCGAGCTGCGCTTTGGAAAGCTGCTCGTTGAGGTGTGCGGTTTCGGCCTGTTGTCGGGCAAGGCGGGAGCGGGAGTCAAGCAAGGTGTCGACGGCAATCACGGCGCCGTAGAGGATGATGGTGGCGAGGATTCCACCTACTGAAGCCTGGAGCCAGGCGACGTGGAAGGGCGGGGTGGGGCCGTGGTCGCCATAGGGGTTGAAGATGAATCGCTGCGCGGTCGACCAGCCGGCGAAGAAGATATCGATGAAAGCAACGGCGCTGAGATGGACGAGCCAGGTCTTGGCATTGCGCGACTGCAGGATGGGGAACCGCTGATTGAGGCGCATTGCGGGCGCGGTGACGATTGCCCAGGGAACCCACATGGTAATGCTGGTGATGAAGAGCCGGGTCCAGGCGTGATGCATGTGCTCGGCACGCATGGTAAGGACAGTCTCGGTGGCGTCGATGAGTCCGCAGCCCAGCCAGATGGCGGGAATCCAGAGCCAAAGCGAGGAGCGTAGGGACGCCGCGCGACTGTCCATGGGGGAATCCTAGACCGGACAGAGCCCGGCAGGGAACAGGAATGCAGCGAGTGGACGGAAGGATGCAGCGGCTGGTCTGGCGATGGACGGCCGGCGGACGCATACTGCGAGCATGCTTACTACAGCGAAAGTCGCGTTAGCGCTGATGGCGCTGCTGGTGCCGGTGGCAAAGTTTCTCGGCGTGATGGAGTCTGATGACAGTCCGCAATACACCAGCGACAACCAGATGAAGTTTCCAGAGAACTATCGCCAGTGGGTGTACCTGACGACGGGGTTCGACATGAGCTACAGCGCAGCCGGGATGCAGATGGACCATCACATGTTCGACAACGTGTTTGTAAGCCCGGCGGCGTACAAGGTGTTTGTCGCGACGGGACGCTGGCCGGATAAGACGGTCATGGTGCTGGAGGCGCGTGTTGCAAAAGGTAAAGGGTCGATCAATCAGAAGGGAAACTATCAGGGCGAGCAAATCATGGGCATGGAGGTGCACGTGAGAGACGATGCTCGCTTCCCGGGCAAGTGGGCGTTCTTCGGGTTCGATGGCGGGAAGACGGGAAAGATGGTCCCGGCGACGGCGACCTGTTATAGCTGCCACGCAGACCATGGCGCGGTAGACACAACGTTCGTGCAGTTCTATCCGACCCTGCTGCCGATTGCGAAGGAGAAGAAGACGCTTGCGGAAAAGTATCTGACGGAAATTGCAGCGCCTGAGGACAAGCAGCCTCTTTAGCCAGTGGCGAAGTTGAAGGATGTTTTGAGAAGCCCCGGCCGCGCTCCGGGGCTTTTTTGTCGGCCCGCGACGGCGTTGCTCGTGATCCCTACGCGCGGGAGAGGTGGTCGAAGCTGGAGCTCTGATCAATCCAGCGGCTGTACTGATGCCAGCTGGTCTCGATCTCGGGGATGCTTAGGCGGCCGTGACCTTGTTTACAGGTCTGCTCGGTGCCGGTCCACTCAAGCAGATTGTGCGACGGGCGGCCAACGCGTGCGGGGGTAGCGAGCGAGCAGAGGCAGTGTTTGCAACGCTGCTCCTGGTCGTGGAAGGACCAGCGGACAGCCAGGAGCGCGAAGAGAACGAAGAACAGAACCTGCAGCAGATCGGCCCCGTGCGGCAGCGGGATGTAGAGCGGGCGCGAGAGACAGACACTCAGCAGAAACGTGAGCAGAAGAGCGAGTGATGTCTTGAGAGCCGCGAACAGCAAGTGGTTGATCCAGCGAAGCGTATGGGGGATGGAGTTGAGCTCGACGTGACTGAAGGTGGCGATGGCTGAACTGACGAAGAGAATGATGGGCACCGCGACCATGCAATGCTCAGCCTGACGAGTGAAATAGAGGCCGAGCGCATGCCAGCCGCCGTAAGAAAGCACGGCGAAGGCAAAAGATAGCAGCGAGAGAGCGAGCAGGGAAGCGATGCACAGAGTGGGCGTGCCTGCAAAGGTGCGACGGAGGCTGTGCGTGCGCAACCACAGGGCATCTGATGCAACCCCAAATGGGAGATCGAAATGCAGGCGGACAGTGCCGACACGGCGGCGCGGAACACAGTGGTCCATATGGTAGAGCTCGGCGTGCCAGCTGCGCAGGAACTCGTCACGCTCGGCGGCAGGCACCAGGTGCTGCATGGAGCGTAGGAGTGCGCGATGGAAGAGTGGCAGAGACGAGGGCCGAGTGCTCATGAGTGCTTCTCCGGAAGAAGACGGGCGAGCAGGGGATAACGTTCGGTTGCGGCGAGAGCGGTGGCTTTGCCTTCCCGCGTGAGCTGATAGTAGCGCCGCGCAGGGCGTTGGCTGGAGAAGGCGTCCTCTTCTGACTCCCAACGCGACTCGACAAGTTCGTCGCGCTCCAGGCGGCGAAGTGCAGGGTAGACCGTGCCGCTGGGCAGGCCCGTGATCTCCATGACATCGAAGCCGAAGCAGTAGCCGAGGCTGATGGCCTTGAGGATGAGAGCCGCGCTGTGCGAGAGGCGAGGAGGACTCATGGCTATGTAGTATGCTATCACAAGTAGTATGCTACATAGGTATGGCAAACCGGAGGGCAGGCATGTTGGAACTAGATCACGTGTGGAAGAGCTTTCGGAGCATCCCGGCGGTCAGGGACGTGAGCTTTGTGCTGAACCAGGGTGAGGTGCTCGGATACCTGGGGCCGAACGGCTCGGGGAAATCGACCACCGTGAAGATGGTGATTGGTCTCATCAAGCCGACCAGGGGGCATGTACTTTTCAAAGGACAAAGGATCTATGACGACCTGCCCGCATACCGCGCGCAGCTCGGGTACGTGCCGGAGGAAGCGCAGGTGTACACCCATCTTTCGGGCCTCGAGTACCTGCAACTTGTGGGTCGGCTGCGCGGCATGGAGGAGCGGCTTATTGACACGAAAGCGAGGGAGCTGCTGAAGCTGCTGTCCCTGGAGGCGGCGCAGTACTCGGCGCTGTCTGACTATTCGAAGGGGATGAAGCAGCGAGTCTTGATAGCTGCTGCGCTGCTGCATGATCCGAAGCTGCTTGTCTTTGACGAGCCGCTGTCGGGACTGGATGCGGTGTCGGCGAGATTGTTCAAGGACCTGCTGATGCTTCTCGCCAGGGAGGGTAAGGCGATTCTCTACATTTCGCACGTGTTGGAAGTGGTGGAGCGGGTGTGCGATCGCGTGATCGTGTTGTCCAGGGGCAAAGTTGTGGCAGACGCGGCACCGAAGGATCTGACGAAGCTGATGGAACTGCCCACCCTGGAGAGTGTGTTTGCGCAGCTTGTGCAGCAGACCGACACAGAGCGCGTCGCACGTGATGTGGTGGGTGTGATGCAGGTGCGCCATGCGTAACGATCGCGGAGTCTTCAGCTGCCTGGTGGAGCACTTCTTCCGGCGCTTCTTCGATAACGACACGATGCAGGCGGAGGGCGACACGCAGACATCGGTGGTGCGTGCGATTGCGATCGTCGCGGTGCCGGGGTTGATGTTCGCATTCTGGCTGCAGAATCAGTATCCGCAGCGAGGGTTGTGGGGATCGATAGAGGATCAGTACTTCTTCGTGATGTTCTCGGTTGTAGTGATGGGAATGGTGGTGATCTTCGAATGGGGGATGCTGTTCCCCGATACGCTGGATTTCCTGATTCTTTCGCCGATATCGATCAGGCCTCGGCAGATGCTGGGAGCGAAGGCGGCGGCGCTGGGCATGTTCATCGGTTTGTTTCTGGTCGCCTGCAATCTATGCGGGACGCTGATGCTGCCGGCGATCACGACCCATGTCGTGAGGGTGAACGGACAGGCACGGATTGTGGGCGATTTCTGGAGGCAGTTGGCGGCCCATGCGGTGGCCGTTTCTATGGCAGGACTGTTTGCGTCGCTGCTGTTTCTGGCAATTGGCGGTGTGTTGTTGTGTCTGCTGAGTGCAAAGCAGTTTCGCGTGGTGTCGCCGCTAGTGCAGACAGTGTCAGTGATGGCGCTGGTGTTGCTGTTGTTGCAATATGTGCGGTACGCGGACGCGATGAAGTTGATGCTGTCGGGGCCATTGGGTTGGATGCGGTGGGAGCCGACGCTCTGGTTTCTCGCGGTGTATGAGCGTCTGTCGTATGGCAGTGCCGCGCCCGGGTTCGCGTGGCAATTGTGTGGATATGCCTATCGCGCCGTAGCGATCACCGCATTGGTCGCCGTGGCTACTTATCCACTGGCCTGGGCGAGGATGCGCAGCATGGCGATAGAAGGTGGAGTGAAAAGAACAAGCGAACCACCCCGCTGGATCGCGAGAGTAATTCATCTTGTGGTGCGGGAGCCCGGCGAACGGGCGGTGTTTCACTTCATTGGACAGACGATTGCGAGAAACAACCAGTATCAGGTGTATCTCGCGATGTACTGCGGAACGGGGCTCGCGTTAGCAATGGCGTGCGCAGTTACATTTCATGCCAGGGGCACGACTGGATGGGCGCTCTCCGAGGAGGGGTTGCACGCGATGATGCCACTGCTGGTCTTCTGGGTGGTGGCCGGACTGCGCGCGGCATTTGCATTTCCCATGAACTTGCCGGCCGCGTGGGTATACCGCATCGCGCGGGTAAGAAGTGATGCGCTGAACGAGTGCGCGCAGGCGGCGAGCCGGTGGGCTTTGATCTGTGCGTTCGGTGTAGTCGTCTGCATTACGGCAGCGCTTGCTGGCCTGGGATGGGATATGCGGAGGCTGCTGGTGCAGTTGGTATCTGGTGTGTGCCTGGCCGTGCTGCTGACAGACGCATTCTTCAAGTATCTGCAGAGAGTGCCGTTTGCGCAGCCCAGAATGCCTGGCAAGACGAGCCTGCCGCTGATGCTCACGCTGTACGTTGGTGTGCTGCCGGTATTTCTCTTTGAAATGGTGCGGCTTGAGATGTCGCTCGAGCGCAACTTGGTGATGCTGATGCTCGTTGCATCTGGAGCAGCAGCAACGCACGTGGCAGTGCTGCGACTGAGCCGACGGCCAGCCGAGAGTGAAGAGGAGATGGAGGGCTACGAAGGAGAGTTTCAGTTGCTGAACCTGGCGGAGCGGTGATCCGGTCAGGCGATGGGAGCGCCGGCGGCCTTGTAGATGCCCTCGATGGCGAGCATGTCGGCGAGGCCCTCTTCGCCCGGTGTATCGGGTGTCTTGTTGTTGCGGATGCAGGCCGCGAAGTGATCGGCCTCGGCGGTGAACTGGTAAGGACCAGCCGAATTGTTGGAGCCGCTTACAGGCCCGTTCTTCGTATAGCCGCTGAACTTCAGACCGTTGTAGAGAAACGCAGGCTGCACCTGAATGTAACCTTCGGTGCCGCATATGTTGATATAGGCAGGACCGCTCTCTCCGTAAGAACTGCCGCTGGAGGCGAGTGTGCCTGAGGGAAACTTCATGTTGAACTCGATGGTCTCCTCCACGGAGGCGAAGCGCGGCCCGCGCAGCTTTGTAGCGACTTGAGCTGCGAATCGGGTGGGCTCTTCGCTCGCGATCCAGCGGATGGCGTTGAGTGGATAGATACCCAGGTCGAACAGGCTGCCGCCGCCTGCGAGTTTGCGGTCGAGACGCCATTCGCCTTCGCGTTTGGGGCCGTAGAAGCCGCCTTGAAAGCCCTGGATTTCGCCGAGGGCGCCGGAGCGCGCGAGATCGCGAATGTGCTGCCAGGTTGGGTCGTAGTGCACGCGGTAGGCGATCATCAGCTTCACGTCATGTTGCTTGCAGGCGTCAATCATTCTGCGGCATTCGGCGGAGGAGATGGCCATGGGTTTTTCGCACAGCACGTGCTTGCCGGCCTCGGCTGCGCGAATGGTGTACTCGGCATGCATTGAGTTCGGCAGGCCGATGTAGACGGCTTCGATGGCAGGGTTGTCACGGATTTTGTCGTAGGTCTCGTAGGTGTAGATGGAGCCCTGCGGCACGTTGTATAGCGATGCGTACTTCGGGCCTTTTTCGGCGGGGTGGCCGGTGACCAGGCCCGTGATGGTGGCATTCGGCGTCTGTCTGCAGGCCTTCATGAAAATGTCGGAGATGGAGCCGAGGCCGACCGGGGCGAAGCCGACAGGCTTGGAGAGGGTCGGCGCACCGCTGATCGAGGTGGCGGGCTTTTGTGCGGCAAGACGAGTGGCGGCGAGCGACAGGGCGGAGAGTTTCGTGAAGGCGCGGCGGTCCAAAGGGCTCATGGGCAACAATGTACGCCTGCCGGCGAAATGGCCTCCAGGGGCAGAGTAGCCCCTCCCCGCCACTTTTTGCGCAAAGTCTAGATAAATATAGACTTATGGGTGGACCACATGTTGCAAAGTCTTGATTCTAAAGGGTCGGGGCTCATCAGGGGGTGCTCCTTTGCTTCCGTTGGGGCGGCTGGAGAGGAGCTCCAGCTAAGTAGTTGAATCCAGGATGGTTGGATGTGCGGGAGGAGAAAAAGCAGATCCCCTTCGGGGATGACAACAAGAAAGGCAAAGGCAAGAGCAAAGGCAAAGGCAAAGGCAAGAGCAAAGGCAAAGGCAAGGGCAAGAGCAAAGGCAAAGGCGAAAAGCAGATCCCCTCCGGGGATGACAACAAGAAAGGCAAGAGCAAAGGCAAGGGCAAGAGCGAAGGCAAAGGCAAAGGCAAAACCAAAAGTGATCTAGCGTGGCTGCCAGTTGAGCGGGAGGTTGCCCATGACGCTGGTGCGGAGTTTGTAGACCGAGTGTGAGGCGGTGATGTAGAGGGTCTTGCCGTCGTCGCCCCAGGCGAGGTTGGCGGCGACCTCGGGGAGTTTGATCTGGCCGAGGATTTTGCCTTCGGGTGTGAAGATGCGGATGCCGCCGGGGCTTGAGCCCCAGATGTTGCCGTGGGAGTCGAGCTTCATACCGTCGGGCACGCCGTGTTCGGGGGAGGGTTCGAAGCGAGCGACGAGGGTGCCGGGGCCGACGGTGCCGTCGGCGAGGACGGGGTACTTCATGTACTTCATGTCCGGGCCGGAGTTGTCGACGTAGAGAGTTTTTTCGTCGGGCGAGAGCGCGATGCCGTTGGGCAGGGTGAGGTCGCGAATGACGAGCGTGAGCTTGCCGTCTTTGTAGTGGTAGACGCCGTTGAAGGGGAGTTCCTTGGCCGGGTCCTTGTCCATGCCTTTGAGGCCGAAGGGCGGGTCGGTGAAGTAGAAGCTGCCGTCGCGTGCGAAGACGATGTCGTTGGGGCTGTTAAGACGCTTGCCTTCGTAGGTCTCGAACATCGTCTCGACCTTGAGCTTGTCGTCAGGGCCAGTGAGGCGGACGACGCGGCGGCCGTCCTGCTCGCACATGACGACATCTCCTTGAGCGTTTGGAGCGTTGCCGTTGGGGCCTTTGAAGTTGGGGAAACCGGAGTCGGATGTGAGCAGCTCGGTGACGTGACCGTCGGGCGTGACGGCGCGGAGCTTGTTCTGCGGGCCGTCGACGAACCAGAGGCGGCCGTGACGCCACTGCGGGCCTTCGGTGAAGCCGAAGCCGGTGGCGACGCGTTCGGGTTTCGCGCCGGGAGGGATGAGGGCGTCGAGCGCGGGGTCGAGACGGACGACGGAGGGCTCGGGCCTGGGGGAGGATGTCTGAGCTGTCTGGGATGTCATGGGAATTGAGATGGCGATGGCTGCTGCGGCGGCGAGGCGAAGGAACGGCATGGGAGCCATGGTAGCGCGAGTCGGCGGCTTGCGGGCTTGAGCTTCAGAATCGCCGCACCAAGCATTTTTTATCCGATCATTTTTTCTCGCGCGTCTTAACGCGCGATACCGCCACCCTGTCGCGATGAAGCCGCGCCGAGGGTGGGGCACCCGGAGCTTTCGCGATTGGGGCGTTTTTCTCGCGCGTCTTAACGCGCGATACCCCACCCTTTCACAATGAGACTGTGAAAGGGTAGGCCACCCGGAGTTGGGGCACCCAATGCGCTTCGGTTGAAGTGTAGCTGGTATTCTCGGGGCGATGGCGGTGAGTGTGAGGTCGAGGACGGGCGTTGTGGTGGGCGCGACGACGGCGCTGGTGTTGCTAACGGCGATGAACTTCGTCAACTACCTGGACCGCTACATTCTTCCGGCGGTACAGGAGCAGATTAAGCACGAGTTCACGCTGACCGACAACCAGATCGGCTCACTGACGTTGTGGTTCATGGTGGCGTATGTGTGCGTGTCGCCAATCACAGGGTGGCTGGGCGACAGATTTCCGCGCAAGCCGATGATCGTGGTGGCCGCGCTCGGCATTGCGGCGATGAACTTTCTGACGGCAAGCGTTCATGGCTACACGGAGCTGAACTTCAGGCACGCGGCGCTGGGTATAGGCGAGGCATGCTTCGGGATCTTCGCGCCGGCGCTGCTCGCGGACTTTTATCCGGAGAGCAAACGTAACAAGGTGATGACGATCTTCAACATCGCGCTGCCGGTGGGTGCGGCGGCTGGGTATGAGGCGGGCTCGTGGGTGGCCGCGCATCATGGATGGAGGATGAGTTTCATTTCGAGCGCCGTGCCAGGGGTGCTGGTAGCGCTGCTGATTCTGTTCTTCATGCGCGAGCCGCAGAGAACGGGCGTGGTAGATAAGGCGAAGACGGACAGGGCGACCGTGTTGTCGCTGGCGAAGAACAAGGCGTATCTGACGTCGATTCTTGGCTACGCGGCGGTGACGTTTTCGCTGGGCGGGATTTCGTGGTGGATGCCGTCATTTCTGCATCGCGAGGCCGGCTACTCGATTGAGGCTGCGGGAGCGATCATGGGGCCGATCATCGTAGTGGCGGGACTGGGTGGAACGGCGCTGGGTGGATGGCTGGCGCAGGTGTGGTCGAAGAGGACGCCGAAGGCGCTGTATCTTGTGCCCGCTTTGAGCGCCGCCCTGACGATTGCGCCGGCGGTGGTGTGCTTCTTCGGGCCGCAGAGATTGATTGTGCCTTCGTTGGCGACGGCGGTGTTCCTCATCTTTTTGGGAACCGGGCCGGTGAATGCGGCGACCCTGAATGCGGTGCCTGCGAACCTGCGCGCGACAGCCATGGCGGGGCAGTTGTTCGCGATTCACGTGTTTGGCGATATGCCGTCGTCGAAGGTGATTGGGATGATCAGCGACCGCTCGAATTTGCGGACAGGAATGGCGGTGACGCTGGTGGCGTTTGCGGTGGGCGCGGTGATCTTCTTTGTGGGCGCGCGGTTTGCGCCGCCCCTGACGGATACAGTCGAGGCTCCGGCGCCGGCATGATCGGACTGGCATGATTGGACAAGGCTGGCGCGCGGCGGCGGAGTATGGCGAATGGCTGCTGACCGCCCTGTGGATGTGGAGAACGAATGAGGCGATCCGGCGCCTGGGCGACGTGCCTGATATCTCGCGGCCAGAGTGGGATTTGATTCCGCCCGACGATGCGGTGCCCTCGCTGACGGTGGTCGTGCCGGCGCGAAACGAGGCGGAGAATATCGGCGCAACTCTGGGGACGCTGGTTGCGCAGCAGTACAGCGGCCTGCGTGTGCTCGCGATCGACGACCGCTCGACCGACAGAACGCGGGAGATCGTGGACGAGTTTGCGGAGCGCTACCCGGAACGCATCGGGGCAATTCACATCGATCATCTCCCCGAGGGTTGGCTGGGCAAGACTTTCGCGCTGGAGGTGGGCACGCAAAACTCGACGAGCGAGTATCTGCTCTTTACGGACGCCGACATTCTTTTCTCGCCGTCGTCGCTGCGCAGGGCAATGGCGTTCGCAGCGATGACGCAGGCGGACCATGTTGTGGTGATGCCAACGCCGGAGGTGAAAGGGCGCGGTGAGGGAATGGTGCTCAGCTTCTTCAGCGTGCTGGGAATCTGGCTGGCGCGGCCATGGAAGGTGAGTGATCCGCAGGCCCGGCACGATGTGATCGGCGTGGGCGCGTTCAACCTTGTGCGACGTGAGGCGCTTGATATTCTCGGCGGATGGGAGCCGCAGCGCCTGGCGGTTATTGAAGACGTCACGCTGGCCCGTCGTATGAAAGCTGCCGGACTGCGCCAGCGCGTGGCGTTCGGACCTGATCTGGTGCTGGTGCATTGGGCCAAGGGAGCGCGCGGCATTGTGCGCGGGCTGAGTAAAAACCTTTTTGCGGCGGTGAACTTCAGACCGTTGCTCATGCTGGGCGTGTGCGCGGCGATGCTGGTGCTGGTTCTCGCACCGCTGGCAGGTCTGGCGTGGTGGCCGACGATCCCGCCTGCGCTGATAACGCTCTGCTGCATTGGAGCGTGCTACCGCATCATGGGCGAGCGCAGCCACATCGACGCGCGCTACGGATGGTTGTATCCACTGGGCGTAATCGTAACGGCCTGGGCGATGATTCGATCGATGCTCGCGGTGTGGATGAGGCGCGGCGTGATGTGGCGGGGCACGTTCTATCCGCTGCGCGAGTTGCGAATGCACAACAATCCGTTGCAGTGGGAGCGGAGCGCTGCACAAGCTCGGCGCGCGGAAGAGCAGGGAAGAAGAACAGCCGGCGCACGGTTGCTTGCTTTGTGGCCGGCCCTGCGACCGAAGGCCCGCAAGAAGGAGCGCTGAGCCATCAGGTGGAACGTTGCGACGCTCCGGTAACGTCGAACATCTGGAGCAGTGTCTCGGTTGCCTCCAGGGCGTCGCGGGATTTGAAGTCCGCATCGAGCTTCAGAATGGAAGCCTGCGGGGCCAGCGCGGCAAGTTCGCGTGCAACCATATCCGGCGGAAGTTGAGCGCTGCACGGGCCGACGAGGATGTAGTCTGCGCGTTCGACGCGAAGCAACAGCTTGGCGTCGCCGAAGGAACAGGTCGTCCGGACGTTGAATCCGTGTTGGGACAGAATGGTTCGGGCAAACGTGCAGAGGTCGGCCGAGGGGTCGAACACCAGCAGGCGGACTCCACGCCCGGACGGTTTTTCATCGGAGGCACGGCCCAGGAAAGAGCGGATGGCCTCGTCCTCGTCTGCGAAGTTCGGGATGATCCTCGAGAGCTGGGTGAGATCGAGCAGGTTCGCGACGAAGGGCGGTGAACCGGCGAGATGGATGGCTCCGCCACGCTTTGCGACACGCATCGAGTGACGCACGAGCAGACCGAGTCCCATGCTGTCCAGGCGAGAGATGTCGCTCAGGTTGAGGACGATGCGGGAGAATGTCCGCTCTGCATGGTCCAGCGTGGCATCGAGGGCCTGCTCCTCTTCGCCATGCACAATGTGGCCGGCGCAGTGGACGACGTAGACGCTTCCGCAGTGACGTGTGCTGAGAGTAAGCGGCATAAAGCCTCGCATGGCGCCCCTGAATGGGCAGGATGCCGGCTCAAGCGTACACCCGCCTGCGAAGCGGCTGGCAAATTGTAGCTTGGTCTGGCAGGATTACTAGACCTCGACGAGCTGGCGGCCGTAGCGCTTCTCGACGTACTCATCGAGGATGACCTGGAATTCCTCGACGATGCGGTCGCCCTTGAGCGTCGTGAAGAGCTTGCCGTCGACGTACACCGGAGCCTTCGGCTCCTCGAACGTTCCCGGCAGGGAGATGCCGATGTTCGCGTGCTTGGACTCACCGGGGCCATTGACGATGCAGCCCATCACGGCGAGCTTCAGCTCCTCGACACCCGGATAGATCTTCTTCCATTCGGGCATCGATTCCACCAGGTACGCCTGGATCCGCTGCGCGAGTTCCTGAAAGTAGGTCGAAGTCGTGCGGCCGCAGCCAGGGCAGGAGGTGACCTGCGGCATGAAGCTGCGAATGGAGAGCGATTGCAGAATCTGCTGCGCGCAGCGAACCTCTTCGGCACGATCGGCGCCGGGCTCTGGCGTGAGGGAGACGCGGATGGTGTCGCCGATGCCATTCAGCAGCAGCGGAGCGAGGCCCGCCGTCGAGGCGACGACGCCCTTCATGCCCATGCCGGCTTCGGTGAGGCCGAGGTGCAGCGCGTAATCACAGCGGCGCGCGAGTTCGGTGTAGACGTCGAGGAGGTCACGGACGTTCGAGACTTTCGCGGACAGGATGATCTGGTCGCGGCGCAGGCCGTAGCGTTCGGCGGCGGCGGCATTGTCCAGAGCGGAGACGACCATCGCCTCCATCATCACGTCACGCGCGTCTTGGGGCTGCGCGGACTTTGAGTTTTCATCCATCATGCGAGTGAGCAGCGCCTGGTCCAGCGAGCCCCAGTTCACGCCGATGCGCACGGGCTTCTGGTTGTCGACCGCGCACTCCACCATGGTGCGGAAGTTGTCGTCGTCCTTGCGTCCGATCGATACGTTCCCAGGATTAATGCGGTACTTCGAGAGCGCCTTGGCGCAGTCGGGGTACTTCCGCAGCAGCAGATGGCCGTTGTAGTGGAAGTCGCCGATGATGGGCGTCTCCCAGCCCTTGTTGCGGATGCCCTCGACGATGTACGGCACGGCCTTGGCGGCCTCATCGTTGTTCACGGTGATGCGGACGAGCTCGGAGCCGGCGCGGGAGAGGGAAGCGACCTGCTGGACAGTGGATTCGACGTCGGCGGTATCGGTGTTGGTCATCGACTGGACGACTACGGGGGCATCGGACCCGACGCGGATGCCGCCGATATTGACCGTTACGGCATGGCGTCGCTGGATGGATGGCATGTGTTCATTTTACCAGTGGAACCGATCCAAAGGGGTTCGGCAGATGGCGTCAGAAGGTGCCATCGACGGGCATCGAAGTGAACGCACAGGGTTTGGTCGACATCGTATGAAAGAGAGTCAAGACAAAGGAGCAAACGATGAAGTCGATGAGGAATCCGATGAAGCTGAAGCCGATAGAGAAAGGCGATCTCGTCCAGGTGATTGTGGAGACCCCGGCGGGCAGCCGCAACAAGTTCAGCTTTGACGTCGATCAGGGAATCTTCGCGCACAAGATGGCGCTGCCGGCAGGAATGGCTTTTCCCTATGATTTCGGTTTTCTGCCCCAGACGCTCGCGCCCGACGGCGACCCTCTGGATGTGCTGGTGCTCATGGACGATCCTGCCTTCACGGGATGCGCCGTGCGCGCGCGCCTCATCGGCGTTATCGAGGGGCAGCAGGTCGATGGCAAGAAGAAGATCCGCAACGACCGGCTCGTCGCGGTCGCGGAGGAAACCCATCGTTACACCAACATCCGTAAGCTGAAGGACCTTCCCGACAAGTGGACGGAAGAGGTGGAGGAATTCTTTGTGAACTACCACAACCTTCAGGGCAAGAAGTATCAGTTGCTGGGCACCAGGGGCATTGGCGAGGCTCGGCAGCTCATTCGCAAGGCGAGGCATGCCGCCCAGTAGCGGTGCGGCCGTTCGATCCCCGGCAGGGATTCCGCAGTATAGGAAAATCTGATAGATGTAGAAGCGCAGCTTATATTGGGCAGACGGAGGGGTACGTGCATTTCGGACTGACAGATGAGCAGGAACAGCTTCGGCGCGAGGTGCGGAGCTTTGCGGAGCGTGAGGTCGCTCCGCATGTGAGCGAGTGGGATGAGAAGAGCGAGTTTCCGCATGCGGTCGTAAAGAAGCTTGGCGAGATGGGCCTGATGGGCGTGATCTTTCCCGAGGAGCTGGGCGGCGCGGGGCTCGGCTACGTTGAGTACGTGCTCGCAGTGGAGGAGCTTTCGCGCGTAGACGGCAGCGTGGGAATTATTGTGGCCAGCCACAATTCGCTATGCACGAATCACATCATGATCGGCGGCAACGACGCGCAGAGGAAGCGCTGGATTCCGAAGCTGGCGAGCGGCGAATGGCTGGGCGCATGGGGGCTGACCGAGCCGGGCTCCGGCAGCGATGCGGGCGGCATGCGGACGACGGCGGTGAAGCGCGACGGTGGATGGATATTGAACGGGTCGAAGACCTTTATCACCAACGGCACGTATGCAAACTGCGCGCTGGTGCTGGCGGTGACGGATAAGGAGAAGGCGACGCATGGCGGAATTTCGGCCTTCCTGGTGGAGAAGGGCATGGCCGGATTTCGCAGCGGCAAGAAGGAGAACAAGCTGGGCCTGCGCGCGAGCGATACCGCGGAGCTGATCTTTGAGAACTGCTTTGTACCGGACGATTGTTTGATCGGCGAACTGGGCGGTGGGTTCAGGGACGCGATGCGCGTGCTGGATGGTGGGCGAATCTCGATTGCAGCGCTGGCGCTGGGGATGGCGCGCGGGGCGCTGGATGCTGCGGTGAAGTACTCGAAACAGCGGAAGCAGTTTGGGAAGGCGATCAGCGAGTTTCAGGCGATTGGCTTCAAGATGGCGGATATGGCGACGCAGCTTGATGCGGCGTGGCTGCTGACAATGCGTGCGGCTCAGATGAAGGACCAGGGCAAGAGCGTGACGCGCGAAGCCGCGATGGCGAAGTTGTTTGCCGGAGAGGTAGCGTGCAAAATCTGCGACGAGGGCGTGCAGATTCACGGCGGCTATGGGTTCATCAAGGACTACCCGGCGGAGAAGTTCTATCGCGATGTGAAACTGTGCACGATCGGCGAGGGCACGAGCGAGATCCAGCGGATGGTGATCGCGAGGGAGCTGTTGAAGGGATGAGAACAAGGTTCCGCTAGGATGGTTGAAGTCTGAGAGAGGACGAGAGACTGGATGGCGGAGCCGATTATTGTCACGGGAGCGGCAGGCTTCATTGGCCGCAATGTTGTGGCGGAACTGAACGCTCGTGGCGAGGACGAGCTGATCCTGGTCGACGAGCTGGGCGTCAGCAAGCCGGGCGAAGCCGAGAAGTGGAAGAATTTGGTTGGGCTCAAGTATGAGGACATTGTCTCGCCAGAGGATTTCCTCGGCCTGCTGGAGCAGCATGCGTACGCCGATGCGCGCGCGGTCATTCACCTGGGCGCATGCAGCGCAACGACCGAGAAAGATGCCGACTATTTGCTGCGCAACAACTATCAGTACACGCGCGTGCTGTGTAACTGGGCGCAGGAGCAGGGAGCGCGATTTGTGTATGCGTCGAGCGCGGCAACCTACGGTGACGGCTCTGCGGGCTATGACGACAACGATGCGTCAACCTCGACGTTGCGTCCGCTGAATATGTATGGCTACTCCAAGCAGATGTTTGATGTGTGGGCGCTGAAGCATGGGCGTTTCGATGGGGGTGAGGGCGGAAATATCGTCGGCCTGAAGTACTTCAATGTGTACGGTCCGTGCGAGGACCACAAGGGCGACATGCGCTCGGTGGTGGTGAAGAGCTTCGAGCAGATCCAGGCCACCGGCGAAGTGAAGTTGTTCAAGAGCTACAAGCCGGAATATAAAGATGGCGAGCAGATGCGTGACTTCATCTACGTGAAGGACGCGGTGGACGTGACGCTGCACTTCGCGCTGCAGGATGCCGGCGCTCCCGGCGGCCTCTTCAACTGCGGCACGGGCAAGGCGCGCACATGGCTGGACCTGACGCGTGCTGTATTCGCTGCGATGGGGCGCGAACCGAAGATAGAGTTCATCGAGATGCCGAAGGAGCTGCAGGGAAAGTACCAATACTTCACCGAGGCAAAGACCGGGAAGCTGCGGGCCGCGGGATACACACGGCCGTTCACCTCCCTCGAAGACGGCGTTCGCGATTACGTGCAGGGCTACCTCCAGAAGCGGGATGCCTGAGGTAAGCGAACCTGTATGCTGGGGTTGCTATGAGTAAGGCGATTACGGCGATCTATCCGGGGACGTTTGATCCGCCGACCAATGGGCACCTGGATGTGATCGCGCGTGGAGCGAAGATCGTCGACCACCTGGTGGTGGCGATTCTGCGGAACGCGTCGAAGGGAACGCCGCTGTTCACGGTGAGCGAGCGCGAGGAGATGTTGCGCGAAGCGACGAAGGGCTTCGGGAATGTGACGGTGGAGACCTTCGACGGACTGCTGGTGGACTTTGCGCGCGCGCAGGGAGCGAAGGCCGTAATCCGCGGCATCCGCGCTGTCTCGGATTACGAGTATGAATTCCAGATGGCGATGATGAACCGCAAGCTGGACGCGGAGCTCGAGACGCTGTTCATGATGCCGGCGGAGAAGTACACGTATGTCAGCTCGCGGCTGATCAAGGGCGTGTTTCAACTGGGTGGCGATGTCTCCTCGCTGGTGCCACCCGTGGTGGTGGAGCGGCTGAAGAAGAAAAAAGTGACGGGCGCGGCGGTTCCGGGGGCGGAGTAGATGTGACGGTTCAGGAGCAATTTGGTCAGATCGATATCTATGTGTTTGACCAGATTCTGCGCGGAAATATCGCGGCCGGGATGAAGGTGCTGGACGCCGGGTGCGGGTATGGGCGCAACCTGGTGTATCTGCTGCGCGAAGGCTGCGAGGTGTATGCGCTGGACGCGAACCCGGAGGGCGTCGAGCATGTGCGCGCTCTGGCGGCGGAACTGAATCCGAAGTTGCCGGCCGGGAACTTTCAGGTGGGGCAGATTGACGCGATGCCGTTCGCAGATGGATTCGCGGACGTGGTGATGTGCAGCTCGGTGCTGCACTTTGCGCGGGACCAGCACCATTTTCTGTCCATGCTCGAAGAGTTGTGGAGGGTGTTGCGGCCGGGAGGGCTGCTGTTCACGCGCATGGGATCGAGGATCGGAATGAAATTTGAGCAGGTGCGGCCGGACATCTACCGGATCGGTGATGGGCAGGAATGGTTTCTGGCGGATGAGGAGCTGCTGCTGGGGCTCACGAACGAGTTGAACGGCGTGATGGTGGATCCGCTGAAGACGACGATTGTGCAGGATTACCGGTGCATGACGACCTGGGTGGTACGGAAACGGGCTTTATCTGCACGGGCAAATCTGAAAGACTAGGGGCATGAGCACAGCGACAGTTGCAGCGCCCACGAAGATCCTGACGGACCGCATTAACCGCATTGAGGTTTCGGCGACGATGGCCATTACCGCCGAGGCCCTGAAGATGAAGTCGCAGGGCATTGACCTTGCGGACTTTGGCGCGGGCGAGCCGCACTTTGCGACGCCGCAGCATATCAAGGATGCGGCGATCGAGGCGATCCAGAAGAACTTCACGCGCTACACGGCGGTGGCCGGCGTGCCCGAGGTGCGCAAGGCGGTTGTCGAGCGGCACGCGGCGGACTTCGGGACGAACTATACGCCGGAGGAATGCGTCTTCTCGGCCGGCGGAAAGCTGTCGATCTTCAATGCCGCTGAGGTGCTGATCGATCACGGCGATGAGGTCATCATTCCGACCCCGTACTGGGTCAGCTACAAGGACATCGTGCAGTTCAGCGGTGGCAAGCCTGTGTTTGTCGAGACGAACGAGGCCGACAACTTCCGCGTGACCGCGCAGATGATCGAGGCGGCGGTGACGGATCGCACGAAGGCGATCATCCTGAACACGCCGTCGAATCCGTCCGGCGCCGTGATTCCGAAGGACGATCTCTACGCGATTGTGCGGATGGCGCACGAGCGCGGCATCTATGTGTGGCTGGATGAGTGCTACGCGTATCTGAACTTCTCGGGCGACCTGGTTTCCGGCGCGTCTCTGACGGAGTGCAAGGAGCACATGCTGGTGCTTGGCTCGCTCTCGAAAACCTACGCCATGACCGGATGGCGCGCGGGTTTTGCGCTGGGGCCGAAACCGATCATTGCGGCGATGAGCAAGCTGCAGTCGCAGTCGACGTCGAATACCGCGAGCATGGTGCAGCGTGCGTCTATCGCTGCGCTCACTAGCTCGCAGGAGTGCGTGAAGGAGATGCGCGCCGACTACATCAAGCTGCGCGATCGCATCCTCGATGGCTTCAAGTCGATTCCCGGGCTGACCTGCACGAAGCCTGAAGGCGCGTTCTATGTGTATCCGAACATCAGCGCATTCCTCGCCAGGGGCGGTGTGAAGACGGCGAGCGAACTGGCGTCCCGCCTGCTGACCGAGGCGCATGTGGTCACGGTGCCGGGCGAGGCGTTCGGAACCGATGAGCATATTCGCCTCTCCTATGCGGTGAGCGCGGATGTGATCGACAAGGGTGTCGAACGGATCGGCAAGTTCCTGGGTGGGCTGAGCTGAACGTGACCGGGGGCGCGAGCGGCGGGGACAGCAGGCGCGAGAAGGCATCCGGTGCAGAGCGGCCGGATTTTGCCGCAGTGATTCTGGCGGGCGGAAGCGGCACACGCTTTTGGCCGCGCAGCCGTCGCGCCCAGCCGAAACAGGTGTTGTCGCTGGACGGCGACCGCACGATGATCCAGAACACGGTGGAGCGCGTGAAGCCCGTCGTGTCCGAGGGCCAGGTGTGGGTCATCACCAACGATCTGCTGGCGAAGACGATCGCGAAGCAGCTTCCCGATGTGCCAGGGAAACACATTCTGCGTGAGCCCGCAGCCCGTAATACAGCGCCGGCATGCGGGCTCGCGGCGTTTCTGCTGGAGCGCAAGTCGCCTGACACGGTGCTCGGTGTCTTCCCATCGGATCACACGATCGGCGATGTTACTCGCTTCCGTCGCGTGGTTCGGGCAGGCGCAGCACTCGCCCGGCGCAGTGCAGCAATTGTGGTGCTGGGGGTTTCGCCGTCGCGGCCGGAGACGGGCTACGGGTATATCGAACTGGGTGCGGCGCTCGATCCGATCGTGGAGAGCGGTGAGTCGATCCCGGTGCGTCGCGTCCATCGCTTTACCGAGAAGCCCGACAAGGCCAAGGCGAAGCGGTTTCTCCGCTCCGGCAACTACTCGTGGAACAGCGGCATGTTCCTGTGGACCGCGAAGACGCTGGCGGACGCGATGCGCGAGCACCAGCCGGAGACTGCGGCACTGCTGGAAAAGATCGCCGACGCATGGGGAACGCCGAAATTCGAAAAGGTGTTTGCGGAGCTGTATCCGCAGTGCGAGTCGATCTCGATTGACTACGCGGTGCTGGAGCCGCGCTCCGCGAAAGGTGAAGCGAAGAGCGAGCTCTATTGCCTGCCCGGCGACTTCGCATGGAGCGATCTCGGTTCGTGGGCCGCGCTGCATGAGTATGTTGCCGAGCGCACGGAGTCGCACAACTCTAACGTCTTTGAGACCTCGCATCACGTGGAGATCGCATCGACCGGCTGCTATGTCTTTTCGCCGAAGAAGACCGTGGCGCTGGTGGGAGTGAAGGATCTGGTTGTCGTCGAGACGGACGATGCGATTTTGATCACAACACGCGAAGGCTCGCAGGATGTGGGCAAGGTGGTGACGGAACTGAAAAAAACCGGCCGCCAGGACCTGACGTAGAAGATCTCAAGCAACTGAGGATTGAGACCAGATGGAGCACAAGACCGTCGTTAAATTCGGCACGGATGGATGGCGCGGCATCATCGCGGACGACTTTACCTACGAGAACGTTCGCGTGGCTGCGCGTGCCATTGCACTGTATGTGCTCAAGCATGAGAACGCAGCGTCCGGCGTATGTATTGGGTGGGACACGCGCTTTGCTTCGCAGGCATTCGCGAAGGTTGTCGCTGAGGTGCTCTCCGAGGCTGGAATCCCCGTAGCGATTTCCGGCAAGGTCACTCCCACACCAGAGCTCTCCTTCGCTGTGCGCGAGCGCGGCGCCGCAGGCGGGGTGATGATTACCTCGAGCCACAACCCAGCGCAGTGGAACGGCGTGAAGTACAAGGCCAGCTACGGCGGAGCCGGCAGCCCCGGAATAATCGCTGCAATCGAGAGCGATCTGCTGCAGCCGGTACCCAGGGCCGGCACGCCGGGGACGATCGAAGAGGTCGACTTTGCGCCGACGTACATCGCGGCGCTCGAGAGTTTTGTCGATTTCGAAGCGATCAAACGCTCAGGCTTCCGTTTCCTGATCGACACCATGTACGGTGCCGGCAAGGGCTACATCGCCGGCATCTTCACACGCGCGGGCATTCCGTTCGTCGAATTCCGCAGCGAGCTCAATCCGGCGTTTCCCGGCATCAACCCCGAGCCCATTTTGCCGCACATCGCCGCGACGCAGAAGGCAGTCGTCGAACACAAGTGTGACGCCGGTCTCATCACAGACGGTGATGCGGACCGCATCGGTGCGGTAGATGAGCACGGCAACGTCGTCGACGCGCACAAGATTTACGCCGTGCTGCTCAACTGGCTGCTGGA